>NVQY01000220.1 GCA_002400675.1 Paracoccaceae bacterium | reverse complement strand
CTACGTGCGCGCCAGCAAAGTGCCCGGCGATCTGGCCCGCAAGTTGGCGCAGGTAACCTCGGTGGCGCAAGGCAAATGGGCCGAGGCGCGCAGCAACGAAGACGTGGCCGCATTCCTGCCGGTCCTGCAAGAGGTTGTCGCCCTCAAACGCGAAGAAGGCGCGGCCCTGGCCGCCGGTGGCGACATCTATGACGCGATGCTTGAGGATTACGAACCGGGCACCTCTGCGGCGGAAATATCCGCGATGTTCGACGCCATGCGCCCGCGTCTGGTGGGCTTGCGCGCCGCCGTTCTGGACCAGCCGCGCCCGCAGGGCCTTGAGGGGAAATACCCCGCCCCCAAGCAGATGAAATTGGCGCGCAAGCTGGCCCGCACCTTTGGCTATGACCTGAAACGTGGCCGCATCGACAAGGCGGTTCACCCGTTTTCCTCGGGCAGCGGCGCGGACGTGCGCATCACCACGCGTACCAACCCGGACGACCCGTTCAACTGTTTCTTTTCCACCATCCACGAGGTCGGGCACGGGGCCTATGAACAGGGCATCAAACCGGCTTTTGCCCTGACTCCGCTGGGGCGCGGCGTGTCCATGGGCGTGCATGAAAGTCAAAGCCGGATCTATGAAAACCAACTGGGCCGCAGCCGCGCCTTTACCGGCTGGCTGTTCGAACAGATGAAAGCAGAGTTCGGTGATTTCGGCATTGCCGACGCCGATACCTTTTACGCGTCCGTCAACGCGGTGCAAAACGGCTATATCCGTACCGAGGCCGACGAGGTGCAGTATAACCTGCACATCATGCTGCGGTTCGATCTGGAACGCGCCTTGATGAGCGGAGATTTGCAGGTGAACGATCTGGAATCCGCCTGGAACGACCGCTTTGCCGCCGACTTTGGCTACGCCGTGGACAAGCCCTCAAACGGCTGTTTGCAGGATGTGCACTGGTCGGTCGGGCTGTTCGGCTATTTCCCGACCTATACGCTGGGCAATGTCTATGCGGGCTGCCTGTATGAAACCCTGCGCGCGGCGGTGCCAAAGCTGGATGCGCAACTGGCCGAGGGCAAGACCGCTATGGCAACCAAGTGGTTGCGCAGGAAAGTACAGCGCCACGGAGGCCTGTACCTGCCGCGCGACATCATCGAGCGCGCCAGCGGCAAGGCCCCGTCCGAGGCCCCGTTGCTGGACTATCTCGATGCCAAGTTCGGTGCGCTGTACGGGCTGTAACCTGTGCCGGGTGCCCCGCTAGGGTCCTGACCCTAATCCGGGCGCCCGATCAGCCGGTCAATCGGCGCATAATCATCGCTCAGCAATATCCCGCGCTCCGCCATCAGGGTCGCGACCCACCCCGGATCCATCGCCGCAAATTCGGTGGGGTCCGGGGCCGAGGCGATGATCCGCCCCTGACTGGTCTCGACCTGCCCCGCCGCCAGCACAAACACCACCCGCGCGCCCGGGTCGGGGCGGGTGGCGTTGGTCCATATCTCGACCACCGGGAACACTTCCTTCAACGTCCGCGCGACCGAGGCCAGCGCCGCCAGACGGTCCTCGTAGTCGATCACGTTCATCAAAAACGTGCCCTCGGGTGTCAGGCGCGAGGCTACGAGTTCGTAGAATTCCTGTGTCACCAGATGGGCCGGTACGGTCACATCGGTAAACGCGTCGCCCATGATGATGTCATATTTGTCGTCGGGGCGGGTCAACAGCGCGCGGCGCGCGTCTTCGTGCAGGATGCGGGCGGTGGCGGGATCGAACCAGAAATCGCGCACCGCCAGCCGGGTGACTTCGGGGTCGATCTCGGCCACGGTGCGCGCGCCGGTGTTGCGCTCCGCAAAGGCGCGCGGCACCGAATAGGTGCCGCCGCCGATGAAAAAGCTGGTGAAATCCGCGCGGGTGCTGCGTAGCCGTGACAGCGCGTCCAGCATCGCCGCATGTTCGGTATACATGACCTTGGGACGGTCCCGCGCACTTAGCCCGTGCACCAGATGGTCCAGCACCATCAGCCGCACCGGCGCGCCTTCGGACCCCTCAACCGGGATCGAGCGGATGCAGAAATAGCGGCTTTCGCTGGTACAGGGGTTGGGTGCTGCCACCGACAACCCGGCCAGCCCCAGCGCAATGATCCCGGCCAGCAGCGGCAGAATGATCGCCCCACGCCCGGCCATGATGAAACACGCCAGCGCCGCCGCCACATAGGCCAGCGTCACCACCGCCAGTGTCGCAGCCGTGCCCAACCACGAAATGAACAGGAACCCGGCCAGCAGCGTACCCCCGATTGCCCCAACCGCCCCGACAGCAAAGATCGCCCCTAACGCGCGCCCCGACCGGTCGCTGCCCTCAACCGCAAAGCGCGCCAGCACCGGGGCAGGGACCCCGGCAAAGCAACTGGGCAGAAAGAACACCATCGCCGCCAGCACCGCGATACCCCACACCGGATGATCCACCGCCAGCAACACCGGCCCGGCAATCTGTTGCAGCAACACGATGGCAATCGCCGTGCTGCCCCCCGCCGCCAGCATCGCCCAACCCGTGGCGCGCAAGGCCGCGCGGCGCTCATATTCCGCCAGCATTCCCCCCAGCCAATGCCCCACCGAAAACCCCGCCAACACCACCGCAATCACCGAGGTCCAGGTATACAGCGACATGCCCACATAGGGCGCCAACATCCGCCCGGCGACAATCTCGACCACCAGCGAGGCGGCGGAAACGACGGCCTGCACGCTTAGCAACAACCAAAGAGGGGACTTTTGCACCGATATTCTGCCTTTGTTGATTTCGTTCTCCAATAAGGCCGGAACCGGGCCGCGCAACGCAAGCAAAAAGCGGTTGGCGCGATAATTTCCCCCCGCGCGCGCACCTTTCGCCTTGCGCGCGCGACCTCTGGGCGCTAGGCAATCCCGGCGAATGGTCCGTTAGCTCAGCTGGATAGAGTACACGCCTCCGAAGCGTGGGGTCACAGGTTCAAATCCTGTACGGACCACCATTTCCCCCCGCAACAATTCGCCTGCATCCCGTCAGCTATCGACCAGACGCTTGCCCTTCCTCCAGACTCCGCGCAGGTCCAGATCGTCGCCCAGATGCACAAAATCCGCCGCCCGCCCCGCGCCAATATGGCCCAGCATCCGCCCCAGCCCAATCACCCCCGCCGGGATTGACGTGGCCATTGCCAACGCGGTTTGCAACGGCAGATCACAGGCCCGCACAAGGTTGCCAATCGCTGTAGTCAGCGCCAGATCAGCCCCCGCCAACGTGCCATCCGCCAACGTCAGACGGCCATCCTCGCGGCCAATCCGGCGGCCATTCAGAACAAAGCTGTCAATCCCGGACCCCGCCGTCGCCATCGCGTCACTGACCAGAAATACCCGCCCCGGCCCGCGTTTTGCCCGCAGCGCCGCCCCCATGGCCTCGGGATGCACATGCACCTTATCGGCGATCATGCCGGCTGAAACCCCGCCGGTCCCCAACACCGCGCCAACCAACCCGGGTTCGCGATTTCCCAACGGACTCATGGCGTTAAATAGATGGGTGGCACAGCGCACCCCGTTCTCAAACGCCGTAACGCAAGTGGCGTGGCCAGCATCCGTATGCCCCAGCGACAGGATAATCCCGGCCCCCGACAGCCTCTGCATCTGTTCAAACGTGACACTTTCCGGGGCAATCGTCACCTTCAGCACCGGCAGGCTGGCCGCGGCCCCTAGCAGGACGGTCACATCCGTCCCCGTCATGGGCCGGATCAAATCGCCATCATGCGCGCCTTTGCGGGCCTGCGACAGGTGCGGACCTTCCAGATGCAGCCCGGTGATGCCGGGGATACCCTGCGCAATCGCCGCCTCCACCGCCGCAATCGCCGCGCGGGTCTTGTCGGGCGTGTCGGTGATCAACGTGGGCAGGATCGACGTCGCCCCCAACCGTCCATGCGCGCGCGCGATCACCTTTAGCGTCGCCAGCGACGGCGCGTCGTTGAACATCACCCCGCCGCCGCCGTTGACCTGCAAATCAACAAACCCCGGCACTAATGTCCCGCCGTCACGCCGGCCGATCCGGGCCTCGCCGGGCACATCAGCGCGCGCCACGACCCCGCGCACCACGCCGCCCTGAACCAACAGCGCATGGTCGCAAACGACCCTTGTGCCGTCAAAAATATCGGCTCCGATAAAGGCGACTAGCTGATCCATCATAGGGTTTGCGTGACCTTCTTAAGGTGGCGTGGCAGGTCGGGGTTGATGCCGCGCGACGTGGCGATGCGTTCGACCATGGCATAGAACGACACGATAAGGGCAATCGGGTCGGTCAGCGGATGATCGGTGCGCACATGCTCTATCGCCGTGGCATGACGCACCTGCGACGAGGTGGTGAACACCCGCGCGCCCTTGGCGGAAATCTGGTCGGTAATCCCGGCCAGCGACTGTTCTGCGGCGTCACCAGCGGCAAACCCCAACACCACAAACCCCTGATCGACGATGGAAACAGGCCCGTGCAGAACCTCAGCCGAGGAATAACTTTCGGCGTGGATCTGGCAGGTTTCCTTGAACTTCAGCGCCGCCTCATTGGAAATCGCCCAGACCGGCCCGCGCCCCAGCGTGAACAGCGATTGCTCGCCGGTGATCGCCGCGCGCACTTCGGGCCAGTCGATGGCACTCGCGGCCTCAAGCTGTTTCGGCAAGGCGTGAATGGCCGCGCGCAAAGCATCATCGCCGCGCCATTCGGCCAGCAACAACAATCCCGCCACCGCCGCGGTGACAAAGGTCTTGGTCGCCGCCACGCTGCGTTCGACCCCTGCGTGCATGTCCAGCGTATAGCTGCTGACCTCGGCCAGCGGTGACGCCGCGTCGTTGGTGATGGCAATCGACAACGCCCCATCGCGCCGCGCCGTGCGGGCCATTTCGACGATATCCGGGCTTTGCCCCGATTGCGACACCGACAGGCAAAGCCCCCCCGCCAACCGCAAAGGCGCGCCATAGATCGACGCAATCGACGGCCCGACCGAGGCGACGGGGATGCCCAACAGCAACTCGGTCGCGTATTTCAGATAGGTGCACACATGGTCCGACGACCCGCGCGCCACCGTTATAACAACCCCCGGATCAAGGTCACGCACGGCTTGGGCTGCCTTTGCGATATCTTGCGCCCCATGGGTTAACAACCGGTCAACCGCTTGGGGAATTTCGAGGATTTCGCGCCGCATCAGGCTGGTATTTGTGGTCATGTGGTCCCCTGAGATCTCTGTGCAAGCCGTAATTCGGCAACAAATTCATAGGCATCCCCGCGATAGATCGACCGGGTGAACTCGGCCACGCGCCCGCCCGGCAAATACGACGTCCGCTCGATTTTTAACCCTGCGTCCCCCGCATTGACCCGCAACAGATCGGCGTCCGGTTGGCCCAGATTGATCGCCGAAATCTTTTGTAACGCGCGCACCGGGCGATTGCCGGACTTGCCCAGTTCTTCGTATAGGGAATGGGTCAAAGCGGTCGGATTGGGCAGCAGATCGGGCGGCAACGAGGCGCGCTCAATCGCCATGGGCCGCCCGTCCGCCGTGCGCAGCCGGGCAATCCGCACCACCGAGTCATCCGCCCCCAGCGCCAGTGCCAACACTTCTTCGGGCGAGGGCATGAACAATCCGCGTTCCAGCCAGTGCGATTGCGATTCCATACCCCGGCGCGCCATATCCTCGGTGAACGAGGTCAGCCGTGACAGCGATTGTTCCACCCGCTGCGCCGGATCGACCACAAACGACCCCGATCCCTGCCGCTGGACAATGACGCCCTTTTCCACCAACTCGCCCATCGCCTTGCGCACGGTGACGCGCGACAAGCCGGTCAGCGCGGCGATCTCGCGTTCCGCCGGAAGCGGCGCTTCGGGGGTCAGCAACCCGGTATCGATCCCTTGCTGAATGCGTTTTTGCAGCCGCACATACAGCGGTCCCGACGTGGCGTTGAACCAGTCCTGCGGTTTCAGAAACTCTGCAATGCTCATGGGCGATCCCCCGTTTCGTGGCCGATCTGTGCCGCCAAGGCCAAGGCCCCGTCCAGCCCGCTGCCCAATGGCGCGGTGACACAAGTGGCCATTTCCGTAGGTAAATAGGCCTGATACTGCGGCCCCACACCGCCGGTCAGGCACAAGACCTCGCCCGGCTTCCACCCCAAGGCGCGCAAAGCTTTGGCGATGTAATCCGCCCCGCTTTGCATCAATTCCTGTGCGA
>NVQY01000219.1 GCA_002400675.1 Paracoccaceae bacterium | reverse complement strand
AACGCCTATGTGCGCCCGCAGATGGAGGATTACCTGACCCGCCTGCAAACCCGCCTTGCGGACATGGGGGCGGCCTGTCCGGTGTTCATGATCCATTCCGGCGGCGGGTTGATGTCGGTGGAAACCGCAATCGAATTCCCCGTGCGGCTGATCGAATCCGGGCCGGCGGGGGGGGCGATATTTGCCGCTGATGTGGCGGCGCGCTTTGGTCTGGACAAGGTTCTATCTTACGACATGGGCGGCACCACCGCCAAGATTTGCCTGATCGAAGGGTTCACGCCGCAGACCGCACGCACCTTTGAAGTGGCGCGTACTTATCGCTTTGCCAAAGGGTCGGGCATGCCGATTTCGATTCCGGTTATTGAGATGATCGAGATCGGTGCGGGCGGTGGGTCAATCGCCTCGGTGGACGCACTGGGGCGGATACAGACCGGGCCGGAATCGGCTGGATCGGACCCCGGACCGGCCTGTTACGGGCGTGGTGGTGAGCGTCCGGCCATTACCGACGCGGACGTTATTTTGGGCAAGATCGACCCGGATAATTTCGCCGGCGGGGCGATCCGGCTGGACAAGGACGCCGCCGGGGCGGCCATCACGATGGGGGTTGGCGACGCTCTGGCGCTGGCCCCGCTGGAGGCGGCGTTTGGCATTTGCGAGGTGGTGGATGAAAACATGGCCAACGCCGCACGGGTGCATGCGGTCGAGAATGGCAAGAACATCATGGACAATGTGATGATCGCCTTTGGCGGGGCCGCACCTTTGCACGCGGCGCGCCTGTGCGAAAAGCTGGGGATTGACCGTTGCCTGATCCCGCCGGGGGCCGGGGTCGGGTCGGCCATCGGGTTTTTGCGCGCGCCTTTTGGGTATGAGGCGCTGGCCTCGCGTCTGGTGTGTCTGTCGGGCTTTGATGTGGGTGCGGTGAACGCGATGCTGGACGATCTGCGCGCCGGTGCCGAAGGGTTTGTGCGCCGGGGAACGAGCGCGGCGGTAACCCGTCAGATCGTCGCATTCATGCGCTATCGCGGGCAGGGCTGGGAAATTCCGGTGCCGATCCCGGATCGCGCCCTTGTGGGGGCGGATGTTGATCTGATCCGCGAGCGGTTCCGCGATCATTACGCGCGCTTTTTTGGCCGGGCGATTGATGGGCTGGACGGGTTGGAGATTGAGGTTGTCACATGGTCGGTGAAGGTCAGCGAGGACCGCGATTTGCCCCCGCGTCAGGAGTTTGAGGTCGACGGTAGGGTTGTCGAACCCACCGAAAGCCGCGCGGTGTTTGATCCGGTCACCAACACGATGATGCAAAGTTTGGTTGTGTCGCGCGAGGCCCTGTCCAAAGGTGACCGGGTGGTCGGCCCGGCGGTGATATCAGAGCGTGAGACCGCGACCATCGTCACCTCTTCGTTTGATGCGGTGATGCAGGGGGACGGGACAATCGTGTTGATCCGCAAGGAGGTCAAACCATGAGCGGGCTTGCAGAAATTCGCAACCAAGTCATGTGGAATCGGCTGATTTCGGTGGTCGAAGAACAGGCGCTGACACTGTTGCGCACGGCTTTTTCCACCTCGGTCCGCGAGGCGGGTGATCTGTCGGCGGGGGTGTTCAACCCAGTCGGGCAGATGCTGGCGCAGGCGGTCACAGGCACGCCGGGGCACGTTAATACCATGGCCGAAGCGGTGTCGAACTTCCTCGCGGAAATCCCGCGTGATCAGATGTTTGAGGGCGATTGCTATGTCACCAACGACCCGTGGAAGGGCACCGGGCATTTGCACGATATCACCATGGTGGCACCGTCGTTCAGGGACGGCGAATTGGTGGCGTTCTTTGCCTGCACGGCGCATGTGGTCGATGTGGGCGGGCGCGGGTTTGGGGCCGATGGCAAATCGGTCTTTGAGGAAGGCATCCAGATTCCGATCATGAAGTTCGCCGAGCGCGGGCAGGTCAACCGCGACCTGATCAACATCCTGCGCGCCAATGTGCGCGAACCCAATCAGGTCATCGGCGATTTCTATTCCCTGTCGGCCTGCAACGAGGTCGGGCACCGCCGGCTGATCGCGATGATGGACGAGGCGGGGTTAAGCGACCTTGACACGCTGGGCGACTTCATCTTTTCGCGTTCGCGCAGGGCCACGCTGGAGCGGGTCGCCGAGTTGCCACGGGGCGTGTGGGACAACAGGATGACGGTTGACGGCTATGACGACGCAATCGAACTGGCGGTGCGGCTGACGATCCGCGAGGGCGAGGTAAACGCCGATTTCACCGGCACGGGTGCCACCAGCAAATGGGGCATCAACTGTCCGTTGATCTATACCAAGGCCTATGCGTGCTATGCGATCAAATGCGTGGTGGCACCGGGGATTCCCAACAACGCGGCCTCGCTTGAACCGTTCACCGTGACCTCTCCGGTTAATGTGCTGAACGCGCAGCGCCCCGCGCCGGTTTCCCTGCGTCATGTGATGGGGCATCTGGTGCCCGATCTGGTGCTGGGGGCGATGGCGCGCGCCTTGCCGGGGCGGATCATGGCGGAAGGGGCGGCGGCGCTGTGGAATATCCACATCTCGGCGCGCCCGGTGGCCGGGCAGGAGGGACGCAGATCAGAAGTGTTGATGTTCAACTCGGGCGGCACCGGGGCGCGGCCCACGCTGGACGGGCTGGCGGCAACTGCGTTTCCATCGGGCGTGCACACCATGCCGATCGAGGCCACCGAACACACCGGCCCGATCGTGATCTGGCGCAAGGAACTGCGCCCCGACAGTGGCGGTGCGGGCAGGACGCGCGGCGGTTTGGGTCAGATCATCGAGATCGCCCCGGCGGAGGGCCACGAGTTCGAGTTTTCGGCGATGTTCGACCGGGTGAACCACCCCGCGCGCGGGCGCGATGGTGGGCAGGACGGCGCGGCGGGCAGCGTCACGCTGGACGATGGCACGGTGATGAAGCCCAAGGGCTGGCAGCATGTGCCTGCGGGCAGACGCCTGATCCTGAAGGCACCGGGGGGTGGCGGATTTGGTGCCCCCGAGCAGCGCGACAAAGACGCGGTGCAGCGCGATCTGATCGCCGGATATGTCAGCGACAAACCAAAATGACCCCCCTCTAATTCCCCATTTGCGCCCCAACTCCAAGGACACCCCTCATGAAAAAATTCAATCGTATTCTGATCACCGGCGCTGCGGGAAACCTTGGCCGGGAGCTTCGCCGGGGGTTGGCCCCTTTGGCCAATGAAATCCGGATTTCCGACCGGATAGAGATGACGGACGTGCAGCCCCACGAACAGGCGGTGGTGTGCGAATTGGGCGACTATGAGGCCATCATGGAGCTGACCCGCGACGTCGATGCCATCGTGCATTTTGGCGGCGCGCCGATGGAGAACGACTTTGAAACCGTTCTCGACAGTAATATTCGCGGGTCATATCACATCTACGAAGGGGCGCGAAAAAACGGGGTGAAACGGGTGGTTTACGCCAGTTCGGTGCACGCAATCGGCTATCACGCGTTGGAAAGCCATATCGACGCCGACAGCCCGGTGCGCCCGGACAGTCTTTATGGCGTGTCCAAGACCTATGTGGAAAGCCTGAGCCGGCTTTACTGGGACAAATTCGGCATCGAAAGCCTGTGTTTGCGGATATTTTCGTCCTTTCCCGAACCGCGCGACCGGCGGATGATGTGGAGTTGGCTGTCGTTCGATGATTGCATTCAATATGTCGAACGCGGCCTGACCGCCCCGCGTCTGGGGCATACGATTGCCTTTGGCATGTCCGACAATCGGGTAAAGCCGGTGGACGATGGCAAGGCCGGGCATATCGGTTTTCATCCCCAAGCCAGCAGTGACCAGTTTCGTGACGCGCTTGAGGCGCGCACCGATACGCCGGACCCCAAATCGGACGGGGCAAAGTATCTGGGCGGCTGGTTTTGCGAGTTGGGCCATCCGGATGACGAGGATTTGTGATGCGCCAATCCTATGATGTGGTGATCGTCGGCGGCGCGGTGATCGGCAGCGCCATTGCCTATTTCCTGAGCGCAAACCCGGATTTCAACGGAACCGTTCTGATCGTCGAGCGTGATTCGACATTCGCGCAGGCGTCTACCGCGTTGAGTGCCAGTTCGATCCGCAATCAGTTCTCTAACCCGATCAACGTGCAGATTGGCCAGTTCGGCACGCAGTTTATTCGCGATTTTGCCGAAGTGATGCAGGTTGATGGTGAGCGGCCCGACCTGAATTTTCACGAAAGCGGCTATCTGTTTCTGGCCGCCACCGACGATCAGGCGCAGACCCTGCGTGAAAACCACGCGGTGCAAAAGCACCTTGGCGCGGATGTGGTGTTGTGGGAGCCGGATCAGATCAGCGCGGCGTTTCCGCATCTGCGGGTGGATGACCTGATACTGGCCAGTTACGGGCTGTCGGGGGAAGGCTGGTTTTCCAACACCGGGTTGATGAACGGGTTTCGCCAGAAGGCCCGCGCGCAGGGGGCGGATTACGTGGTTGATGAGGTGGTTGGGATCATCCGCAAAGGCGACCGTATTAGCGGCGTGACGCTTGCCAGCGGGCAGGAAATTTCCTGTGGAACGCTGGTCAATGCCTCGGGGCCGAGGGCGTCAAAAACCGCTGAGATGGCGGGGTTACATGTGCCGGTAGAGCCGCGAAAACGGACGATATTCGTGTTCGACTGCGCCCAAAGCCCGGAAGGTACGGCCACGCTGAGCAAGGGGCGGTTGCCGGTGATGATTGATCCCTCGGGCACGTTCTGCCGCCCCGAGGGCAAGTATTTTCTGACCGGCACCGTGCCTGACGACGATGTGGCGGTGGATTTCGACGATTTTGATCCCCGGCACGAGGAATTTGACCGGATATGGATGGACCTTGCCGCGCGCTCTGAGAGTTTTGAGGCGATCAAGCTGGTCAACTTCTGGGCCGGGCATTATGCCTTTAACACGCTGGATCACAACGTCATTGCCGGGCCGCATGACGAGGTGGAGAATTTCATCTTTGCCAATGGGTTTTCCGGGCATGGGCTGCAACAATCGCCAGCGATTGGCCGGGGGCTGGCGGAATGGATCACTTACGGGGCGTTCAAAACGCTGGATCTAAGCGAGGTTGGCTATGGTCGGGTGGTGCGCAATCAGCCGTTTGTGGAAAAATCCGTGATCTGAGCAGGGCTAGCGGCGATCCAGCAGCGACAGGATTTCCGAGCAATTATTCGATTGCCCTTCGCAGCAATCGGCCAGAAGGAACCCGATCAGGTCGTTGACCGCCGTCAGGTTCGCCGCATAGCGGATTTCGCGCTGATGCCGGGTCGCGGTCAAGAGGCCGGCCCGTTTGAGGATCGAAAGATGCCCCGACAGGGTCGAGGTGACAATATCCAGCCGCCGCGAAATCTCGCCGACTTGCAGGCCATCTGGTCCCACCCGCACCAGAAGGCGAAAGATCGTCATGCGCGATTCCTGCGCGAGGGCGGCAAAGGCGTCGATGGCGTTATCTTGTTTCATATTTCGGTGATGGCAGAAATACCGTTGCTTGACAAGGTCGGGTCAGGGATGTAGCCCACACTCAATTCGGTACTTGCCGAAGTATGAAAGTTCTGGGAGTGCAGGATAAACCGATGACCAACAGCCTTGTCACCTGCGAAGTTGATTTTGACGCCGAAGGCCGCCAGACCGGGTTTCTGCGGGTGCCTCATTCGGTGCACCGGTCGGCGTATGGCTGGATTCCGGTGCCGATTGTCACGCTTGGCAACGGGCCGGGGCCGACGATTTTGTTGATGGCGGCAAACCACGGGGACGAATACGAAGGGCAGATTGCCCTGACCCGACTTGCGGGGGCGTTGGCGGCTGAGGACATCCGGGGCCGTGTCATCATCCTGAGTGCGACGAACCTGCCTGCCGCACTGGCCGGCACTCGCACCTCGCCCATAGACGCGGGCAACCTGAACCGCAGCTTTCCCGGCGCTGCTCGTGGCACGCCGACGCAGATGATCGCGCATTACATCGAAGAGGTTCTGATGCCGCTGGCCGATTACGCGGTCGATCTGCATTCGGGCGGCACATCGCTGTTTTATCCCGCAACCCTGATGCGCGGCCCGGCCCACAGTCCCGAAGAGGGCACCAGACTGGCGCTGATGCAGGCGGCGTTTGATCTGCCTTATACGTGGGTGTTCACCGGCGGGGGCGGGCGCGATTCGACCGCGCCCACGGCCATGGGGGCGGCCAACCGCAAGGGTGT
>NVQY01000218.1 GCA_002400675.1 Paracoccaceae bacterium | reverse complement strand
AAATGGTTCGGCCCCAGCTGCACCATCGGCGCGCGCGCATCATGGCCAAACCCGTCATAAGCCCGGCCAATGATCTGGGCAAATTCACTATCACCAAAGCTGCCCTCGACAAACGGGCGCATCACCCGATAAGCGATCTCCTCATAAGGCAGCCCCGCCAACGCCGCGATGTCCGCCGCTGCCATCACCGGAACCTCGGCCGGAACATACAAGCCCCCGTCGCGTGCCAACCCGGTCAGCATCGCCTCTTCAAAGCTAAGTTCAGGGGCAGAGCCACGGGTCGAGATATACTTCATATGCTTTTGCTTTCGGCATTGGTGCGGCTGCGCCACAGGAAATAGGCGGACATGGCGGCCCAGATAGCCGCCAGTGAGAACCAGGTGATGGCGTAATTCAGGTGATCGTTGGGAACCGAGGAAGAGTTCACCGGAACCGGCGTGATTCCGGGGTCGGTGCGGTTGCGGGCGACAATCAGAACCGGATCAGTGTCCAGAACGCGGGCCATATCCGCGACTTCGCGGGCGAACCAGATGTTTTTGTCGATATCGGGCACCGGCGTAAAGCCGTCCGTTTCAATCGGCCAGTGCAGGTTGCCGGTGACCGGCATCTCTCCGGTGGATCGGGTGGTCTGTTTCTGGCTTGTCGGGACATAGCCGCGATCCACCATGATGCGCCGCCCGTCGCTCAGTTCATACGGGGCGACGATCCGGTATCCGGCCCCGGAAAAGCCGTAGGATGTCAGCACATCTATTTCGCCCGGCAACATGGTGCCGGTCACCGAAACCGCCAGATATTTATCACGCGCCGGGGCGGGATCGGCAGGCAGCTCCACCGCCGGGGCCAGCATCCGCGCATCAATCCGGGCGATGATTTCCTGTTTCACACCCATTCGGCGGACCTGCCATGTGCCCAGCGCCAACAGGACGCCGACGCCACACAGGCCAAAAATCAGCAAAAACAACAGTGAACGCATGGACCGGCCAGACCTTTGCCTAAAGGAAAAGCGCGCGAGACCCCTCGCGCGCTTTGCTTGATAGTCGCAGTTGGCGGTTTTGCAACCGCAAACCCGCGCTTACAGGTTCGAAGTACCCCAGATGTAGACGGAAAAGAACAGGAACAGCCAAACCACATCGACAAAATGCCAGTACCAGGCCGCGGCCTCGAACCCGACGTGCTGGGTCGGGGTAAAGTCGCCCTTGGTCGCGCGGATCAGACAAACCGTCAGAAAGACCGTGCCGATAAGTACGTGGAGCCCGTGGAACCCGGTGGCCATAAAGAAGGTGGAAAAGAAGATGTCGCCGCCAAAGGTCCAGTCGTCTTCCAGCAGCAGCACACCATATTCATAAGCCTGCAAAGCGGTAAAGGCGACGCCCAGCGCGATGCCGATCGCCAATCCGTTGATCAGCGCCTTGCGGTCATTGTTATGCACCAGCGCATGGTGCGCCCATGTCACGGCACAGCCCGACAACAGCAGGATCAGCGTGTTGATCAGCGGAATGTGGAACGGGTCAATCGAATGGATTTCCGGCTTGAGATATTCAGTGCCGACATAGTCATACATCGGAAAGATGGCCTGTTTGAAGAACGCCCAGAACCAGGCGAAAAAGAACATGATTTCCGACATGATGAACAGGATGAACCCAAAGCGCAGGCCGATCCGCACCACGGGCGTATGATCGCCAATGTGGCTTTCGTTCACCACTTCGGACCACCAGGCGTACATCGTGTAAAGGACGCCGACAAAGCCGATCCAAAAGATGTAGGGCGTGATTGCCTGCATCCACATAACTATACCAAAAAGCATGATAAACCCACTGACCGCCCCGAGAAGCGGCCAGATCGAGGGGGCCAGAATGTGGTAGTCGTGGTTCTTAGCGTGTGCCATTGTCGTTGTCCCTCACCTTGCGGCCTAGTTAGTTTGTTGTTGTTGCGACTGCTGTTTCTTCCGGGGGGGTATAATCCTCGGGCAGATCGATTTCATAGAAAGTGTAAGATAGCGTTATCGTATGCACGTATTTCGCGCTGCGATCGTTGACGATTTCCGGGTCGACAAAGAACGAGACCGGCATCTGCACCCGCTCGCCCGGTTGCAGAACCTGTTCGGTAAAGCAGAAACATTCGATCTTGTCGAAATATCCACCGGCGGAAAACGGCGTCACGTTATAAGACGCCTGCCCGGCAACGACGCGGTCGGTTGGGTTGTAGGCCTCGAAATAGGCCAGCCCGGTTTCGCCGATACGCAGGACCATCTCGCGCTGAACCGGTTTGAATTCCCACGGCATATCGCGGTCCTTGGAGGCGTCAAAGCGCACGGTAATGGTCTGGTCCAGAATAACATCAGACCCGGCCTCGGCCACGCCGGTAATACCGCCGAATCCTGTTACCTTACAGAACCAGTTGTAAAACGGCACCGAAGCCCAGGCGAGACCGCCCATCAGGACAACCACACCAACCAGACCGGCGGCGGTTCTTTGCGGGCTTCTAAAGTTGATCATTTGGCGATTTCTTGTGTCGGAATTTTGAAATCATCGCCGGTGACCTTGGCCACAGTCAGGCCAAACACCAAAATTATGAACGCGCCCAATACCAGACCGACGCCCAGATTGCGGCTGAACCGACGGTGATGCAACTCGTGGGTTACCTTAAAACTCATCCCCAGCCTCCTAAGCCATAAGGTTTCAGCAATGCTTCGATCAGAATTGCGCCGAAATGGGCAAACAGATACAACAGCGACAGCTTGAAGAACGCCCGTTCGCAGGCGAAATTATCGGTCTCAGAGGCGGTTTCATCCCGCCCCCAGATACGGATGGCACCGCGCAGGAACAACAGGTTCATCACAACCGCCACCGCCAGATAGATCGGCCCGCCAATCCCCGAAAACGCCGCGCCAATCGACAAAAGCGCCAGCAGGACCGTGTATACCAGAATATGCACCCGCGTTGCGCGACGCCCGTGCGTCACGGTCAGCATCGGCACCCCCGCATCGTCATAATCCGACCGCATGAACAGCGCCAGCGCCCAGAAATGCGGCGGCGTCCACATCAGGATCAGCGCGAACATCAGCACCGGCTCTATCGCCAGCGACCCGGTTGCCACCACCCAGCCGATGGCCGGGGGAAACGCACCCGCCGCGCCACCGATGACGATGTTCTGCGGGGTCAAACGCTTTAGCCACATGGAATAGATCACCACATAAAAGAAAATCGTAAAGGCCAGCATCGCACCAGCAGCCACATTCGCCACAAGGCCCAACAGGACCACGGACAGGACCGACAGGATCAGGCCAAAATTGCGCGCAGCGGTCGGTGTGATCCGGCCTGCTGGCACAGGCCGATTGGCGGTGCGGCGCATTTTGATGTCGATATCGGCATCCCACCACATGTTCAGCGCGCCAGACGCGCCGCCACCGATGGCGATCAGCAGGATCGACAGAAAAGCATTAAGCGGGTTCATATTGACCGGCGCGATCACAAGGCCGATGGCGGCGGTAAACACCACCAAAGACATCACACGCGGCTTGAGCAACGCGAAATAATCAGCGGCGCGAGAGGGCCGACTGTCGGCAGCAGATATCGTGGTATCGGTCATAATATAATCCCCAGAATAGTGTCGCGCGGCCAAGTTTCCCCGGCCGCGCAAATATCAATCACATATCCATATCCATGGCCATGCCAGCTGTCGCCATCTGGCCCATCATGCCCATTTGCATGTGGTAAGGCAGCATGCACATGAACATCCAGTTTCCGGCTTCCTGGACTTCCAGAACGAAGGTGAACTCACCACCTGGCAGAACCAGTGCTTGTTCAAACAGCGCTTCGTGCTCCAACAAGTTCCAATCCGCCCGTGTGCCGCGATAGTTTGCAGCGGCCATAAGCGGGCCAGTCATGAACATGAACTCATGCGGGATTTGGCCACCGTTTTTGACGGTGAACTTGATGCGTTCGCCCATCTTGACGTCGATGCTCATCTCCGAGAATTTCCACTCGGCCATGGTCAAAACGATCTCACGGTCAAATGCACCTTCTTCGGCGATCAACAAACCGCCCTCGCCCATCATCGCGGCATTGCTGGGGGACATATCCATGCCCTCCATCGCGCCGTCAGTGGAACCAGTCATGTTGCCAAGGCTGGCGCTGCTCATATCCATGACGCCGTCGCCGTCCATGTCCATATCCAGCACAGGCTCGCCGTTCGTGGCCATATCCATGCCTTCCATGGTGCCGGTGGATGTATCACCGCCAGTCATGTCCATGCCTTCCATGGTGCCGGTGGACGTATCACCGCCGGTCATATCCATGCCCTCCATGCTGCCGGTGGATGTATCGCCCCCCGTCATATCCATGCCTTCCATGGAACCTGACGCGCTGTCCGAACCGGACATATCCATGCCGGCCATTGGATCATTGGCCAGTGCCGCTTCAAGCACAACACCGTCTTGTTCCGGCACTTCAAAGACTTCCGCCTCCTCAGCCCTTTCATCAATGACAAGGCTCAGATTTTCAGGCACGAAACCCTCCTCGCGGAAGCCTTCCAACAGGCTGACCGACGGCGGCAATTGCCGCTCTGGACCAACCCCATAGGTGACAAGGTAAACTGTAATTACAGCCCCCACCAACCCGACAATTCCAAAAAATTTCAGCATTTCGGTTCTCCTTATTCGGCTGGTACAGCGTCTGGCGCTGCTTTGAGGTCATGAATAACAGGCCAAGGATCATCCTCGACCACTTTGCCGTATTTGGCGCTCCAGAACAGGTTCACAAGGAAGAACAGGAACCCTATGCCAACCATATATCCACCAATGGTGATGAACATCTGCGCTTCGGCCCAACCTGGAATTTCCAGATAGTCGTATACCCAACGTGGGAAATACAGGTATCCGGCAACGCCCATGGCCGTGATCTTGATGAACAGACCGATCTGCCACAACCAGAAGTGCCAGTTGCCCATTGTCTGGTTATACATCCGGCCCGTGAAATACGGATACAGGAAGTAAACCCCGGCAAAGGCCATCTGACCCGAGAAGCCAAAGAACATGGCGTGGAAGTGGGCCGGTATCCAGTAAGTGTTATGGATAAAGTCACTGTCCGTTGCGATCTGCGCATTCAGCCACGCAGTTGCGCCGCCATAAACGATGAACGCAATTGCAAACACCATGAACTTGAACGGGATGGCGCGGCGTGCTGAATCTGGAATTGGCGCCATAAACAGCGACGAAATCCAGTTGAACACATGCAACACCGACGGGATAAACACCAACATCGTCAGGATCTGAATGAACCGCTGATAATCCCCCGACACCGTATAGACCGGTTGGAAGTGATGCGGACCAATTGGCAAAGCGCCGATTGACAGCAGGATAAACGCTGCAACACCTGACCAATAGCTCCACATTGGATGGCCAAGGAAACGCGGCATGATCGTATAGATGATCGCAATCGCCGGAACGAATGGCAGGTACACGGCAGGGTGTCCGTATGTCCAGAAGACATAAAGGAAGAACTGCACCGAACCACCACGCGACGGATCAAACCAAGCAACATCAGTCCATTGCGCCCAATCTGACAGCAGGCCGTAACCGACAAAGCCAAGCGGCAGGGTCGAGACCATGAACAACAGGCCAATTGTGCCTGCGGCCCATGCCATCAGCGGTGTATTTTTCCAACCACCCTTGCCGGAAATCGCATTGCGAAACAAAACCGCACCAGCAAGAAATTCAGAAATCGCCACCAGCAGGATCGCCACATGGCCCATCCAGACATAAGGGTTGCCCGTGCGCAATGACATCGGCGCATAAGCTGTCCAGGTAAAGTCAGGGCGCCCGATGATCAGCAGCACCGCCGCCAAAATCAGGATCCAGTAACTGGCTTGCGCCGCACCGGCCCATAACAGGCGGTCATTGCCCAGAACTTTTGGCAGGATGTAATAGTTCACCGAAACCGCAAGCGGGATCAGAAAACCGAACACCATGACCATGCCGTGCAGGGTCATCAGGGTCATATAGACCCGCGCGCCAAGAAATTGCACATCCGGCATCGCCAGTTCTGTGCGGAAAATAATCGCGAATGTGCCGCCCAAAGCCAGCATGATAAACGCGGTCAGCATCCCTTTGATGGCGATATGCCTGTAATCATTCGAAAAGAGGATCGTTTTCAGCGACATACCGCTGAGCAAATCCTCGGGTTTCCAATGGACTTTTTCGCCCAATTTTGGATCATCCATCTGCATGGTCGCCATTAGGAACTCTCCCCTTCAGCAGCTTCTTCGGCTTCTTCGCCACCAGCATCCA
>NVQY01000217.1 GCA_002400675.1 Paracoccaceae bacterium | reverse complement strand
GGTCACCCTGCCCGGCTTTTACGACGGTGTGCCCGAGCTAAGCGACGAAATCCGCAGCCAGTGGCAGCGGCTGAATTTCGACCACGCCACATACCTGAGCGACGTAGGCCTGAAAAATCCCGCCGGCGAACAGGACCGCACCCCGCTTGAGATGATCTGGTCGCGCCCGACCTGTGATGTGAACGGCATCTGGGGCGGCTATACCGGCGACGGGTTCAAGACCGTGCTGCCGTCGCAGGCCAGCGCCAAGCTGTCATTCCGGCTGGTCGGCACCCAGGACCCGGACGCGATCCGCACGACGTTCCGGCACTATCTGGAAAGCAACCTGCCCGACGGGTTCACGGTGGAATACCGCACCGAAAAGGGCGCGGCCGCCTCGCAGATGTCGATTGCCGATCCGGCGTTTGAAAAGGCGCGTCAGGCGCTTAGCGATGAATGGCCACGCCAGGCGGCTTATATCGGTTGTGGCGGCTCGATCCCGATTGCCGGGTATTTCAAAGAAATCCTGGGCATGGACGCGATGCTGATCGGGTTCGGGCGCGACGACGACCAGATCCATTCCCCGAACGAGAAATACAATGTGGAAAGCTTTCACAAAGGCACGCGCAGTTGGGCGCGGATACTGGACGCGCTTACGCGGGGTTGAACACCTGTTCTTGCGGCATATATCGGTCACGACGCGCCGGAACATTGAAAGGACGCAAGAATGAGCGACATCAAAGACCATGGCCCCGCCCCGTTTGTCGTAGATATCGAAAAGGATACGCTGGACAATCCCAACTTTCGCACCACCCGCTGGACTGGCACAAATATTCAGCTGACGCTGATGACGATCCCGGTTGGCGGCGATATCGGGCTGGAAGTCCACGAAACCCACGACCAGTTCCTGCGCCTTGAACAGGGCAAGGGGCGGGTCGAGATGGGACCAAGCAAGGGTCAGGTGGATTTCAAACGTGACGTGAGCGCCGATTGGGCGGTTTTTGTCCCCGCCGGGCACTGGCACAACATCACCAATACCGGTGACGAGCCGATGAAGCTTTATGCGATCTACGGCCCGCCGGACCATTTGCACGGCACCGTACACGCAACCCAGACCGACGCGGAAAATGACCCGAACGAACACTAAAGCGTTTCGCGTTCATATTGAATCACTTTGATCCCCGAACGCGTTTGTTCCTCAAACTCTGCCTCGATGATCAAAGTGATGCACTGATCCAAATTGAACGCAAAACGCTGTGAATGATAAAAGCCGCCCCTTTTCGGGCGGCTTTTATCTGGCACTGCGGATCAGACCCTTTGATCCTACATGTGAATCACCCGCCCATAAGCGTCCAATACGCTTTCGTGCATCATTTCGCTTAAAGTGGGGTGCGGGAACACGGTGTTCATCAGGTCTTCTTCGGTGGTTTCCAGTTGGCGACCGATGACATAGCCTTGGATCAGTTCGGTGACTTCGGCCCCGACCATATGCGCGCCCAAAAGCTCTCCGGTTTTGGCATCAAAAATGGTTTTGACCATGCCTTCGGCCTCGCCCAGTGCAATCGCCTTGCCGTTGCCGATGAACGGGAACCGGCCGACCTTGATGTCGTATCCCAGCTCTTTGGCCTTGGCTTCGGTGTACCCGACCGAGGCCACCTGTGGATGGCAATAGGTGCAGCCCGCAATACTTTCCGGTTTGACCGGATGCGGTTTGCCGCCGGCGATTAGTTCGGCCACCATCACCCCTTCGTGGGATGCTTTGTGCGCCAGCCACGGGGCACCGGCGATGTCGCCGATCGCATACAGCCCGTCGATGCCAGTGCGGCAGTATTCGTCCGTCACAACATGGGTTCGGTCCAGTTTGACGCCTAGTTGTTCCAGCCCGAGGTTCTCTACGTTGCCGACGATGCCGACGGCGGAAATCACCGTGTCAAAGTCGTGTTTCTCGACCTTGCCCTTGATTTCGATATGCGCGGTGATCTTGTCATTGGCGCGATCCAGCCTTTTGACCATAGCTTTCTCGACGATCTTCATGCCTTGTTTGACAAACTGCTTGCGGGCGAATTTTGAGATTTCCACGTCCTCGACCGGCAACACCCGGTCCATCACTTCGACCACCGTGGTATCTGCGCCCAAGGTGTTGAAGAAGCTGGCAAATTCAATACCAATCGCGCCAGAGCCGATCACCAGAAGTTTCTTGGGCATATGCGGCGGGTTCAACGCGTGTTTATAGGTCCAGACCCGTTTGCCGTCGGCCTCAAGCCCGGGCAATTCGCGCGCGCGCGCACCGGTGGCGACGATGATGTTCTTGGCGCTCAGATCATCGCTGCCCTTGTCGGTCTTGACCAAAACCTTGCCCTTGGCGGGCAGGGTCGCCTGCCCCATGAACACGGTGATCTTGTTCTTTTTCATCAGATGGCCAATGCCACCCGAAAGCTGCGCCGCCACCCCGCGCGACCGTTTGACCACGGCGGCCAGATCATAGCTGATTTTTTCGGCCTTCAAACCAAATTCGCCGGCACGCTGCATCAAGTGGAACACTTCGGCGCTGCGCAGCAGGGCTTTGGTGGGAATACAACCCCAGTTCAGACAGATACCGCCCAGATGTTCGCGTTCAACAATCGCCACCTTGAGGCCAAGCTGGGCCGCGCGGATGGCCGCGACATAGCCCCCTGGCCCTGCGCCAATTACGATCAGATCAAAGGATTTTTCAGCCATGTCAGGTCCCCGGATACAGGTGATTTCAAAACTAGTTTACCGTTAAACTATAATTCCCAACGGTTCAACGCCCTTTACCTTTGGCACCAGCCTATACAGTCTTTGCCTCAGAAGCTACGAAAGAGGGGTAGCGGAATTTCCAAGCGGAGTTGGACAATGTTGAAAATCCTGAAAGATATTGGCGTGGCGATGATCAACGCGACCCTGATCCTGATCGTCGTCGCCCTGTTGCTGGCGTGGAAAGTGACCGGCACCGCCGACCGGATTGCATCGGATTTTGCCCGCAATCTGGTGACGATCGAACCGTTGCGGCAGGATGTTCGGGGCACGACAGACGAACTGGCGGCCCTGCGCGGCGATCTGGCTAGCCTCAGGGATCAGAGCGGTGATTTGCAATCGGCCAGCCTGCAACGCATTGAAACCCGTCTGGCCCAGATGGAAACGCGGCTGGAAGAGGCGCGCACATCGCTGACCAACCTGTCACAGGCACCGGCAAATCTGGTAGATCGCGCGATTGATACCGCCGCCACCCGTGTGTCGCAGGAAATCCGTGATTTTCGCGGCTGCGTGCCGAATAGCTGACGTTTACGCCGGTGCCTGAAGATCGCGCACGGTCTGGCCATAGCCGCCCGACGACACATAATCAGCCTCAGGCGCGGTCGAGGACCGGCTAAGCGCCTGATTGCGAAACGGAAAGCGGCCAAACTGGCGAATGACTTCGCGGTGGGCGCGGGCGTGCAGCAGGTTGGGTTTGGAGCGTTGACAGATCAAACGTACCGAGCGTTCCTGATCGCACAGGTTTTCCGAATGCATCAGCGGCATGTAAAAGAACTGTCGCGCCGGTTCGTCGATGCGCATGTCCCAGCCCTTGGCGAGCGCGGATTTGGCCGCGGCCAACGCGATCCCGTCCGATGAAAACGCCTTGGCGCTGCCGCGGAACATGTTGCGGGAAAACTGATCGGTCAGGATCACATAGGCCAGCGCGCCGGTGGCGTAGGTCAGCCACAGCGAATACTGCCCGGCCTTTGCCCCTTCCCATGTGGGACCAAAGCGCGTTGAAATCTCGCGATCCAGCGCCTCGTCCTCTATATACCAGCGGGATTCACCCACTTCATCCAACCAAAAACTCAGTACTTCTTCGGGACCAGCCATGGAAAAACTCCGTTCCAAAACATGCGTGGCGTCATTAATAAATGCTAACGACTTTTTTAGCGACATTTACAGTAACAATTTACTACAATTTTCAATAATTTCAGACAGTTAGCGCAATCAATCCGGGGTTTTCCCTTGGTTTTCAACGTCTTAACCACGATTCGAAAAAATGTCACGTGATCGGCACAGTTTAGCGTCAGATTGTCTCTGTTGCGTCCTGGTCCTCAAGGTCGGCCTCAATCGCCACTTCCTGCGCCCATTCCGTCGCCACCGGCGAGGCGGCCGCATAGATCGGCGACATGGTTCCGGTGTCATCCGAAGAGATCGCCGGGCGCTGGGTGGCGCGGTAGGCGGCGTAGGCCCCAAGGGTCAGCAACAATATGGCCATGAACAGGAAGAACCCGGACGGGCCAAACACTCCCTGCCCCATCAGCCAGCCAGTCAGCAGCGGCCCGCTGACCGCCCCCAGACCGTTGATGAACACCAGCCCTCCGGCGGCGGCGGCCATGTCATCGTGGTCAAGGTAGTCATTGGTATGGGCGATCAGCAGCGAGTACAGCGGGTTGGTCATGCCGCCGACCACAAACGCCGCCGCCAGCAGCATCTGGAACTGCGAATTCAGCATCATACCGGCCAGCGAGGCGACCCCGCCCAAAGCCGCCACCGCCATGATCAGAATGCGCCGGTCGGCCCGGTCCGACAGCCAGCCCAACGGGTATTGCAGCACCAGCGCGCCGATATAAAAGCTGGCGACAAAGGCGGATATCTGGCCCAGAGTCATGCCAGCTTCGGCACCGTAGACCGCGCTCATCCCGAACTGGGCCGAGAACACGCCGCCCAGCAGGAACATGCCGACGCAGCCCAGTGGCGAGATTTCAAGGATGCGCCGCAGGCTCATCCGTTTAGCGGTGTCAAACGCCGGGGTAGGTGAGATTGACAGCAGGATCGGCGCGAACGAGACCGAGATAATCACCGAGGCCAGCACGAAGGTTTCATAGCCCGAGGGGTCGCCCACCAGCAACAACCCCTGCGCCGAGACGATGCCGATCATCTGCACGATCATGTAAAGTGACAGGGCTTTGCCGCGGTTGCGGTTGTCGGCGGCATTGTTGAGCCAGCTTTCGGCGGTGACGTAAACGCCGGAAAAGCAAAAGCCGATGATCATGCGGCCCACGAACCACGCCACCGGGTTGGCGAAGGCCGGGTACATGATCATCACCGCCGATATGAACGAGGCAAGGGCTGCGAACACCCGCACATGTCCCACCCGGCGGATCAGGTCGGGGGCCATGCGAGATCCGCCAAGAAAGCCGATGAAATAGGCCGACATGACAAACGACATCTGAAAGGTCGAGAACCCTTCGATGGCGCCGCGCACGCCCAGCAACGTGCCTTGCAGGCCGTTGCCCACCATCAGCAGGCCCATTCCCAGCAGCAGCGCCCAGGCGCTTGATAAAACTTGTAACATCGCGGCGTTTCCCGATCCGAAATTGCATTGCCCCGCCAGTATCGCACCAAGCGGGGTGCAGCTGATTTATCTGCGACAAAGTGGGGGTCGGAATTGGGCGATCTTCGTGAGGGTGGCCTAGGGGGTCACGGGGGGAATTTGAGTATTTAGGAACAAGAAGAAGCGGCAGGTGGGATTAAAAGGGAGGCGTCGCCGTAGGAGAAGAAGCGGTAGTTGTTGCTCACCGCGTGGGTGTAGATTGATTTGATGCGGTCTTGACCGATCAGGGCCGAGACCAGCATCAGCAGGGTGGATTTGGGCAGGTGGAAGTTGGTCATCAGCGCGTCAGTAATGTGGAATTCAAAGCCGGGGTAGATGAAGATGTCGGTTTTACCGCTCCAGGGTTTGATGGTGCCACTGCGCGCGGCGGTTTCGATCAGGCGCAGGGCGGTGGTGCCGACCGGGATAATGCGCCCGCCCGCGGCTTTGGTGGCGGCGATTTCGGCGGCGGCGCGGGCGCTGACGTGGCCGCGTTCTTTGTGCATCTTGTGGGTTTTCACCTCGTCGACTTTGACCGGCAGGAAGGTGCCCGCGCCCACATGCAGGGTGACATAGGTGAGGTCAACGCCCTTGGCGCGGATCTGATCGAGCAGGGGTTGGTCGAAATGCAGCGATGCGGTGGGGGCGGCGACCGCGCCGGGGGTGCGGGCGAACACGGTTTGGTAGTCGGTCTTGTCGCGCGCATCCGCCGGGCGGCGGGCGGCAATATAGGGCGGCAGGGGCATGGCGCCAGTGTCGGCGAGGGCCGCGTCAAAGGCATCACCCGTGAGGTTGAATCGCAGGTGTCCCTGCCCGTCCTCAATGATTTCCAGTGTGGCGCTTAGGATTGAGGAAAAGCGGATCACTTCGTCGGGTTTGACCTTGCGCAGGGGTTTGATCAGTGCTGACCACAGGCCATCGGTGCGCGGTTCCAGCAGGGTGACTTCGATGGCCGCCACCACCGGGCCCTGGGCGCTGTCGCGGTGGCGATGGCCGCTTAGGCGGG
>NVQY01000216.1 GCA_002400675.1 Paracoccaceae bacterium | reverse complement strand
TTCGTTCCAGATGAACTCATACAGGGCGTACGCGGCCAGGTCGAACCGGTACTGGTCAAGATGGCGGATCACGTCCTGCTCGCAGGTTTGCAGCTCGCTGATGATCCAGCGGTCTGCCAGCGACAATTCCACGGCCTCACCGTTGACGCCGCAATCCTCGCCCTCGGTGTTCATCAGCACGTAACGGGCAGCGTTCCACAGCTTGTTGCAGAAGTTACGATAGCCTTCAAGGCGCTTCATGTCCCAGTTGATGTCGCGGCCGGTGGTCGCCATAGCGGAGAGAGTGAAACGCAGGGCATCCGTACCATGAGCGGTAATGCCTTCCGGGAACTCCTTCCGGGTGCGCTTCCCGATCTTCTCGGCCAGTTTGGGCTGCATCAGGTTGCCAGTGCGTTTCTCCAGCAGGTCATCGAGCTCGATGCCGTCGATCATGTCGTCGCGCGAGTATTCGAACAGGTCCAGCGTCATCTGGCAGGCGATCATGCGCACGTCGCTTTCAATGGCCGCTTCGCGCAGATCCTCGATCGAGGCGACGCCCTTTTTCTTCATCAGGTTCTTCATCATGCCGCCGGCCATGGCACCCACACCGGGCAGCACGGATATCAGGTTGGGCATGGCCATATGCCCGCCCATCATCGGCATTTCCATCGCCGGGTTGCCCAGCGAGGTGAATTTCATGTTGAGTTCTTTTTTCAGCAGGGGCAGGCCGTAGAAGGTGAAGAACATCGTCACCTCAACATCCATCGCCGCCGCCGTGGTGGCCAGAATGAACGGAGGATAGGCCCAATCGAGCGACCCTTTGGTCACAATGATTGACATTGACTTGGCGTTGCTCGCCTCTTGAGTATCCAGCATTCTCATTCTCCCCTATGGAAATCTGTTACGCATTCTTCATATCGGCATAATTGAATACAATAACCTCGTCCGGGTCAAGTAGCAATGCCGGCGGCCCCGCCGCATTGGGCGCTGTGCAAGTGAATTTATTGTGAATACTAAATAACAGAATATGCTAATATATGATTATGTGGGCGGCAACGACTGGCCGAAAACTGACCGACAGGGGACAAGAAAGTGATTGATATCTGGAAAGAAATCGTCGTGGAATCGGCGGGATGGTACATCGCATGGGGCGGTCTTTTGATCGGCATCGTGTTTGGTTACATCGTTTACAAAACAAATTTCTGCGCCATGGGGTCGATTTCCGATATCGTAACCTTTGGTGATTATCGTCGGTTCAGGTCGTGGATGCTGGCCGCTGCGGTGGCGATGATCGGCGTGGCGGTGATTTCCCGGCTTCAGGTCGCGGACATGTCGCAGGCCATGTATCTTAGTCCCAACATTACCTGGGGCGCAAATATCGTTGGGGGATTGATGTTCGGCTTTGGCATGGTGTTTTCGGGGGGCTGTGTCAGCCGCAACCTGGTGCGGGCGGGGGGCGGCGATCTGCGGTCGGTCGTGGTTCTGATCATCATCGGCATTTTCGCCTATATCACTATCGGCGGCATGTTGGGGCCAGTCCGGTTATTCCTGTTCACGCCGCTGACGCTGGGCCTTGGCGATTACGGTCTGGAAACGCAAAGTGTCGGGGCCATTCTGTCTGGTCTGACCGGCATTTCCGGGGCCATGGCAGGGACCATTGCGCTGGTGGTTCTGGCCGGTGGGTTGCTGATCTATACTCTCAAGGACAAGGGGTTTCGCAGCTCTGTTCCGCATATGGCCGCCGGCATTGGCATTGGTCTGACCGTGGTCGCGGGCTGGTTTCTGACCGGGCTGGCGTTTGACGATTTCGCCGATGTGCCGGTTCAGTTGATCTCGCTCAGCTTTGTGCGACCGGCCGGTGATACGCTGGAATATGCCATGCGCTATACCGCTCTTGGGGCACCGGGATTTGGCGTGGTGACCACCGTCGGCGCGTTGCTGGGTGGGTTCATTGGTGCGTTCACCTCGGGCAAGCTGCACCTGACGACATTTGCCGACAAGACCGATTCGCTGCGCAACATGGTTGGCGCGATGCTGATGGGGGTTGGCGGTGTGCTGGCGCTGGGGTGTACCGTGGGTCAGGGTCTGACCGGGATTTCCACGCTGGCTGTTGGGTCGTTCATCGCGCTGATCTCGATCATCGCGGGTGGCATCGTTGGCATGAAAACGATTGAGGCGCTGGCCTGATCTATCCCGACCTGAAAACACGAAAAGGCCCCGATGATCCGGGGCCTTTTTTGCTGCTCGGGTGAGCGGTATCAATCACGAGCCTCAGTCGTCGTCGGATTCCGGAAACAACCGCGTGGCGATCTTTAGCGCGATGTTCTTGTAGATTGCGGCGTGCGGTCCGTCGGCCTGTGACACCACAACCGGTGTGCCCAGATCCGAATTCTCGCGGATGTCCATGTGCAGCGGGATAGCCCCAAGGAACGGAACGCCCAGACGTTTGGCATCTTCTTCGGCCCCGCCATGGCCAAAGATGTCGGAGGATTCACCACAATGGGGGCAAACAAAGGTGGACATGTTTTCGATGATGCCAAAGATCGGCACATCGACGTTCTTGAACATCTTCAGACCTTTGCGGGCGTCGATCAGCGCCAGATCCTGTGGGGTCGAGACAATGATAGCGCCCTGAAGCGGCACTTGCTGCGCCATCGTCAACTGTGCATCGCCGGTGCCGGGGGGCATGTCGAGAACCAGTACGTCCAACTCTCCCCAATCCACTTCGCGGGTCATCTGCATCAGGGCGGTGACCACCATCGGTCCGCGCCAGATCACCGGATTGTCCTCTTGCATCAGAAACCCCATGGACATCACCTTGATGCCATAGCGTTCGATCGGGATAATCCGGTCGCCCTTGATTTCGGGGCGCTGATCAATCGCCATAAGGCGTGGCAGCGACGGGCCGTAGATATCGGCATCCAACAGCCCGGTTTTCAGCCCAAGAGACCGCAGCCCCAGTGCGATGTTCACCGCCGTTGTCGATTTGCCGACCCCGCCCTTGCCCGAGGCCACGGCGATGATCGTGCGGATCCCCGGAATGGCCGCGCTTTTGGGGCGCATATCTGCGCCGGGCGCGTCGATGGGGCGTTTGCGCAACTTCGGTTTCACAACCGGTTCCGGCGCGCGTTCGGATGTCAGCACCACCAACAGCGTTTCGATCTCGTTCAAACCGGACAGTTTGTCTTCGATCATTGGCTTGATCTGTTCCAGATCGCCGGGGAACTTGTTGGGCACGTTGACCGACACAATGACCTTGCCGCCATCAATCGAAATCTCGTTGTCGGTGATCAGACCCAGGGTCACCAGATCCGACACAAGGCCGGGAATTTTTATCGTCGAAATCCGTGCCAGAATGACTTTTTTCATGTCCGCTCCTATCGGGAAGGCGTTCCCGCAATAACCTGTCAGTCTGTTACATACATTACTAATAGTGTTTTTTGAATATGTTTTTTGCCTATCCGGAAGAATCCATGAAATCACGGTTTCCTTGACGGCGCGCGTAAAGATATTAGCATACAAACGACACGCCCTGATCGACCCGGTAAGGAGATACTCGTGGCTCAGAAACTTGTGATTAAAAACATCGGCTTATTACTGTCTGGTAAGATGGAGACGCCCATTCTGGACGGTGATTGCCTGATTGCGATTGACGGCAAAATCTCTGAATGGGGGTACGAGGACGATCTGGATTGCGACGACGCGACGTTGATTGTGGATGCCCATGGCGTCACCCTTGCCCCCGGTTTGATCGACAGCCATGTACACCCGGTGATCGGCGATTACACCCCGCGCCAGCAACAACTGAACTGGATCGATTCGACCCTGCATGGCGGCGTCACCACGATGATTTCCGCCGGGGAGGTGCATCTGCCGGGGCGCCCCAAGGATGTGGTCGGCCTTAAGGCGATGGCGATTGCGTCACAGCGCTGGTACGAGAATTTCCGCCCCTCGGGCATGAAGGTGCTGGCCGGCGCGCCGATCATCGAACAGGGTATGGTCGAGCAGGATTTCAAGGATCTGGCGGACGCAGGCGTCAAACTGCTGGGCGAAGTGGGGCTGGGAACGGTCAAGGACGGCAAAACCGCGAAACAGATGGTCGACTGGGCGCGCAAATACGGCATCCAAAGCACGATCCACACCGGCGGGCCAAGCATTCCCGGATCGGGGTTGATTGACGCGGATATGGTGTTGGAAACCGGGACGGACGTGATCGGCCATATCAACGGGGGCCATACGGCGCTGCCGGATGATCAGATCATGTGCCTGTGCGAAAGCTGCACCGCCGGGTTGGAGATCGTGCACAACGGCAACGAACGCGCGGCGCTTTTGACGCTGAACACCGCGCGCGAGTTGAAGCAGATGGACCGGATTATCCTTGGTACTGACGGCCCGGCGGGGTCAGGGGTGCAGCCATTGGGCATTCTGCGGATGGTGGCGATGCTGTCCAGTCTTGGTGATGTACCGGCGGAGATTGCGTTCTGCTTTGCCAATGGCAACACCGCGCGCCAGCGAGAGTTGGACACGGGTTTGATTGAACGCGGCTATGCGGCGGATTTTGTATTGATGGATCAGGCCCAGCACGCGCCGGGCAGGGATGTTCTTGAATCGATCCAACTGGGTAATCTGCCGGGGGTGGGCATGACAATCATCGACGGCAAAGTCACCAGTCAGCGCAGTCGCAACACGCCCCCTGCCACCCGTTTGCCCGAATTGCTGGGCTGAACGCGCGCGGCCCAAGAAAATTCGCTGAATTTTCTTCGGTTGCATCAGGGAAACCCGTTGTTAGCCTAATTTACGTATTAGTTTCAGCAGGGTGCGTTGCTCGGTCGCGCTTAGCGGGTTCAGCGTTTCGGCTGTGATGGCGTGGCCCACATCGCGCATTCTGGCCACCAGATCTGTTCCGGTTGGCGACAGGGATATCAGCGTGCGGCGTTTGTCGTTTGGGTCCGGTTCGACCGCGATCAGGCCCTTTTGCCGCAACCGGTCGACAACCCCCTTGATCGTCGCCACATCCATCGACGCAAGGCGCCCCAGCCGGTTTTGCGAACATTTGTCCTGTTCGGATATGCGGATTAGCGCCGAGAATTGCGTCGGCGTCAGCGCGTTGATGGTCAGCGCCTGAAAAATGGTCGCGTGCCGCTGGCTGGCAAGGCGCAGCAGGTATCCGATCTGATCGTCCAGATGATAAGGGTGTGTGGGTTTTGTTTCGGCCATCATCTTTACTGTAAATTGATCCGGGACACATTGTCTAATGCTGAAATGCGGCAAGGCAACAGGCCTGACGCCGGGTAACCCCATGGTCCTGTTGGTGCCAGCGTTCATTTTGCGCTGGTCCACAGCAGTTTTCCGGCCAATACTTGGCCCAACCACGTTCCCAACATCCAAAGGTTTGCCTGTGACTGACTCCCAAACTCCGCTGATTTTCGATGGCCATCACGATCTCTTGCTGCGTCTTGCCTCTAATGGTGGGCGCGACGCCGTGCAGGGGTTTGTGACCGGCTCCAAAGGCCACATTGATCTGCCGCGGGCCAAAAAGGGCGGGTATGGCGGTGGGTTCTTTGCCATATATGTGCCCTCGCCGATGGATGTTGACGATGCCATGGATCAGATGAGCAAGCCGGCCTATGATCTGCCTTTGCCCGATCCCATCGGTTTTGAGCCGGCGTTGCCGCCGGTGATGGAACAGGCCGCCTTGTTGATTGATCTGGAGCGCACCGGCACCGTCAAAATCTGCACCAGCACCGGTGACATTCGCGCCGCCTTTGATCAGGGGCGTATTGCCGCGATCATGCATATCGAAGGGGCCGAGGCGATTGACCCGGATTTCTACGCGCTTGATGTGTTGTATCGCGCCGGTTTGCGGTCAGTCGGGCCGGTTTGGAGCCGCCCGACGATCTTTGGCGAAGGGGTGCCGTTTCGGTATCCCTCTACCGGCGACATTGGCGGAGGGCTGACCGACAAGGGTGTCGAGTTGGTGCGCCATTGCAACCGGTTGGGCGTGATGATCGACCTGTCGCATCTGAACGAAGCAGGGTTCTGGGATGTGGCCCGCTTAAGTGACGCGCCGCTGGTGGCGACCCATTCCAACGCCCACGCGATCAGCCCGCAATCGCGCAATCTGACCGATAAACAGCTTGGTGCGATTGCCGAAAGTGGCGGCATGGTGGGGCTGAATTTTGCCACCGCGTTTCTGCGCGAGGACGGGCAGATGCAAAGCGATGTGCCCGTGGACACCCTGTTGCGCCACCTTGATCACATGATGTCGATACTGGGCGAAGACCACGTTGGCATCGGCTCTGATTTTGATGGGGCCGTCGTGCCGGATGTGATTGGCGATGTGGCTGGTCTGGGGGTGTTGCGGGCGGCGATGCGCGCGCATGGTTATGGCGAGGTGCTGATTCGCAAGTTGGCGCATGAAAACTGGCTGCGGGTGCTGGCG
>NVQY01000215.1 GCA_002400675.1 Paracoccaceae bacterium | reverse complement strand
GTCGCTACGGGGGCAAAAAATTTATCAAATTTTTTAGCGGGCGGATTGAAATCCGCCCGCTGAATTTTCTTATTATAAGAAAATTGAGTCGGCGCGTTACTTGTCTGACAGGAGTGCCCAGATCTCGTCCTTGAGGGCGGCGCGTTTCTTGCGCAGATCGACCTCGGCCAGTTCTTCGACCGGTTCGACGTTCGTCTCGGCGCGGTGAATGGCGCGGTTTACCTCGTGATAGGTGTCGGAAAGTTTGGAAAAATGCGCGTCTGTCTGTTTCAGATCGCTCATGATGTCTACTTTGTCGGGAAATTCTTCGGCCAGTTCGTGCGGTGTGTGGGACATATATGTTCTCCTTTTACATGTTTTGACTGATGTTACCCCAGCGCGCCCGCCGCAACCTTGACAAGGATCAACAGTGTCGGGGTTTCAGGTAGTCGGAACCCGTCGCTAAAGCGGCCACATCAGCGGGATCAAAGCCGAGGCCAGCAGGCCGACGCTGATGTTCAGCGGCAGCCCCACCCGGATGAAATCGGTGAATTTATAGCCCCCCGGCCCATAGACCATCATGTTGGTCTGATAGCTGATCGGTGTGGCAAAGGTGGCGCTGGCCGCGATCATCACCGCAATCACCAGCGGGCGTGGATCGACCCCCAAAGAGACCGCCAGACCGATAGCCACCGGCGTCAGCACCACCGCAACCGCGTGGTTGATCAGTTCGGACAAGACGGACGTCAGCAGATAGATTGACCAGACAATGAAAAACGGCGGCAGGCCGGTAATATAGGGCGCAAAGCCATTGACCAGAAGGTCGATGGCCCCGGAGGTTTCCAGCGCCGTGGCCACCGCCAGCATGGCGAATATCAGCGCCAGAAGGCGGCCGTCGATGAATGAAAACGCCTCTTCTGAATCGATGCAGCGGGTCAGGAACACCAAGGCCATTGCCAACACCGCCAGCAGAAGGATCGGGGCCACGCCAAACGCCGCCAGCACCACAATTCCGCCGATGGCGGCCAGCGCGATGGGCGCGTGGCTGCGCCGATAGGCCCGCGCCGAGGGTTTGGCGATATCGACCATGTCCATGTCCACCGACAGGCGCGCGATGTCGTCGGGCGCGCCTTCCAGCAGCAATGTATCGCCCACCCGCACGTCAAGGTCGTCCAGTTGCACGCCGATGTTCTGGTTACGCCGGTGCACCGCCAGCACATAGACGCCGTAGCGCCGGCGCAGGCGCAAGTCGCCCAGGGAACGCCCGATCATCCGGCAGCCCGGAGAAATCAGCACTTCGACGGTCGAGGTTTCCACCGATCCCAGCGTTTCCACCGTGCGCAATTGCGGGTTGTTTTGCAGGCCCAGAATCTCGGTCATGGCCGAGCGCAGCACCACCCGGTCGCCCTGTTTGATCGTCACTGACCGCAGGTCGCGGCGCAGCGAGGCATCCCCGCGCAGCACGTCGATCAGGCGCACGCCGCCCCGGCGGAACAGCTCGATGTCAATCGCTTTGCGACCGATAAGTTCGCTGTTTTCGGGGATCGCCACTTCGGTAAAGAATTTCATCGCCCGTTTGCCCGACAGCAGGTTGGCCATGCTGGCGCGGTCGGGCAACAGGCGCGGGGCGACAAATCGCAGGTACAGCCCGCCCCAGATGACAAGGATGATTGCCAGTGGGGTGACCTCGAAGATAGTGAACGCCTCAAGCCCGCGGGCGCGCGCCACGCCGTCAACCAACAGGTTGGTCGAGGTGCCGATCAGGGTCAGCGAACCGCCAAGGATCGCCGCATAACTAAGCGGGATCAGCAGCTTGCTGGGCGCAATCCCCAGTTTGTTGGACAGTTGCACGAACACCGGGATCATCACCACCACCACGGGCGTATTGTTGACGAATGCCGAGGCCACCACGACGAATCCCATCAGCGCGCCGATGGCGACGGCGGGGCGGGCGTCGGCCTGTGCTTCGGCCAGTTGGGTGAACCACGCCAGCGCGCCGGTGCGCACCAGCGCGCCCATGACGATGAACATCGCCACGATAGTCCACGGCGCGGGGTTGGCCAGCACCTTTAGCGCGTCCTCGTAGGGTAGAACGCCGGTGGCCAGCATCGCCGCAGCGCCAGCGATCGCCACCACTTCGGCGGGGTATCTTTCGCGCATGAACAGGATGAACATGAACGCGACGATGACCAGGGACAGGATGGCGGTGCCCGTGTCAGTGCCCGTGTCGGAAAGCTGGAAAAGCTGCATGATCTTGCCTATGGTCTTTCAACTTGGCTTTGAACCCGACTTGCCGCCGAACGCGTTTGGAAAACAAACTCTGCCTCAACGACAATTCTGGTGCCGGTTCCAAGGAAAAGTTGAAAGGTCTTAATCAAGGGGACCGGATGGCGCGCGCCCACTGTCCCCGATTGTGTCGTCAGGGGCAAGGGTGTCCTGCGGGCTGGGCTGCACCAGAAAGACCCCCGTCAGGACCAGCGCCAATGCGCCCCAGACATAGCGGGAATAATTCTCGCCCAGCAACACCATCGCCGAGATCACCCCGAACCCGGTGACCAGATAGCTGACCTGCACCGCAAACACCGACCCCGCCCGGCCCACCAGCCAGACGTAGCCGGCGTAAACCACCACATGGATCGCCGAGGACGCCACCAGTGCCCATTCCGGCGCAGCCCAGACGCGAAACGGATTGATGAACTGACCCGAGCCGATTGCCAGCGGCAAGGTTATCAGCGCGCCGATCAGGGACGCGCCGAACAGGGCTTGGGCGGCGTCCATGCCGCCAAGGCCCCATTTGGCGACATAGTTGCTTTCAAAGGCGTAACAGACCGGGGCCAGCATCGCGATGGGGATCCAGGCCAGCTTGACCACATCCGGCAGGCTGGTCTCGGGCAGGACCAGCATCAACACCCCTGCCAATCCCACCATCAGCCCGCCAAACCGGCGCAGATTGAACCGCTCTAACCCAAGGCCAAGAGCCATGGGAAAGGCAATCATCGGGATCAGTGACAGCAAAATTGCCATGACCCCGGCGGGCAGGTGCACATAGGCCTGATAACTGATCGCATCCGGCACAATCGTCCCGGCAAAGGCGATGATCACAAACACTTTTATCGCCCTAGGCGTCAGCGGCAGGCCAGTGCCGCGAACAAAGGTTATCCCCGCCATCAGGCCCGCGCCGATGACCAGCTGCCAGAAGATCAGCCCGAATTGGCCGTGGCCCGAACTGACGGCAATTTTTGACATGGGCACGGTAACGCCCCAGGACGCACCCAGCACCAGCAGGACGGCGTAATGGAACAAGGTGGGGTGGCGCGTCACGGGGTTGCCTGTTGCAACCGCCCGCCTACCCGGATCATGCGTATGTCGCGCGCTTGGCCGGTGCGATCATCACTTTCGACAAACACGCCCGACAAGGTCGCTTCGCCCAGCGCGGGGGTAAAGCGCGCCTTGGGCATACCGGTGATGAACCGGCGCATGGGTTCGCCTTTGTCCATGCCAATAACTGAATTGTAATCGCCGCACATGCCCGCATCACTTAGATAGGCGGTGCCGCCGGGCAGCACCTGCGCGTCGCCGGTGGGCACATGGGTATGCGTGCCGACCACAAGGCTGGCGCGCCCGTCGCAGTAATGCCCCATCGCCATCTTTTCCGAGGTCGCCTCGCAGTGCATATCGACAATGATCGCCTGCGCCAGCCCACCGCGCGGGTGCGATTTCAGCACCGGCTCAAGGGCGGAAAACGGGTCGTCAAAGGCGCGTTTCATGAACACCTGACCCAAAACCTGCGCCACCAGAACCTTGCGGCCACCCGGCGCGTTGAACAGGCGGAACCCCTTGCCCGGGGCGTTTTTGGCAAAGTTGATCGGGCGGAGGATGCGCGGTTCGGTTTCAATGAACTGCAACATGTCCTTTTGGTCAAAGGCGTGATCGCCCAAGGTCAGGCAATCGGCCCCCGCATCCAGCAACCCCTTGGCATGAGCGGCATTCAGCCCCATGCCACTGGTGGCATTTTCGCCGTTCACCACGACAAAATCCAACCGCCATTCCTTGCGCAGGCGCGGCAAGTGTTCGGTGATGGCGGCGCGCCCGGCGCGGCCCATCACATCGCCCAAAAACAACATTCTCATAAAGCCGTGGTAGGGTGCTTGTCCGGCGAGGACAAGCGCCGCGCCGGGAGGGGCAAGCAAAAAGGCAAAATTCCTGCGGATTTTTTCAAGGTTACCTGTTGAAGGTCAGAATCCGGTCTTCGGTGACGATCATGTCAAGTGGCTGATCGGTTGGCTCAAGCGGCAGGTGATCGGCCTGTTGCGCGCCGTATGCAAAGCCGATTGCCAGCGTCGGGCGCGCGGCACGCAGGATTTCCAGCGTGCGGTCATAAAACCCGCCGCCATAGCCCAGCCGCCCGCCCTGCCCGTCAAAAGCCACCAGCGGCACGATCAGGATTTCCGGGTCCAGCAAGTCTTCGGTCTGCGGGATCATCGCCCCGAACGGGCCTGCCTTCAGCGCGCAATCCGGCTCCCAGCGGGAAAACACCAGCGGCTGCCCGGCGGCGCGGATCACCGGCACGCAGACCGGTCCGTGTGCTGCGGCTTCGGCCATGGCGGGCAGCGGGTCGATTTCGCTGCGGATCGGCATGTAGCCTGACAGGGGGACGCCGCGGTAACCGGCCAGCACTTCGGACAGGCGCCCGGCGGCACCGGGGCGGGCGGTTTCATGCGCCAGTTTGCGCCGGGCAAAGGCGGCCTTGCGGGCGGCGGATTTGATCGCGGAAAGGTCGGTCATATCAGTACCACGCTGGCCAGTCCGAGGAAGATGAAAAAGCCCATGACGTCCGTGGTCGTGGTGACAAAGGTGCCCGAGGCCAGCGCCGGGTCGATCTGCAATTTGTCCAGCACCACCGGCACCACGGTTCCGGCCAGCCCGGCAATCACCATGTTGATCACCAGCGCGGCACCGATCACCGCGCCCAGCAAGGGAGAGCCGAACCACACCAGCCCGACCACCCCCAACACGGTGGCAAACACCAGCCCGTTGATCAACCCGACGAACAATTCGCGCCGGATCACCCGCAACGCGTTGGCGCTGGTCAGATCCTTGGTGGCCAGCGCACGCACCGCCACCGTCAGCGACTGGGTGCCGGCATTGCCGCCCATAGACGCGACAATCGGCATCAGGATCGCCAGCGAGATGAATTGCGAAATGGTGTCCTCGAACTGGGAAATCACCAGAGAGGCCGAGATCGCCGACACCATGTTGACCCCCAGCCACGGCAGGCGGCGTTTGCTGGTGGCAATGACCGTATCCGAGAGCGAGCTTTCTTCGCCGACACCGGCCAGTCGCAGGATGTCTTCTTCGTGTTCTTCGTCCAGCACCGCCATGGCGTCGTCGATGGTGATCATGCCGACCAGACGGCCTTCGCCATCCACCACGGGGGCGGAAATCAGGTGGTATTGGTTAAAGGCGTAGGCCACGTCTTCTTCGTCCTGAGCGACCGGAATGATGCGAAACACGTCTTCGGTAATGTCGCGCAGCGCGGTTTCGCGGGGGGACGACATGATCTTGCCCAGGGTGACATTGCCCACCGGGTGCAGGCGTGGGTCAACAAGGATAACGTGGTAGAACTGGTCTGGCAGGCTTTCTGATTCGCGCATGAAATCAATCGCTTGGCCAACGTTCCAGTGGGCCGGGACCATCACCACCTCGCGTTGCATCAGCCGCCCGGCGGAGTGTTCGGGATAGGCCAGCGCCTGTTCCACCGCGACCCGGTCAGAATCCTCCAACACGTCGAGGATGGCTTCTTGTTGCGGTTCCTGCATATCCTCGATCAGATCGACCACATCGTCGCTTTCCAGATCGCGCACGGCGTCGGCCAGCACTTGCGGGGTCAGCAGGTCGATGACTTCTTCGCGCACCGAGTCGTCGAGTTCGGTCAGGATTTCGCCATCAAAGCCACGCCCATAGAGGCGGATCAGCCGGGCGCGATCAGAGGCGTTGACCTGTTCCAGCAGGTCGGCAATGTCAGCGCTGTGCAGCCCCGCCATCAACGTGTTCAGCGCGCCCCAGTCGCCCGCATCCACAGCGGCGAGGATGGCCGACACGTCGCGCCGGTCCAGCAGGTAATCGTCGCCGGTCTGGTCGGTGTCCGGCTGTTCTGTTTGATGTTCCATGCCCTGCCCCCTTGGCGGTTAGGTGCTAAATAGAAGAAGCTGCTGGTGAAAAACAGCGAAAATGCTGCGATTTACCGCGAGGTCTTTGACCCGTATCGTAAAGCGCAAGCGAATGGATACAAAAGGAACGGGCACATGGCTGGCGAATTCATCCTGAAGGGGCGGGTATTGTCGTTTACTGGCTCGCCGTTTGACGGTGTGCCACAGGACGCCGCGCGGCTTGACGAGGCGGTGGTGGTCGGGGGCGGCAAGGTCGTCGGGGTTGGCGGGTTTGCGGATTTGCGGGCGGCGCATCCGCGC
>NVQY01000214.1 GCA_002400675.1 Paracoccaceae bacterium | reverse complement strand
TGCCCTTAAGGCGCGTGATCTTGAACGCGCCGAGCGGTTGTTTGCAGGTGGTGCGGTGGCGCAAACCACGCGCGATAACGCGCGCTCGGTGCATTTGTCGCAACGCCAAAGGGTGCAAGGTGTTGAAAGCTCGCTCGCGCTTTTGCCCACCCCACGCGAGGTTCAGGTTGAACAGATCGCGGTCTATCAAGCCAGCCTTGATACAGCCAAGCTGAACCTCGCACGCACCGAACTGACCCTGCCATTTGCCGCCCGTGTGGCGGCTGTGAACGTCGAGGTTGGGCAGTTTGTGCGAACCGGCGCCACCACCGCGCAGTTTGACGGCGTCGATGCCGCCGAGGTCGAGGCGCAGATTTCCGTGGTTGATCTGCGCAATATTTTGCAGCTCAGCCGGCCCAAAAACGCGCCCACCATTGTTGACCCTTCCGCCATGAACACCGCGTTGCGCGACCTTGGCTTGACGGCCAGCGTGCAATTGCGCCTTGGTGATGAACAGGTGACATGGCAAGCCCGCGTTGATCGTATCAGTGACACGATTGATCCCAAAACCGGCACCCTTGGCGTGATCGTGCGCGTTGAAAACGCCTATACCAGTGCGGAACCGGGCACCCGCCCGCCTTTGACCAAAGGCATGTTCGTCGAGGTCAATTTGCAAGCGCCACCGCTCAATGGTCTGGTCTTGCCGCGCATTTCAGTGCGCAATGGCCGGGTGCTTCTGGTGGACGGCGACAACCGCCTTAAGCGCGCCGAGGTCGAGACCTTGATCACCCAAGACGAAATCACCCTGATCGGCAGCGGCCTTAAGGAGGGCGATCAAGTCGTGGTCAGCACCGTCAGCCCGGTGATCGCGGGCATGCTGCTTGACCCGATCCAGGACAGCGCCCTGATGGCACGGCTTGCCAGGGCCGGAGCCGCCCAATGATCCGGTTTTTCACGGGCCACCCCACAATTGCCAACCTGTTGATGGTCCTGTTTCTGGCGGCTGGCCTGTTCATCGGCCCGACCCTGTTGCGCGAAACATTTCCGCGTGCGGCGTTAAATGAGGTCGAGGTTCTGGTGCCCTATCCGGGTGCACGCCCTGAAGATGTGGAAACCGCCATATGTGAGCGCATTGAAAACGCGCTGAATGCCGTCACCGGCATCGACACCCAATCTTGCGAATCCCGCGAAGGGTCCGCGCGTGCGGTTGTCAAAATGCGCGAAGGTGACAATTTTCAATCCTTCGTGGCGGATGTGAAATCCGAAATCGAAGGCATCACCGAATTTCCAGACCGCGCTGAATTGGCCCAGATCAAGGTGCGCGGGCAAACCGATTTTGTTGCCTCGGTGGCCATTACCGGCCCTGAAACACGCCTTGATCTGAAAGATTATGCCGAGCAAATTCGCACGCGGATGTTGCGCTGGGGCGGCATTCCCAAGGTCGATATCAAGGGGTTTTCCAGTCGGGAATTGCGCATCGGCCTCAACCCTGCGGCCTTGCAGCAATTTGGTATATCTGTCTCTGATGTGGCGCGCATTGTGCAGATTGAAAGCCTTGATCAACCCACCGGCAGCATTGAAACCAGTGCCGAAACCCTGTTGATCCGCGTGGTCGAAGAACGCCGCGATGCGGCCGCCCTCGCCGCCCTTGTGGTGCGGTCCTCGGCCAATGGTGGTCAAGTGCGGCTGGGCGACATCGCCACCATCACCGAGCGTTTCGCACTCGATGACAACCTGATTGAATTTGACGGCAAAACCGCCGCTGTGCTTGATATCAGCAAAACACGGGCCGAGGATGCCCTTGATATCGTTGACACATTGAACGCTTTTCTGGCGGCCGAGCGTCTGCAAGCCCCGCCCGGTGTGGTGATGGAGATCGCCGCGGACGCCGCCTCGGTGGTGCGTGAGCGGCTGCAACTGGTGGTGGTCAATGGCGCGCAAGGGCTGGGGCTGGTGTTTCTGGTGCTGTGGCTGTTCTTTGGTCTACGGTTCTCATTCTGGGTGGCGATGGGGCTGCCGGTGTCGTTGATGGGCGGGATCGCGTTGATGGGGTTGGCGGGCTATTCGCTGAACCTGATGACAACGCTGGGCCTGTTGATCGTGATCGGCCTGTTGATGGACGACGCCATCGTCATCGCCGAAAACATTGCCCGTTTGCGCACCAAAGGGCTGTCGGCGATGGACGCCGCCGTGCAGGGCGCGGGGCAGGTTTTTCCCAACGTTCTGGCCTCATTTTCCACCACGGCGATGATTTTCGGGTCACTGGCGTTTCTGTCAGGCGATCTGGGCGCGGTCCTTAGGGTGGTGCCGGTGGTGATGCTGTTTGTGCTGCTGGTGTCGCTGGTCGAGGCGTTTCTGATCCTGCCGCATCACCTTTTGCACGCGCTGGACAAGCCGCAAAAGGAACCGGGTATGGTCGACCGGGCGATGGATTATACCCGTGACCGTCTGGTCGGGCCATTGGTCGATGCCAGTATCCGCTGGCGCTATGTGGTGACCGGGTTGGCCTTTTCCCTGCTGTTGGCGGCGGCGGCGATGCTGGCCGGGGGCACGTTGAAATTCACCGCGTTCCCCGAACTTGACGGCGATACCATTGTGGCGCGGGTTTTGCTGCCGCAAGGCACGCCGCTGGCCCGCACCCAAGAGGTGATCGCCCGATTGGAACGCGGGCTGGAACAGACCAATGCCGACCTTTCGCCACAACAGCCCGATGGGGCCACGCTGGTCCGGCATGTGACGGTGTTCAACGGGGTCAACATTGATGCCTTTGAATCCGGTGCTCATGTGGCGACGATCAGCGTCGATCTGTTGCCGTCCTCGCAACGCAACGTCCGCCCGGATGACATCATGGCCCATTGGCGGGACACGGTGGGCGACATCCCCGATGTGATCAGCCTGAAATACACCGAGCCGGCCATTGGCCCGGCCGGGGTGGCCATCGACATGCGCCTGAAGGGCGATGATCTGATCGAACTCAAGGCGGCCTCGGTCGCGTTGCAGGACTGGCTGTGGTCCTATAGCGGCGTCACCTCGCTGCTGGACGATCTGCGCCCCGGCAAACGCGAATTGCGGGTCACCCTAAAGGAAGTAGCCGGGCCGATGGGCATCACCGCCGGGATGATCGCCGATCAGTTGCGCGCGGCCTATTTCGGCACCACCATCAGCGAAATGCAGGTCAACGGCCAGCGTCTGGACGTCACCGCGCAACTTGACGATTACGACAAGGGCCTGCGCCGGCAGTTCGACGATTTCGTGATCACCCGCGCGGATGGTTCGATCGTGCCGCTGTCGGTTGTCGCGCGGGTGGATGTTGGCCGGGGCTATAGCCGGATCAACCGTCAGGACGGCGTGCGTACCATCACCGTTCAGGGCACCATCGACACCCGCATCGCCAACGCCAGCGCCATTGTCGGCGACACGCTGACCCGGTTCCTGCCCAGTTTGCGCGAACAATTCCCCAACGTGCGGCTTGATATTGAAGGCCAGCGGGCCGAGGCGACCAAGACCCAGAAATCCATGCTCAAGGGCTTTGGCGTCGGGTTGATCGGCGTGTTCCTGCTGCTCAGCTTTTTGTTCCGGTCTTATGTGGAGCCGATTGTGGTGATGCTGATCATCCCGCTGTCGCTGACCGGGACGATCTTTGGTCACATGGCGATGGGGCTGGATTTCTCGATGCCGTCGATGCTTGGGTTCGTTGCGCTGGCCGGGGTGGTGGTCAACAACTCGATCCTGCTGGTGGATTTTGTCAAACACGAACACGGCGATTCCCTAAGCGTGGCCGAGGCCGCCGGCAAAGCCGCGCGGGCGCGTTTCCGGGCGATATTCCTGACCTCGCTGACAACGCTGGCCGGGTTGCTGCCGATCTTATTGGAAACCAGCCTACAGGCGCAGATCCTGATACCGCTGGTCACCAGCCTGACCTTTGGCCTGCTGGCCGCCGCGCTGATCGTGCTGTTCGTGCTGCCGGGGATTTATGCGATCCTGGACGACATGGGGCTAAGCACGCTGGCGCGTGAACGACGCGAAGCGGCGCTGGCAAAGGCGTCCTGAAGTTGATCGGCCTGACCCCGGATCAAGCTCCGGGGTCAGCCTGATTTCAGGTTGTCTGTTCGGTCTTTTCAGCCGGTTGATCCGCTGCCTGTTCGCCTTCAGATTCGGTGATCTGCAACTGCGACGACTTGCCCGACGGGTCCGCATAACGGTCGTTCAGGTTCTGAATGTGGCTGGCCACGGTATCACGTACCAGCCGCAGTTTTTTCGCGGCCCGCTTGCTCCATCCGGCGGGTTCCGTGCGGAATACCGACTGGAACAAGCCGACGCTTTTCAGGAACGCCTGTTTCAGGTTCAGATCCATCTGACCGTAAGTCTCGTTCAGCGGGGCAGCAATGCGTTTGGCGATGAAACCGCGCATCCAGACGTGGAATACGGCCACCAGAACAACGGCACCTACAACCCCGGCGGCAACGTCCAGCTTGTTGGCGTTGAGCCAGTCAAAGGTGAACATCTCTGCCGGGGGCAGCCAGCGGAAATAGATCGCCAGACCAACGGCCACAGCCGCCACCACGCCAAAGGCAATCGCGTCGCCCATCAGCACGCCACGCCGCCAGCGGGCCTTGGCATCGCGCAGCTTGGGCAGCACGTCATGCTCCAACTCGTTAGCCACAGTTTCAAGCACCGAAACGATGCGGTAATTGCGCTGAAGCTCTACCTCGTCCATACGCGCGAGGATCTTGCCGAGGTCGATATCACGCTTGGCGCGGAACCGGTCGCGCAACCCCTTGTCCTCGATCGGGGTGGATGCTTCTTCGTTGTAGATGGTATAGAACTGGCCCGCCGACAGCCCGGCCTGCGCGATGGCGCGTTGCCATGCGGCGACCACTTCTTCAGGGTTATCTTCCTTGGCGGCGGTGTCTATCTGATTGAGAACATAGATGAATTTCGACGCATCCGTGCGCGACACCGTGCGGCGCACCAGATGTTCCAGCGTGTCCTGCATGGCACCGGGTTCGGGGTGGCGCGCATCGAAGAACACCAGCACCAGATCGGAGAGGTCAAGAATATGGTCAGTAATGCGCAGGGTTGACCGGCGCTGATCATCGGCGTCAAAACCGGGGCTGTCGATGATGATCTTGCCACGGATCGTGTCGCGGTTGGTGGTGCGCAGTTGCAGATAGCTCTCTATATGTTTGCCTTCGCCCTGCGCCACCTTTTCGATCTCGTGGGAGATGCGAAAGAACGGAAAGCGCGGATCGGCGTCAAGTGCTGTGCCCGGCAGGGTCTGGTTGCCCGCCCCGGAAGAGCGGTGGCAAATTACGGTGAACTTGTCATCCACCGCCTGATTGCCGGTCCCTTGCAGCTTTTCGCCGACATAAGAGTTGATGAACGTGGATTTACCGGACGAAAACGTCCCCAGAATGGAAATCAGCGGCCACCACGAAATTTGCGACGCCAAAGAGGTGTCGCGATCCATCAATCCAAGGCCATACAGCAGCTTATCGAACTGATAATAGGTCGGCAAAACCTCTAGCAGGGCCGGGTTTTCGGCCTTTACGTGGTTTTCCAGACGGGCCAGCCGGTTCTTGAGAAAATGGCTCATGGGTTTTGTTCCGATATGGTTGTTGCGCGACCTAATTGGTCATCATGGCGTAAAGCGAGGCGGCCTTTTGCGGGGCCAGCGATTGCAGCACATTGATCAGCGGCATGACCTGCGCCGGGGTGCCATTTGCCACCAGCAACTTGCCGGTGGCGAAATAGGCATCCGCCGCCTCTTCATAGCGACGCTGAGCATAAAGCACATTGCCAAATTCGCCGTGCACATCCGCATTGTCCGGCAGATCCCGGGCCAGCGCGGCATAAAGCACCTCGGCCCCGGCAACATCGCCGTTCCAGAAGGTCTTGCGCGCTTCGTTCAGACGGGCGGCGGTGTCCACGGGGGCGGCAGGAACCGCCGTTGTTGGGGCAGCAGAAGGTTCCGCGATGGCGGCGACTTCGGTGGTCTCAGGGGCCTCGGTGGCCACAGGGGTTGCTGGCGCTGCATCGGCGGTTGGCATCTTGATCTCGGCCTGTTCAACCGGCTCTGAAACAGCGGGCGTCGTGTCCGGTGTTTCGGCAGTCTCCGTTGATTCCGCCGGGGCCGTGGTGGTTTGCGTTACGGTGGCAACCTCTTCGGTCGGTTCGGCCTGTTGGGCCGGTTCGGATTGTTCCACCACTTCGGCCTGCGTCCACGGCATGGAGATGCCGGTCAACTCACCGATCTGGTCACGTTTGAAAACGGCGACCACGGCCACGATGACCACTACATAGATTGAGATCAGTCGAATGAAGGGCATAATCATTGGTCGTATCCTTTGGTTTTGCCTCGGTGGGTCAGCCGGTCACGGCCTGCCCCCGGCAGTATTGTTATTTATAGATCGCACGCGCCAGCGCATCCAGTTCGCCGGCGGCCTTGGAATTGGGTTCCAGTTCGAACACCGCCAGCCCTTCTGAGAACGAACGGCGAAAGGCCAACCGTTGTACCATCTTTTGCGACAGCGCGCTGAGTGGCTTCAAGGTCTCCAGCGCCTCCATGGATTCGGCGTTCTCCCGCGACC
>NVQY01000213.1 GCA_002400675.1 Paracoccaceae bacterium | reverse complement strand
CCTTAATAATTACCGCTCGCAAATTGGCTTTGTACCGCAAGAAGTTTTCCTATTCTCTGATAAGATATCGCATAACATTGCTTTTAGTGCCGATGTACTGGATATGCCTGCCGTTGAACAAGCTGCCAAAGATGCAGCAGTTTACAGCAACATTATGGAACTTGAACAGGGGTTTGAAACCATGATAGGCGAACGCGGCGTAACCCTATCCGGCGGACAAAAACAGCGCGTCTGCATTGCCCGCTCGCTGGCGGCCAAGCCCAAGATGATCATCTGCGACGAGGTGACAAGCGCGCTTGACCCGCTGGTGGCCGATGGCATCCTGAAGCTTCTTCTGGACCTGCAAAAAGTCGAAAACGTCGCCTATCTGTTCATCACCCACGATCTGGCCACGGTGCGCGCCATCGCCGATTCCATTGCTGTGATGTATCAGGGACAAGTTGTCCGCTATGGCCCCAAATCCGAAGTGCTCGCGCCCCCGTTCGACGACTACACCGACCTATTGCTAAGTTCGGTGCCCGAGATGCGGCTTGGCTGGCTGGAAGAAGTAATTTCGCACCGCAAGATGGAAAGCGCCGGCAACTAATTGCCTCTTGCAGCTTCTTCTTGTCATAAATACTCAAATCTGAACCCCGCCACTTGGGGCGACGATGAAATTTGAGTATTTGGAACAAGAAGAAGCCGGGAGCGCAGAACTATGGACAACAAACTGTTACTGATCATTCTGGACGGTGTGCCGTGGCGCAATTTTCGCCGGCTGTTCGGTAATCTTGAAGGTTGGGTGGACAGTGGGGATGCTCGGGTTTGGAAAATCCGCTCGGTTTTGCCGTCGATTTCCGCCAGTTGCTATGCCTCGATCCATACTGGCGTGTCGCCTGCGGAACATGGCTGTACCGGCAATGGCAACGTGTTCCGGCTGAGCCAGCCGGATGTGTTTTCCGAGGTCCGCAAGGGCGGCGGCATCACCGGGGCCGTGACCCATTCGTTCTGGTCCGAGTTTTTCAACCGTCACCCGTTCGATCTGGCGCGCGATATCGAGTATGACGAACCGGACAGCAAGACCATCTGCCATGGCCGGTTCCACACCATGACAGCCGCAGGCAAGGACAATCAGATGACGCCTTGCGATCTGGACCTGTTTGCCTCGCTGACCAATCTGTGCCAGCGCTTTGGCCTGAATTATGGCGTTCTGCACACCTGTACGCTCGACAGCATGGGGCATCGGTTCTTTCACGACTCACCCCAGATGGATCACGCCTGTCATGTGATGGACGAGATGCTGGCACCTTTCATTCCAAAGTGGCGCGCCGCAGGCTACGAGGTGATTGTTACCGCCGACCATGGGCAGGATGATCGCGGGCATCATGGCGGGCGCGCTGAATTGCAGCAGGATTCGGCGCTGTATTACTTTGGCCCGGCAAAAGGCCCGGCAGAGGACACGCTGATTGACCAGCTACAGCTTGCCCCGACGATCCTTTCACGGCTGGGAGCACGTGTGCCAGAGACCATGAGAGCCGGATCGTTTCTAAGCTAGGCCAGTGTGACTTTTCACCGGTCCCGGGAATTTGAACGGCCCACGGGCAATTTCCATGTTAGCTGTCACGCGTCAGTGGTGGCCCTCATGGCTGATGTCACAAAGGACAGCACATGCGACAAAGCCCTGCAACAAAACTTTCGCTGGCCGGATCCATATCGTTGGGCACGGGCGTAATGATCGGGGCCGGCATTTTTGTCCTCATGGGGCAGATTGCCGAACTGGTCGGAGGCATGTTTCCGCTGGCCTTTCTGGCCGGAGCGGTTGTGGTCAGCTTTTCCGCCTATTCCTACGTCAAGTTTTCCAACGCCTATCCGTCCTCAGGTGGGGTGGCGATGTTCCTGCGCAAGTCTTACGGCCCCGGCACGGTGGCCGGGACGTTTTCATTGCTGATGTATGTATCCATGGTGATTGCCGAAAGTCTGGTGGCGCGCACTTTTGGATCTTACACCTTGCGCCTGTTCAAGGTGGAAAACACCGCCATTCTGGTGCCGGTTCTGGGCGTTCTGTTGATCGCAGTGGCCTACCTCATCAACATTTCCGGCAACAAGACGATCGAGCGTACCGCCAACCTGACGGCCGTTCTGAAAATTGCCGGGATTGCCATTCTGGCGCTGGTAGGTCTGGCATTTTCACCGCTGACACCGGGCGAGATCTGGGCGCGCGCTGGAACCGGGGCCACAACCGGGGGCAGTTTCAACTTTGTCGCCGCCCTTGCCCTGTCGATTCTGGCCTTCAAGGGGTTTACCACCATCACCAATCAGGGGGGCGATATTGTTGATCCGCACCGCAATCTGGGCCGCTCTATCATCGCGTCGATCATCATTTGCACTGTGCTTTACACGTTGCTGGCGTTTTCGGTGGCCTCCAGCCTGAGCGTGGAGGAAATTATCGCCGCCAAGGATTATTCCCTTGCCGCCGCCGCCCGCCCGGCCTTTGGCGACTGGGGGCTGGTGTTCACCGTTTTGCTGGCCATCATCGCCACCGTGTCTGGCCTGATCGCCAGCGTGTTTTCCGCCTCGCGTATGCTGGCGATGCTCTCAAACATGAAACAGTTGCCGCGCCTTTATGCCGGGGTGAAAAACCCGGCGCTCGTGTTGACCGTGGGGCTGGCGATGATCCTGACGGTGCTGTTCGATCTGACCCGCATCGCCTCAATCGGCGCGATCTTTTATCTGCTGATGGATATCGTGATCCACTGGGGCCTGTTCCGCTATCTGTTGAAAGAGACCAAATCATCACCGCTTGTGCCGCTGATCGCCATCGGGCTGGATGTGGTCATTCTGGGGGCCTTTCTGATCCTGAAATTCCAGAGCGACAAATTGGTTCTGATTGTGTCTCTGCTTGGGTTTCTGGCGATCCTGATCGCGCAAAGGCTGTTCATGACCACCCATACCGATCCTGACGGCCAGATGCACATGGACATGGACGAAATGGAATCCGGGGGCATGAATATGGATGGCGCGGCACCACATGACGGCGAATAAGTCGTTACGCGAGGACGTTACCCATAGGGCCAAAGCCCCTGCCCCAGGGCCTCTATTGCCACGGTTATCCGTTCGAAACTGGCGCGCGCACGAGCGGCATTGGTGCGGGCGCGCAGATAGCCGTGCACCAGTCCCGGTTCGTTGATCCAGACCACTGGCACTCCGGCGGCGATCAGCTGGTCGCGGTAGTCGCGCCCGTCGTCGCGGACCGGGTCGCAATCGGCGGTGACTATGACACTCGGCGGCAGGCCGGTGAAATCACTGTCCCATAGGGGCGCATAGGTCGGATCACCCGCCGGTTCATCGCCCGCAAGGCGGATGTCACGGTAAAACAGAATATCCGCAAGCGTCAAAAGCGGCGCGTGGGCGTTTTCCTGATACGACCCCTGCCCCATGTCGCCCCCCAGACCGGGATAGATCAGAACCTGCCCCAACACGCCCGCCAACCGCCCCCGCGCATGGTGCGCGACCGCAGCGGCCAGATTGCCCCCGGCGCTGTCCCCAACCAAAACCAGAGCATCGCCGTATTCGCGCGCCGCCCATTGGGTCGCGGTCCACGCGTCGTCAAACGCCGCCGGGTGTTTGTGTTCCGGGGCCAGCCGGTAATCTACCGAAACCACGCGATATCCGGTCTGGGCGCAAATCTCGGCGCAGACATCGTCATGGCTTTGCAGGCCGCCGACCACGAAGCCTCCGCCGTGGAAAAAGACCACGCTGCGGGTTGGCTGCCCGGCGGTATAGACCCGCACGGGCACGCCATCACCGATCCGGTCCTGCGCGGTGACACCGGCGGGATAGTCCTGATGGAACGCCCGGCACATAGCGTCGTAAACCCGCCTTTGGCCGGCAATGTCCAACACCACCGCGTCCTCGGGGTAAGAGTCGCCGGTTGCGCGGATAAAGTCCCACGTTTCGCCGTCGATCAGACGTTGGTAATCAGCGAGGCTACGCGGGTCGCTCAATCCGCCCATTCCCAGGGGCGGGTGAAGCCACCCAGCACCTTGGCCACCTCTGCCTCGTCCGCCCCGTTGCGGCGCAATTGGGCGACCAACCCGCGGGTTTTGTCGTCGATCACCTTGGCGACGCGGGCCTGCACTTCGGCCTTTTCCAAGGCCGCGTTATAGACGCGGGTGATGGCCTGTTTGCGCAGTTCGGGCTTGAACACTTTGCCGACGGCGGTCTTGGGCAGTTCATCCAAGATGGCCATATGCTTGGGGTGGGCGGCGCGTTCGTGCACGTGCACGCGGCAGTATTCCAGCAGCTCTTCGGGCGTGACGCTGGCCCCGGCCACCAGTTCGACAAAGGCGCAGGGCAATTCGCCCGCATGCGCGTCCGGCTGGCCGATGGCCCCGGCAAAGGCAACCGCTTCGTGGCCCAGCAGGGCTTCTTCGATCTCGGCGGGGTCGATGTTGTGGCCGCCGCGAATGATCAGGTCCTTGGCACGTCCGGTGATCCACAGATATTCGTCACTGTCGAACCGCCCCAGATCGCCGGTGCGCAGGTATTTGTCGCGGTAGAACAGGTCCTCGTTCTTGGCCGCCTCGGTATAGGTGTGGCCGGCATATACGCCGGGGTTCGAGATGCAGATTTCGCCGATCTCATCCACGTCGGCCTCTATCGGGCCATCCGGCGTGCCTTTGAAGATTTTCACATCCGTATAGGGAAAGGTGATGCCGATCGAGCCGATCTTCTTTTCCCCGTCCACCGGGTTGCAGGACACAAGACAGGTGGCTTCGGTCAGGCCGTACCCTTCGACGATGGTCACGCCGGTAGCTTTTTCAAAGCGCTTGAACAGTTCGACCGGCAACGGAGCAGACCCGGAAAATGCGGTTTTTATGCTGCTGATATCGGCATCAACCGGGCGCTGCATCAGCGCGGAAATGGCCGTCGGTACGGTGATCATAAAGGTGATGTTCCAGCGTTCGATCAGCTTCCAGAAATTGTCGAACACGCCTTCGCCGCGATAGCCTTGCGGGGTGGGGAACACCACATGCGCGCCACTGGCAATCGCCGCCATCAGGATCACATGCACGGCAAAAACATGGAACAGCGGCAGCGGGCACATGATGTTGTCGTCTTCGGAATAAAGCAGGGTATCCCCGATCCAGCCATTGTAGATCAGGCCGGAATAGGTGTGCTGTGCCACCTTGGGCATGCCGGTGGTGCCGCCGGTGTGAAAGTAACAGGCAACCCGATCTTGGGTCGAATCCGCAAAGCTAAGCGTGGTGGGGTGGCGGGCCATTTCCTTGTGAAAGCTCTTGTAATCCGCATGGGCCAGCCCGGATTTGTTGTCCATCTTGGGGCGCACGAGGGGCACGATCCACGATTTGGGCGGGGTCAGATAGCGGTTCAGGTCCACTTCGAGAACCGTGTTGACGTTGGGCGCGTGGCGCACAGCCTCGGCGGTCTTTTCGGCCACGTCGGTTTTGGGGAACGGGCGCAGGGTCACCACCACCTTGGCGTTGGTTTCGCGCAGGATCGAGGCGATCTGTTCAGGTTCCAACAGCGGGTTGATCGGGTTGACGATGCCGGCAATGGCCCCGCCCAGCAGGGCCAGAATGGTTTCGTTGCAGTTGGGCAGGATGTAGGCAACCACATCGTTTTCGCCGATCCCCATCCCGCGCAGCATGTTGGCGACCTGACAGGTTTTGCCCAGCAGTTGCGACCAACTCAGGGTCTCGGCCTTGTCCTGCGGTCCCGAGAATATCTGGTAACTTACCGCATTATTGTCCGGAACCCGCGCCGCCGTGCGTGACAGCATCTGGTAAAGTGTGACCGGAACGTCCCGCTTTTCCCACGGCATTTCGTTCTCAATTGCATCACGATCTTCGATACCCGCAAAGGTCATCGTCATTTCCTCCCCTATCAGACCCGTTGTCGGGCCGTTTTCTTTTCGTTGAGGAACAAGATGATCATTAATCCCGGTTGGTGCAAGGCACGAGGGGCAATCAATGCGCCACGGACGTTTTGACGCTGCGGGATTTCGTCGGAATCACCACGGTCAGGCAAGGAAGAAAATTCGACGAATTTTCTTGGCCCCTGGCGCGCGGCTGGTGGGTCTACTCGGCGGCCAGACCATCGGTGAACTGCAAGCGCGCCAAACGGGCATAGAGACCGCCCTCGGCCACCAGTTGATCATGCGGGCCGGTGGCGACGATGCGCCCCTGTTCCAGAACCACGATCCGATCGGCCTTTTTCACCGTCGCCAGACGGTGCGCGACGATCAGCGTGGTGCGGTCCGCGCTAAGCTTGTCCACGGCGGCCTGCACCGCGCGTTCGCTTTCCGCATCCAGCGCGCTGGTGGCTTCGTCCAGCAGCAACACCGGCGCGTCGCGCAGGATGGCGCGGGCGATGGCGATACGCTGTTTCTGCCCACCCGACAACATCACACCGCGTTCGCCCACATAGCTGTCGTAGCCTTCGGGCAGCGCCGAGATAAAATCATGTGCGGCGGCGGCGGCGGCGGCGGCCTCTACCTCGGCGTCGGTGGCATCGGGGCGGCCAAAGCGGATGTTTTCACGCGCCGAGGTGGCAAAGATCACCGGATCTTGCGGCACCAAAGCGATCGACTGGCGGAAATCGTCACGTTTGAGGTCATCC
>NVQY01000212.1 GCA_002400675.1 Paracoccaceae bacterium | reverse complement strand
CAAAACATTGGTGGCGCCGATGTTGCCCGAGCCGATGTCGCGCAGATTGCCCAGCCCCATGACCCGCGCCAGAACCATGCCAAACGGGATCGACCCCAGCCCGTAGCCGATCAGCGCCCAGATCAGCAATTGCGTGGTTGAACTGTCCAGTGCTGGCATCAATTATCTCCGATAAACCTGTTGACCGGCCACATAAGTCGCCAGCACCCTACCTTGCATCCTTGCTTCGTCAAAGGGGGTGTTCTTGGACTTTGATTTCAACGCGAACCGGTCCATTATGAACGGCATATCCGGATCGAACAGCACCAGATCGGCAGGCGCGCCGGGGGTCAGGCACCCGCATTCCAACCCTAATCTGCGGGCTGGGTTCAGCGACAGCGCGCGGAACAATTCTGGCAGGGTCAAAGCCCCCGAATGGGTCAGGCGCAAGGCGGCGGGCAGCAGGGTTTCAAGCGCCACCGCGCCGCTGGCGGCTTCCTCATAGGGCAGGCGTTTGCTTTCTTCGTCTTGCGGCGTGTGCATGGAAGAAATGATATCTATCAAACCGTTACGCAACGCTTCGATCACCGCTTGGCGATCATCCTCGGCGCGTAGCGGTGGTTTGACCTTAAAGAAGGTGCGGTAATCGGCCACGTCCAATTCGTTCAGGGTCAGGTGGTGAATCGACACGCCTGCGGTGATGTCCAACCCGTTGGCCTTGGCGCGTTCCAGCGCGGGCAGGGCGCGCGCGGTGGTGATCTGATCGGCGTGGTAACGCGCGCCGGTCATTTCGACCAAGGCAATGTCGCGGTCCAGCCCCATGCGTTCGGCCATGGGCGACACGCCGGGCAGGCCGCGCAGGGTGGCGAATTTGCCGGACGTCACCGCCGCCCCTTTGGACAGCGTTGGGTCTTGCGGATGGGCGATCACCAGCGCGCCGCAGGAGCGCGCATAGGTCAGGGCGCGGGCGAATACCTTGGTGTTGCTAACCACATGATCACAATCGGTAAAAGCCACCGCGCCTGCGTCCATCAGAAAGCCGATTTCGGTCATTTCGCGCCCCATTCGCCCCTTGGTCAGGGCGGCCATGGGCAGGACGTTGACCGGGGCGGCTTCGTTGGCGCGACGGCGCACGAATTCCAGCACTTCGGGGCTGTCGATGGGCGGATCGGTGTCGGGGCGGGTGACCATGGTGGTCACGCCTCCGGCGGCGGCGGCGAGGCCAGCGGATTTATAGCTTTCTTTGTGTCGCTCGCCCGGTTCGCAGACTTTGACGCCGATATCGACGATGCCGGGGGCAAGGCAGTGGGTGTTGCAGTCGATAATTTCGACAGCTTCCGGTGAGATATTGCGATCCCCAAGCATCTGCCGGGGATCAGTCTGATCCCGGATGATTTCGGTAATCTTGCCGTTTTGTACCAGCAGACAGCCGGATGAGTCGGTTTTGTACTCGGGGTCGATCAGGCGGGCGTTGGTAAAAAGCCGGATCATGTCGCGTCATCCTTTTTGGCGGCCAGCAGGTCGCGGGCGGCGGCATTGGTCTGAATGTCGCGCATCATGCGGTACACTTCGCGGCCGTCCTCAATACGTTCAAATCCGACCGGGATTTGACGGCTGCCATTCTTGGTGCGTTTGGTCTTTTCGGCGAAAACCACCGTGTCCGGCGGTCCCTGGATCAGGCTCAGCGTGGAGGTGGTGGTGATCGGCCAGGATTGGAGTTTCTTGCCCAGCACCGGCAGGTCGCTGGCAATGATCGCCTGCCGGTCGGTCAGGGTGTACCAGCTGTTGCGGCGCCGGTATGGTCCCGCGAACACGGCGACAAAGATGATGATCAGACCAACCGAGAAATGGATCAGGCCGAACATCCAGAACCCGCCGCCGGCGCTGGCGGCCATGACCATCCAGAACAGCGCGAATCCGGCAAAGAACAGGCCAAATATCACCGTCAGGATGTTGCGGGGTTTCAGGACAATCGCGCCGTCCGGGCGGCCTTGCCAGATGATGTTTTCGCCGGGGGCAAGGATGCCTTCCCAGCCGGTTGGGGCGCTCATGGGGAACCTCTGTGCCGGGCGGCGTCGAGGACGGCAATGGTGGCCGCCGGGTCGGCCTGATATTTGATTAGGTGCTTGTCGCCGGTTCGTGTGACGACCTGCACAAAACTGCCTATGGAGCGCACATTTTTGATCTGGTTCAGCGGGATGTTGCGTTCTGCCGGGCCGGTCAGGGTGCCATCTTTGATTTGCCAGACCACGGCCATTTCTTCGGAGTAGAGATACCAGCCGCGCAAGGTAATCGCCAAAAGCCCTGCCGGGGCGCCGGTCCAGATATCCGGGTTGCCCATCAGCCACAAAAACCCCATCGCCGCGCCCATGCCAAGGGCGGCAAGCCACGCGTGGTTGCGCAGGTAGGCGCCTTTGTCGGGGGTGAATTTGTCGGCGGTGAACTGCGTCATGTCGCCACCATAAACACGATGACCACGACCAGCACCATGGTGGCGGCAAACAGGGCAAAGCCAAGCCGGCGGGTTTCGGCGCGGATGGCACGCGGCGAGGTGCGGTTGCGGGAGATGGTGGATTGCATGGGGGGGGCGTTCCAGTTGGTTTGGGGTTCAGTCAGGGTGGCGATCAGGGCCAGTTGCGGGGCCGGGGTCAGGGTGGTGGCGCGGCCCTTGAAGGCGCGGCTGCGTACCAGCAGCACATGGCCGGTGAGGGCGGTCAGGGTGGCGATGTTGATCTGGTCCGGCGGGATGGAAAAGCCGTCAATCAGGTATTGCGGCAGGCCGATTTCGGCGAGGTCATCAAGCGCGATCACGTCAATCTGCGCCGGGTCGAGGTCATCTGTCCCCAGCATTTGCGCCGCCGCCCCCGGTTCGGTCAGGAACCGCGCCTGTTCGGGGGCCATGTCGAGCGAGAACAGGCGCAGGATTCCACGTTCGCCGGAAGGGATGGTAAGTGCGGCGGTCATGCAAGCGCCCGCGCGGATGCCAGATTTCCGGCCAGCAGTTGCATTGCCGCCATGCGCACCGCCACGCCCATTTCCACCTGTTCCTGTATGACCGAACGGTGGATGTCGTCGGCCAGCGTGCCGTCGATTTCCACGCCACGGTTCATTGGTCCGGGATGCATGACGATGGCGTCCGGTTTGGCCAGTTTCAGTTTTTGAGCGTCCAGCCCATAGCGGTGGTAGTATTCCCGTTCAGACGGGATGAAGCCGCCGTCCATGCGTTCCTTTTGCAGGCGCAGCATCATCACCACGTCCACGTCTTTCAGGCCTTCGGTCATGTCCTCGAATACTTCGACGCCAAAATCGGCGATGCCCGAGGGCATCAGGGTGGGCGGGCCGATCAGGCGAACGCGGTTTTCCATTTTGCCCAGCAGCAGGATGTTGGAACGCGCCACGCGGGAATGGGCGATATCGCCGCAGATCGCCACCGACAGGCGGTGCAGGCGCCCCTTGGCCCGCCGGATCGTGAGCGCATCAAGCAGCGCCTGCGTCGGGTGTTCGTGTTGGCCGTCCCCGGCGTTGAGCACCGCGCAGTTGACCTTTTGGGCCAGCAGGTCCACCGCGCCGGAATGTGGGTGGCGCACTACCAGCAGGTCGGGGTGCATGGCGTTCAGGGTCAGGGCCGTGTCGATCAGGGTTTCGCCCTTTTTCACCGAAGATGCCTGCATCGCCATGTTCATCACGTCCGCACCAAGGCGTTTGCCGGCGATTTCAAAGCTGGCCTGGGTGCGGGTGGAGTTTTCAAAAAACATGTTGATCTGGGTGAGACCGGCCAGCACGTCGGAGTGTTTGGCCGATTGCCGGTTCAGGGTGACGTAAGTTTCGGCCAGATCGAGGATGGTGGTGATGTCGGGCGGGCTGAGGTGTTCTATCCCGAGGAGGTGGCGGTGGGGGAAGGACATCTGGATGCTCCGGGGTTTGAGGGCTTGGTTCCTTATAGAAAGCGCATATGCGGCGGGCAAGGTGGGGGTTGAGGGTGTGGGAAAAGAGATTCTGGGCCTCCGGCGGGGATATTTAAGAACAGAAGAAGGTGTTGGGTGTTTTGCTTTGGTGGTCGGGCGGGTAGTTTGGTGGAATGGAATCGGTTGAGGAATATCATGCCGCCCGCGCGATGCTGGAGTGGCAGGTCGAGCTGGGCGCGACTGAGGCGATCGGCGATGTGCCGGTTGATCGGTATGGGTTGAAGGGCAAGGTTGCGGCGGTGCCGGGTGCTGCCGCTGTTGTGGCTCCTGTGGTAGCCCCTGTGGTGGTGGAAAAGGTTGATCCGGTGGCGGTGGCTGTGGCGGCGGCGAAGGGGGCCGGGTCGCTGGAGGCGTTGCGCGCGGCATTGGGGGCGTTTGAGCATTGCGAGTTGAAGAAGGGCGCGCGAAATCTGGTGTTCAGCGATGGGGTTGCGGGCGCGCGGGTGATGATCATTGGCGAGGCACCGGGGCGCGATGAGGATCGCGAGGGGCGTCCCTTTGTGGGGCGGGCCGGGCAGATGCTGGACCGGATGCTGGCGGCGATTGATCTGGGGCGGGATGGTTCGGTTTATATTACCAACGTGTTGCCGTGGCGCCCGCCGCATAACCGCGATCCGTTGCCGGGTGAGATTGCCATGTTAATGCCGTTTGTGAAGCGTCACGTAGAGTTGGCGGAACCGGAAGTCATTGTGTTGATGGGGAATATTGCCTGTCAGGGGGTGTTGGGGCGGCGCGGGATTACCCGGTTGCGGGGCACATGGGAGCGGGCGCTGGGCAAGCCGGTGTTGCCGATGTTTCATCCCGTCGATCTGTTGCGAAAACCGGCATCCAAGCGAGAGGCATGGGCGGATTTGCTGAGTCTGAAGGCAAGGTTGGGTGGGTCTGCGTGAGGATACTGGCGTTTTCCGATCTGCATCACTCGGCGCGTCAGGCGCAAGAGATTGTTGCGGCGGCGCGCGCGGCTGATCTGGTGATCGGGGCCGGGGATTTTTGCAACATGCGTCAGGATCTGGTCGGGGCGATTGGGTTGCTGGAGGGGATTGCTGCGCCGATGGTGTTGGTTCCGGGCAATGCGGAGAGTCATGCGGAGTTGGCGGCGGCGGCGCCGGAGGGGGCGTATGTGCTGCACGGGACCGGGGTTGAGATTGCCGGGGTTCGGCTGTTTGGATTGGGGTACGGTGTGCCGGAGACTCCGTTTGGGGCGTGGTCGTGTGATCTGTCCGAGGCGCAGGCAGAGGCGATGCTGGGCGCGTGCGAGGGCGCGGATATTCTGGTGACGCATTCGCCGCCCAAGGGGATTGTGGATCGGACATCAGCCGGGGTGTCGGTGGGGTCACAGGCGATATTGGCGGCGATCGGGCGGATTGGCCCGGAATTGGCGCTGTGCGGGCATATTCATGAGTCGTGGGGGCAAAGTGGCAGGGTCGGGCGTAGCAAAGTGGTCAATCTGGGGCCGTTTGCCACGTGGTTTGATGTGGGTCAGTGAGAGATTGGTCCGGGTCGGGCTACAACACGAAATAACAACACAAAAAGGACGGGTCGCGATGGCGCGCATTGATGAAAGCCTGAAATTTATCCCGGTGAAGATTGCCGTGCTGACGGTTTCGGACAGCCGGTCGCTGGCGGATGACAAATCGGGGCAGATTCTGGTGGATCGGCTGTTGAAGGACGGGCATGTTCTGGCGGATCGCAAGATTATCCGCGACGAGCGTGATCAGATTGCAGACCTGTTGCGCGTGTGGATTGCCGACAAGGGCATCGACGTGATTATCTCCACCGGCGGCACCGGGTTGACCGGGCGCGATGTGACGGTCGAGGCGCACAGGGATGTCTACGAGAAGGAGATCGACGCGTTTGGCACCGTGTTCACCATGATCTCGATGGAAAAGATCGGCACCAGCGCGGTGCAGAGCCGGGCAACCGGGGGCGTCGCCGGGGGCACTTATCTGTTTGCCTTGCCGGGCAGTCCGGGGGCCTGCAAGGACGCATGGGACGGATTGCTGAGTGCGCAGCTGGATTATCGCCACCGCCCCTGCAATTTTGTCGAGATGATGCCGCGGCTGGACGAGCATTTGCGCCGGAAATAGGCACCGGCGCGACTTATATGCGGTTTTTTGCACGCAAACCCGCGTGTTAACATCCTTGTGGCTTGGCCTTTTTTGCAAACCCACTACATAAGCTACATAATACCGACGCCGCACGGGCGGCTGGCAATAAGGGTGCGGAGTGGAATGCGGTTCTTGCGGCAAAGTCTGGTTGGAGTGTTGCTGGCGTCATTGACGCTGGCCTTGCTGGTCTATGCCGGGCAGATCGTGCTGTCGGCGGTGCAGGTGCGGATGAGCAATGAACGCCCCGCGCCAGAGCCGCGTGAACGGGTGTTTGCGGTCAGTGTGACCACCGCCAAGCTGGAGCGCATAACGCCGCTGATGCAGGCATTCGGGCAGGTTCAAAGCCGCAGGACGCTGGAAATCCGCGCGCCTGCCGGTGGGCGGGTGATTTCGCTGGCGGCGAATTTCGAAGAAGGCGGCGTGGTGCAGGCCGACGATATTCTGGTGCGGATCGATCCGGCGGATGCCGAGGCGGCGCTGCAAAAGGCCGAGAATGATGTTCTGGACGCGCAGGCCGAGGCGCGCGACGCGGGTCGGTCGCTTGATCTGGCGCGGGACGAGTTGGCGGCGGGGCGCGAACAGGCGGCGCTGCGGGCCAAGGCGTTGCAGCGGCAGGTGGATTTGCAGGCGCGTGGGGTTGGCACGGCGGCGACGGTGGAA
>NVQY01000211.1 GCA_002400675.1 Paracoccaceae bacterium | reverse complement strand
ACCTTGTCGCCGACCCCGAAAGCGGGTTTCGTCATATCGAAGAATGGGGCTGGGATTACCACGCGCCAAACGGCGAAAGCCCGGGCGATGTGTGGGCGCGGCTAAAGCCATGGGTCAGTGGATTGACCAAAGACACGGTCGCCGTGTGCCACATCGGCATCATGCGCGTTTTGCTGGCGCGGGCTTACGGCTGGGAATTCGCCGGCGACGCCCCGTTTCGCATCAAACGCAACCGCTTGTTCGTCCTGCATATCGACGGCGAGGCAATGGTGGCGCAACCGGACCCCGTGCGCCTGACACGGCGCGCCGACACCGCATGAAGGTTCTGATTGTCGTCACGCATCTGTTGGGCACTGGCCACCTGAGCCGCGCTTTGACCCTTGGCCGGGCGTTTGCCGCTGCCGGGCACGAGGTCACCGTGGCGTCGGGCGGCATGGCGGTGCCGCAACTGGATCACCGGGGGGTGGCATTGTTGCAACTAGCCCCTTTGCGCTCTGACGGCACCAACTTTACCCGGTTGCTGGACGACGCGGGGCACGAGGCCGGCAGCGATATTTTCAAAGCCCGGATTGATGCCCTGTTGGCTGCGCTAAAGACCACGCCCGACATCCTGATCACCGAACTATTCCCGTTTGGCCGCCGGATTCTCGCGGATGAGTTTCTAACGCTGCTCAAGGCCGCAGATGCCCTGTCACCGCGCCCGGTGATCCTGGCCTCGATCCGTGACATCCTCGCCCCGCCGTCCAAACCCGCCAAGGTCATCCGCGCGGATGAGATCATCGCGCAGTTCTATGACGGCGTTCTGGTCCATTCCGACCCGCGCGGCACGCCGCTGGACCAAAGCTGGCCGGTGTCCGACAGCCTGCGTGCCAGCCTGCGCTATACCGGCTATGTGGCCCCACTGCGCCCGGCCCCTCACCCCGAACGGGCCGGATTGGACGAGGTTCTGGTCAGCGCCGGGGGCGGGTCGGTGGGGACATCTTTGTACGAGGCCGCCATCGGGGCCGCGCGCCTGATGCCCGCGCGCCAGTGGCGGTTGTTGGTCGGCGGCAGCGATGCCACGTCGCAGATCAGCGCCCTTGAGGCACTAACCCCGCCCGGGAATGTGGCGATAGAACCAGCCCGCGCGGATTTCCGGCAGATGCTGAACCACGCCGCCGCTTCGGTCAGTATGTGCGGCTATAACACCGCGCTCGACCTGTTGCAGGCGGGCACGCCGGCGGTTCTGGTGCCTTATGACGCCGGTCAGGAAGTGGAACAGGGACTGCGCGCGCAAAGCCTTGGGGCGCTGGACGGCATGAACGTCCTGCGCAGCGCTGATCTGACCCCGCAGCGTCTGGCCAAGGCCGTTGAACAGGTGATTGCCGCCCCGCCAAGGCCGGACTCACGGCTAAGATTTGACGGTGCCACCCAAACCGTGGCACTGGCCGTGGACATGGCAAAGGCGCGCACATGACCCCCGACTGGACCCCCTTGGACCGCGAACTTGACCGCTGGGCGACGACGGGGCTTTGCCTGCCGATCTGGTGGCGTGACGACGATGCGATTGCCCCCTCCCCAGCGTTGGAGCGACTGGACGCACTGGCCGCGAAACATGGCCTGCCGGTGCATCTGGCGGTCATTCCCCAAGGGGCCACCCAAGTGCTGGCCGCGTATGTCCGCGCCACGCCAAACCTGATCCCGGTGGTGCACGGCTGGGCGCACGCCAGCCACGCCCTGCAAGGCGCGAAAAAAGCCGAGTACCCGGACACCCGAAACGCCGCAGAAATGGCGGATGAAGCCGCCCAAAGCCTGACCCGCCTGTCCGCTTTGTTTGGTCCCGATCTGTCGCCGATGTTCGCGCCGCCATGGAACCGCATTTCGCCCCGGTTGGTGGCTGATCTGGCGGGGCTGGGGTACAGCGCCCTGTCCACCTTCACCCCGCGAGATGCCGCCTTTGCCGCGCCGGGGCTGGCGCAGGTCAACACCCATCTGGATCCAATCTCTTGGAAATCCGGGCGCGGGTTGGTGGCACCGGACATCCTGATCGCGCACCTTGTGCGCCAACTGGCCGACCGCCGCGAGGGACGGGCCGATGCAGGCGAACCCTACGGCATTCTGACCCATCATCTGGTGCATGACGAAGCGATCTGGGGCTTTACCGACGCGCTGTTGTCGCGTCTTATGGCCGGCCCGACCCGGCGCTGGAACAGCACCGACCAAACCCAAAAGGACACGAACACATGAGCCGACTGGATTCCATGCTGCGCCGCTTTGCCGCCCAGCGCGACGGGCTGAACTGGGCCGCCGAACAGACCGCAGATCTTGCCGGCGACGCACTTGATCTTGGGCTGGGCAACGGGCGCACCTATGATCACATGCGCGAAGTCATGCCCAACCGGCGCATCTGGGTCATCGACCGGGTGCTGCAATGCCACCCGTCCTGCACCCCGCCCGAGGCGGATTTTCTGATGGGCGAGGCCGAACCGATGTTGCAGAAACTGGTGGATAACACCGCGCGAATTATTATGGTGCATTACGATTTCGGCTTTGGTATCAAAGAGAAAGACGTGGCCGAGGCCGCCCGCCTTAGCCCGCTGATTGCCAGCATAATGTTGCCCGGCGGCATGGTCGTTTCCGGCCAGCCTCTGGTCGGTATGCAGCAGATCAAAGGCCCCGACAGCATCGCGCCCGACCGCTATTTGTTCTACCGCACCTGAGGCGATGAGTTTTACCCGCTACGCCCTTTACTACGCGCCGCCCGCCGACACCGGTTGGACCCGGTTCGCCACAAGTTGGCTGGGGTGGGACATGCAGGCGGGGAAAATGCGCGACCATCCGACCTTGCCCGACTTGCCGTTAGCGATCGGCGAAATCACGGCGGCACCGCGCAAATACGGGCTGCATGCAACCATCAAACCACCGTTTCATCTGGCACCCGGGACCAGCCGCGCGACCTTGGAAAATGCCTGCGCTGAGCTGTGCCAAACCCAACCCGCCTTCCCGCTTGGCCCCTTGCGCCTGACCCCGCTGGGCCGGTTTCTGGCGCTTTGCCCGCCGGCGTCGCCGGTGTTGTCCGAATTTGCCGCCCGGTGTGTGCGCGATCTGGACCGGTTTCGCGCCCCCCTGACCCCGGACCAACTGACCCGCCGCCGCGCCGCGCGGCTAAGCCCCCGGCAAGAGGCCAATCTGACCGCGTGGGGATACCCCTATGTGCTGGACGATTTCCGCTTTCATATTACCCTGACCGGGCGCATCGCCAAACCCGACCTGCCCGGCGTGCAACACGTTCTGGAACAGGCCCTGATTCCCCTGATTCCACCGGGCCTGAGTTTTGGCGACCTAACCCTGACCGGCGAGGATGAGAATGGCCAGTTTCACCTGCTGCGCCGGTTTCCCCTACAGGGTTAACCATCATTCCCAAGGCAACGATTGAGCGGATTGTGCGCGCGTGCTAGAATGAGGCCTGATTTCTTAAAGGCTTTAAATATGTTCCATTTTCTGCGGCGCTGTCTGTGCCAAGTCCTGATCGTGTCTCTGACACTATCAATTTCCCTGGCATCCCCCGGATATTCCAGAGGCACGGGCACAGGTGGCGATGGCGTCGGTGGTGGCGGCGGCGCAGACCTCGGCGGCGGCGGCGGGTCTGCCGGTCTTTCGAATGCAGTCACTAAAAGTGTCGCGAAATCAATCCAACTGGGCGTCAGCAGGTGCCAGAGGGTCGAAAAGGTCTATCGTTTCGACTGCTACCGCCAGACCTACAAATACGCGGCAAGTTTGCTGTACGGGCGCGTGGCCTATGCTGGCGCGTTAGAGGCGCTAACGGCGGTGGAAAAGGCGCTTGATAAAATCATGGCGCGCGACGCGGACCTTCAGAAACCTCCGGTTCGGCGGCGTTTGCAACAGTATAAGGCAATCAAACCCGCCGCCGTTCCCAAGGCCACCGCCGAGCTTGAACGCGCCCTGAGCAGTGCGCAAACCATCCTGCTACGCGCACCCGAACGCACAGGAACCCACTATGCGCGCATCGCCGAGGCGTTGGATTCCAACAAGGTTCTTTTGCGTTCCCGGCTGTATCCGGGCGGCATGGATATTTTCCAGACGGGGTTTGCCTGAGAGAAATCAGACCCTTACAGTGTTTGGAGACTTAGGTCAGTTGATCACCGAACACCTCAAGCAACCGGTGCCGCAGGATCTTGCCGGTCGGGGCGGCGGGTAATTCGGTGGCCATGACAATCTGCGCGGGGCGCTTGTAGCCGGCCAACTGTCGGGCCACGAATTGCCGCAACTCTTCGGGGTCGGGGGCGTCATCCGCGGACACCTGCACAAACGCCAACACCTGTTCATCACCGGCAACCATCCGGCCAACCACCGCCGATTGGATCACCTGGGGGTGGGCGTTCAGGGCGGCCTCTACTTCGGGCGGGTAGACGTTGAAACCGCCGTGAATGATCAGCTCCTTAGAGCGCCCCATGATGTGCAGAAACCCGCGCGCATCAATCCGCCCCAGATCGCCGGTATGCATCCAGCCGTCAGAATCCAGCGCCTGCGCGGTTGCGTCCGGGTTGCGGTAATAGCCCTTCATTACATGCGCGCCACGGCTCAGAACTTCGCCGATATCCTCACTATCAGGCTGGCCGATCTTGATCTCGACCCCCGGCAATGGCGGGCCGACCGAGATATCGGGATCGCCAATCTGGCTTTGGGTGACGCAGACCCCGGCGGTGGTTTCGGTCAGCCCATAACCGTTTTGCAATGCCACGCCATAGAACGCCTCGGCCTTGCGTTTCCATTCCGGATCCAGCGGAGCCGCACCAGACGAAACATAGCGCAAGGCACTGTTTTGAAGGGTCTCGAACCCCTGTTCGCGGGTGTATTGCATCAGCAATGCGTGCATTTGCGGCACGGCTGACAACAGGGTCACGCCCTGCCCCAACGCCTGATACAAACGTTCGGCCGAAAACCGCGCCTCGAAGCGGATTTGCGCCCCGGCACACATGGCAGCGGTGACAATCGAGGACAGGCCAAACACATGGGTCAGGGGCAACACGCCATAGATCACGTCGTCCTCGGTCATGTCCCGGATCCCCACCGAAGTACGCCCGCCGAAGGTCAGGTTACCGTGGGTCAGCATCACCCCTTTGGGCGCGCCCGTGGTGCCGGTGGTGTATAAAAGAACCGCCACGTCCCGGTCAGGATCGGGGTTGGAATCATACGGCGTGGCCAGATGAAGCGCGCCATAAACCCCCGATATTTCCTGCGCTTTCAGATGCTTAGCATGGGAAGTGGCATCGCGCGACGCGGCGCTGGTGAACAAAACCGCAGCGGGGCGCGCGTGGTCGATGATCCGGGCCAGTTCGCCCTCGGCCTGACGGGCGTTGGTCGGCACCGCCACCGCCCCCATGCGCGAACAGGCGAACAATGCAGCGACGGCGGCGGCGCAGTTTTCCGCCACGATCACCACCCGGTCGCCGGGGCGAACGCCGGCTTGTTTCATCTCTGCGCCGAGGGCGGCGCAGGCGCGGTCAAGCGTCGCATAATCCCACGACGCGCCGCCGTTGTCGGTCAGCGCCAGAACGTCAGGGCGGGTGGTGACTTGTGCATCAAGGAAATGATGCCAACGGTCGCCGGTCATGGTGCGGCCCGTTTGGTTATCCGTTTGAAAACACAGGACGAACTGGCAATCAACTGGCCCTGATCATCGCGCAATTCGCCGTTGGCATAACAGATCTTGCGCCCGCCGCCGGTCACGGTGCCGATGGCCGTTACCCGCCCCGCGCCGACCGGGGCGACATACATCATGTTCAGCGATACGGTCAGAACCGGGGCAAGCGATGCGCGGTCAAACGACAGGGAAGCCGCATAGCCACAGGCCACATCCAGCAGGATCGTCATGATCCCGCCGTGCAGCAACCCGTTGCGGTTCAGATGCCCCGGTGCGATGTCCAGAAAACAGGCAGCGCCGCCGGTTTCAGGAGACAAATCAATCACATAGCCGATTGTATTCTGGCAGCCGGAATTGTCGGCGATGATGCCGCTGTTGGGGTCAGGCACTGAGGGCAATGAACCTCTCCAGATGATAATCGGTGTCGCCAAAACGGTGATCGGCCATGACGATCCGTTTGGCAATATGGGCCAGTTCGTATTCCTGCGTCATGGCGATACCACCGTGCATCTGGATCGCTTCTTCGGCCACCAATCGCCCGGCGCGTCCGATCAGGTTGCGGGTGGCGGCAACGTTCAAGTCACGGGTTTGGCTGTCTTTTTCCAGATTTCCGGCGGCGTTGATCACGGCGGAACGCGCCTGTTCCAACTCGATCAGCAGGTCGGAAAAGCGGTGTTGCAGCGCCTGAAACGTGCCGATGGGGCGGCCAAATTGTTTGCGGGTCATCATGTATTCGCCGGTCAATTGCGCGGCGGTTTCCATTGCGCCCAGCGTTTCCGCCGCCAGCGCCACGCCGGCGGCTGCGACACGTTCGGCAATCGCGGGATAGGCGGCACCGGGTGCGCCCAAACGGGCGCTTGCGGGGAGGGTGACGTTGGTCAGGGTGACCTCGGCGGCGCGGCCTCCGGCAAGCATCGGGTAGCCGAGCAATTCGACGCCCTCAGTGTCGCGAGGCACGAGGAAAAGCGATATGCCGTCTTGGTCGCCGGCACCGCCGGATTCACGCGCCGAGACGATCAGAATGTCGGCGGCTTCGGCGTTGACGACAACGGCCTTGCGACCGTTCAGGGTGATGCTTTGTTCGTTTTGTACGTCCCCCGCCCCCCCGGTTGTTCCGTTTTGTACAATAGTCGCTTCG
>NVQY01000210.1 GCA_002400675.1 Paracoccaceae bacterium | reverse complement strand
GCCTGAGTGCCTCGGTGATCGGGGCGGCGATTTCGGTGGCGGCGTGGGATTTTGTCTATGGCTTGCTGGATCGCGCGCCGATTCTGGGCTGGATCGTCGCCGGGTTGCTGGCCGCACTGGGGTTGGTTCTGGCGATCATTGCGCTGCGCGAGATTGCGGCGATTTCCCGGCTGGGGCGGATTGATAAGCTGCATCGCGCCGGGGCCAGCGCACTGGCGTCGGATGATCTGGGGCAGGCACGCGACGTGACCAACCGGCTGATCGCGTTTTATCGCGGGCGCGATGATACCAAATGGGCGCGTGAACGGCTGCACGAACGCATGGGCGAACAGTTCGACGCCGCCACCCTGTTGGCGCTGGCCGAGGACACATTGCTGGCCCCGCTCGACAAGGCCGCGCAACAAGAGGTCGAGTCCGCCGCGCGGCAGGTGGCGACCGTTACTGCGCTGGTGCCGATTGCGCTGGCCGATGTTGCCACCGCGTTGGTGTCAAGTCTCAGGATGATCCGGCGGGTGGCTGAAATCTATGGCGGGCGATCCGGCTTTATCGGCTCTTGGCGCCTGACCCGCGCGGTGTTTGCGCACTTACTGGCCACGGGCGCGGTGGCCGTGGGCGATGATCTGCTAGAGCCGTTACTGGGCGGGTCAATCCTGACCAAACTGTCGCGCCGCTTTGGCGAAGGATTGGTTAACGGTGCCCTAAGTGCGCGGGTTGGCGTCGCCGCAATGGAGGTCTGTCGCCCGCTGCCGTTTTCTGCCAGAAGCCGCCCGTCGGTGCGCAGTATCGTCACAAGGGCGTTGGGCGGGTTGTTCGGACGCAAAAACAGGACAGAGCAATGAAACCACACGGCCATTCGCTTCAGGAAATCGACGCGCGGATTGATTCGCCCCCGGGGAGGGGTGTGTTGCGCGACGTGGTATATGGATCAATCGACGGGTCGGTGACGACGTTTGCCATTGTCGCCGGTGTGGCCGGGGCCGGGTTGCCATCGTTTGTCATTATCGCGCTGGGGCTGGCCAATGTGCTGGCCGATGGGTTTTCCATGGCGGCGGGCAACTATTCCGGGGCCAAGGCCGAGCGGGACAATCTGGAACGCATCCGCGCCATTGAAATCCGTCAGATCGCCGAAAATCCGGAAGGCGAGCGGCGCGAAGTGCGCGCGATCCTGTCCCGCAAGGGTCTGTCGGGCAAGGTTCTGGACGACGCCACCGAGGCCGTGACCTCGGACCACGAAACATGGATCGACCTGATGTTAGAGGGCGAATACGGGCTGGGCGGCGTTGACCCGCACCCGATGCGCGCTGCGTTGGCCACGTTCATCTCGTTTCTGGTGGCCGGCATGGTGCCGCTGATGCCGTTTGTTCTGGGGCTGGACAATGCCTTTACCCTGTCGGCGTGGATGACGGGCGCGGTTTTCTTTGCCATTGGCACGCTGAAAAGCCGTTGGGCACTGACCGCCTGGTGGCGCTCGGGGATCGAGACCCTGCTGATCGGCGGAACGGCGGCCATTATCGCCTATGTGGTTGGCACCCTGTTTCACGTCTGAGGCACTTTACCCCACGACTTTGCAGGCCTATAACGCGGCCCATGGTCCAGACCTGCCTGATCATTATACGAATTATCCCCCCGGCGCTGTGACATTTCAGACGCCGGGCAAAGGTGTTCGAGCCATCGCACCGACCGCACCCCCCATTTGACCCATCCAAAGGACGCCCCCAATGTGCGCCGAGACCCCCGACTATAAACCCACGCTGAACCTGCCAAAAACCGATTTTCCCATGCGCGCGGGCCTGCCCAAACGCGAACCCGACTGGCTGAAGCGTTGGGAAGAAATCGGCGTCTATGATCGCCTGCGTGAAAAATCCAAAACCGAGGGGCGCGAGCCGTTCATCCTGCATGACGGCCCCCCCTATGCCAACGGTAACCTGCATATCGGCCACGCGCTGAACAAGGTTCTCAAGGATATGATCGTGCGCTCCCAGCAGATGATGGGGCGGGATGCGCGCTATGTGCCCGGGTGGGATTGCCACGGTTTGCCGATTGAATGGAAGATCGAGGAAAAATACCGCAAAAAGGGCAAGGACAAGGATCAGGTTCCGGTCAATGAATTCCGTCAGGAATGTCGCGATTTTGCCGCTGGCTGGATCGACATTCAGCGCGAGGAATTCAAGCGTCTGGGCGTGACCGGCAACTGGGCCGACCCCTATATGACGATGGATTTCCACGCCGAAAAGGTGATCGCCGAAGAGTTTCAGAAATTCCTGATGAATGGCGTGCTGTATCAGGGTTCAAAGCCGGTGATGTGGTCGCCGATCGAACAAACCGCATTGGCCGAGGCCGAGGTGGAATATCATGACAAGGAAAGCTTTACCATTTGGGTGAAGTTTAAGGTCGCGGAAGCTGGCGACGACAGCGATCTGACTGGGGCTTTTGTGGTGATTTGGACAACCACACCCTGGACCATCCCGTCAAACAAGGCAGTCGTCTACGGCGAAGACTTTGCCTACGGTCTCTATGAAATCACCGCCACGCCGGATGAAAGCTGGGCCAATACAGGCGACCGATTCCTTCTGGCTGACAAGCTGGCCGGGGATGTGATGACCCGCGCCCGGCTTGAAGACGGCATGTATACGCGGGTGCGCGATGTGACGGCGCAGGAACTTTCCGGCCTGTCGCTGCTGCACCCCTTGGCCGGGGTCGAAAATGGCAATGGCGAATGGGACGCGCCGCGCGATTTCCGTGCAGCGCCCTTTGTCACGGACGAGGACGGCACGGGGTTTGTGCATTGCGCCCCCTCCCACGGCATGGACGAATTCGAGCTGTACCGCGATCTGGGCATGCTGGAACAGGTGATCACCTATAACGTGATGGAAGACGGCCGGTTCCGCGATGATCTGCCGCTGTTTGGCGGCAAGGCGATCCTGAAACCCAACGGCAAAGAGGGCAACGCCAACAAGGCCGTGATCGACACGCTGGCCGAGGTCGGCGGGTTGCTGGCACGCGGCAAGATCAAGCATAGCTATCCGCATTCGTGGCGCTCAAAAGCACCGGTGATCTATCGCAACACGCCGCAGTGGTTTGCCGCCGTTGACCGCCCCGTTGGCGACAATCAGGACACCTACGGCAAGACCATCCGTGAACGTGCCCTGACCAGCATCGACGAATTGGTCGAATGGTTCCCCAAGAAAGGCCGTAACCGTCTGTATTCAATGATTGAATCGCGACCTGACTGGGTGTTGTCGCGGCAACGGGCATGGGGCGTGCCGCTGACCTGTTTCACCCGCAAGGGTGCCCTGCCCACGGACGCGGATTTCCTGTTGCGCGACGAACAGGTGAACGCGCGTATCTTGCAGGCGTTTGAGGCTGAAGGCGCGGATGCTTGGTACAAGGACGGGGCCAAGGAACGGTTTCTGGCCGATGACCACAACCCGGATGATTACGATCAGGTGTTCGATATTCTCGATGTATGGTTCGATTCCGGCTCGACCCATGCGTTTGTGCTGCGCGACCGCGCAGACGGCGCGCCGGACGGTATTGCGGACGTTTATCTTGAAGGCACCGATCAGCATCGCGGCTGGTTCCATTCGTCGATGTTGCAGGCCTGTGGCACCAAGGGGCGCGCGCCTTACCGGGCGGTTGTGACCCACGCCTTCACGCTGGATGAAAAGGGCATCAAGATGTCCAAATCCTTGGGCAACACCATCCTACCGGAACAGGTGATCAAGCAATATGGTGCCGACATTCTGCGCCTGTGGGTGGCGCAGACCGACTATGTGCATGACCACCGGATCGGCCCGGAAATCCTCAAAGGGGTGGCCGACAGTTACCGCCGCTTGCGCAACACCATCCGGTTCCTGTTGGGATCGCTGGCGGAATTTTCGGACAGTGACCGGGTGGAACCAGAGGACATGCCTCTTTTGGAACGCTGGGTGCTGCACCGGGTGTCAGAGATCGACGAACAGGTGCGCAACGGCTATGCCACCTACGATTTTCAGGGCGTGTTTCAGGCGGTGTTCCACTTTGCCACGATTGATTTGTCGGCGTTCTATTTCGACATCCGCAAGGACGCGCTTTATTGCGATGGCGATACCGAACGGCGTCGCGCGGCGCGCACGGTGCTGGATATCCTGTTCCATCGCCTGACCGCATGGCTGGCCCCGATCCTTGTGTTCACCATGGAAGAAGTGTGGCTGGAACGGTTCCCCGGCGACACCAGTTCGATCCACCTGACCGACATGCCCGAGACGCCGGAAAGCTGGCGCAACGAGGAATTGGCGAACAGCGTGGCGGATGTGCGTAGCGTGCGCCGGGTCGTGACTTCGGCCCTTGAGGTTCAACGTCAGGACAAGGTGATCGGCTCCAGCCTTGAGGCCGCCCCGGTGGTGCATGTGGACGACCCCGATCTGCTGGAACTGCTGCGTGGTCTGCCCACGGATGACCTGTTCATCACGTCCGGCTTGGTCCTGACCGGCGATCCGATGCCACCAGAGGCGTTCCGCCTGCCTGAAACCGAAGGCGTGGGCGTGGTGTTTGAAAAGGCCAGCGGCAAAAAATGCCTGCGGTGCTGGAAAATCCTGCCGGACGTCGGTCAACACAGCCATGAAGGTGTGTGCGGGCGATGCAACAGCGCGCTGGGTTAAGCGACGTCAGAACGTGCCTTGCCCAGCGTGGCAACATCGGTGATCATTGCCCATGGCAATGATCACGGTAGACACTCAGTTCGGGCTACTTGGCCTTGAGGAACAGGACGGCGCGATTGTGCGCGTGGTCTGGGATGGCTCCGATGACGCGCCAGACTCGCCCCTGCTGCAAGAGGCGGCGGCGCAGATGCGGGCCTATGAAGCGGGGCGTTTGCAGCGGTTCGATCTGCCCCTGCGGGTGGCCGGGTCGGCGTTTCAACAGGCGGTCTGCGCGCAAATGTCGGCCATCCCCTTTGGCGAAACCCGCACCTACGGCGAGATCGCATCGGCCTTGGGTCAATCGGCGCAATCGGTGGGCGGGGCCTGTGGCGGCAATCCGATCCCCATCATCATCCCATGCCATCGGGTGATGGGCGCGGGTGGGCGGTTGACGGGATTTTCCGGGGCCGGGGGTGTTGAAACCAAAGTGGCCTTGCTGCGCCACGAAGGGGCGGCGGGTTTGCTAATATAGGCTCAGGGCCGTGCTTCGGGGATGATCTGTTGGGCGATTCCGGCGAACAACAGATAGACGCTGGTCAACACCAACCCCGTGTGCGCCCAGCTTTCCGGGTGGAAATCGACCCACGCGGCCCAGCCGGCAAAGAATGTCCACGCCAGCGCGATTGGTAGGCTGATCGTGCGCCAGCGTTCTGTGCGCACCGGGTGGATGAACTTGAGCGGCAGGAACATGGCCACGGCAAGGGACGACACCAGCGCCAGACTGATCCAGAAATTCGGCTGTAGCGCAAAGATCACCAGCACCAGCATGTTCCAGCACCCGGGAAAGCCGGAAAAGCTGTTGTCTTTGGTTTTCATACGGGTATCAGCAAAATACATCGCGCTGGCGAGGGTGATCAGGATGATTGCAACCCACCCGGTCCAGCCATCCATCAGCCCGGATTTGAACAGGGCAAAGGCGGGAATGAACACATACGTCAGGTAATCGACGATCAGGTCCAGCAGCACACCGTCAAATTCCGCCGCGTTGCGTTTGACGTCGAACCGCCGCGAAAGAGGGCCGTCGATGCCGTCAACAAAGAACGCCACAACCAGCCACAGAAACATCAGGTCCCATTCGCCGTCCACCGCCGCCAGCAGGGCAAGCATGGCAAACACTGCGCCTGAGGCGGTCAGAAGATGGACAAGAATGGCGCGTGCATGTGTGGTCATAAGCCCCTGTTTGCCAAATTGGCCGGGCAGATGCAAAGCAAAAAACCCGGCGCATTGGCCGGGCTTTTCACAAATCACACGGGGGTAGCTATCAGTTCGAAAGACGGACCTCTTCGATCGGATAGGCCAGATAATCCGAGTCCTCATAGCCTTTGTGGCAATCATTGCAGAAGGATTGCTTGATCTTCATCTGTTTGCCGTTGGGGGCAATCGCGTCATAGCGCCAATCCCCTGTCTCGGGGGCTTCGCCGGGCTGCAACTTGGTCATCAGGAACAGCGGGCCAACCACGGCGGCCTTTTTCTTTTTGTGGATCTTGATGCTTTCCTTGGCCAGAACGGACCCGGCGGGCATTTCAAAGCCTTCTTCCTGATACTTCAGGTATTGCTCTGCGCCAATCGGGTTGGCCCATGTCAGCAACAGACGTTCGCCATGCGCGCCCGCAACACCGGGGCGCGATGCGGTGATGGTCCAGTTGCGGTAATTCTCGCCGATCTTGTTGCCCTGCTTGGAATAGGCGGCGACCATCTGTGCCTGCATGCAGGCATAGATGCTGTCGATGTCCGCGGCTTCCAGATCGAACGGATCCAGAATGTCGACCGGACACGCCTGTGCCGAGGCGGCAGTGCCGGTGAACAGGACGGCCGAAACAACGGCGGCGAATTTCAAAAAGCGGTTCATATAAGTGGCTCCCATTGGAATTGCGGTTTCTGCCTCATGGGTGACACAGAATTCTGCCTCGGGCATCCAAACTTTATGCACAATGACACACATAGGCGTGACAAAAATTACATTCCACCAAGAGGAAGCCTATGGGCATCGGGGGCCGGGACCAAATGCCCTCAAAGTTCATCCACCGTAATTCAGCGCAATCCGGCAAGCGCGAACAGCGCCAATCCGAAGAATGATTTCAATGCGCGCGCGGCTGCGCCTTGGGATGGGTGCGGTTGTAAACTTCCATCAAACGGGCGGTGTCCACCGCCGTATAGGCCTGTGTCGTCGAAAGCGACGCATGGCCCAGCAATTCCTGAATCGC
>NVQY01000209.1 GCA_002400675.1 Paracoccaceae bacterium | reverse complement strand
GTCCACGTCCATGCCGCGCGCCAGAGCCGTACGCACATATTCGCGCCCGTCGGCCAGCGTATAGGCCAATTCCTGCACAAGGTTCGCGCCGGCCTCTTGCATGTGATAGCCGGAGATCGAAATGCTGTTGAATTTCGGCATCTCACTGGCGGTGAATTCGATAATGTCCGCGACAATCCGCATCGACGGTACCGGCGGATAGATGTAGGTGTTGCGCACCATAAATTCCTTGAGAACGTCGTTCTGAATGGTGCCGGACAAGGCGGCGCGATCATGCCCCTGTTCTTCGCCGGCGACGATGAAACTGGCCAGCACCGGGATCACGGCGCCGTTCATGGTCATGGAAACCGACACCTTGTCCAGCGGGATACCGTCGAACAGGATCTTCATGTCCTCGACCGAATCGATTGCCACGCCGGCCTTGCCCACGTCGCCAACCACGCGGGGGTGGTCGCTGTCGTAACCTCGGTGTGTGGCCAGATCAAAGGCCACGGATACACCCTGTTGCCCGGCCGCCAACCCGCGCCGGTAAAAGGCGTTGGATTCCTCTGCCGTCGAGAACCCGGCATATTGGCGGATGGTCCAGGGGCGCCCCGGATACATCGTTGCCTTGACGCCGCGCGTGAACGGCGCGGCCCCGGGGATGGTGCCCAGATGATCGACGCCCTCCAGATCATCCTCTGTATACAGCGGCTTGACCGGGATGCCTTCCAGCGTGTCCCAGGTCAGGTCATCAATCGCCCGCCCGCGCAGTTCCTTTTCAGCGAGCGCGCGCCATTCGTTGTTCTGGCCGGTCATGTTGTCTTCCTCTTGTCATGTCAGGTCGTGGCGGGTGTGTCCCCGCTTGTTTTATGTCTGGTAGTTTTTCCGGGTCGGGCATCAACCGGGCCAGCCCGTCGCCGCCCCCGGTCAGCCACATCAGGTCATCTGCGTAAGCCTCGCGCATCACCGCGATCTGGTGCGGCGAAAATGGCTGCCAGCGGCCTTCGCCATCGGGCAGATCCCAGCCCTCGGACAACTCGACCGCAAGTTGGCGCAAACGCGGCAGGCGCGGCGTGGCGTTCAGCCAGTCGCGGGCGTGGGTTTTCGGCGCATTGATCCGGGCCAGCGCGGCCAACTGCGTCTCGGGGCGCCCGGCAAATACCTCGAACGGCAGCGCCCATATCCGCGCATTGGGCAGCGCACAGGCCACATCGGTAATCACGTCACGCCAACTGCGCGGGTTGGTGGCCAGACGGTTTAACATGGCGGCGTTGGGTACGCCGCGCCCGCGCGTCAGCCCATATCCCAGCGCCGAGGCCCAATAGGCATCCAGCGACCGGATATTCAGCGCCACACTGTTGATCCGGCCATCAAACGCCTCGCCATAGCGCGCCAGACGTTCACCGATGCCGCCATACAGGTCGCCCATGTGCAGGTTCCCCCGCATCGTCCCCATGATGTTTTCATCACTGACCAGCAACGTACCCAACCCCAGTCCCGCGCTGCGCGTCAGTTGCATCTGCACCCGCCCGACCCCGCGCCGGTGCAGGTCGCGCCCCGTGGCGGCCTTTGGCCCCGGCAATATCCCGCGAAACAACCCCGTACGGGTGCGCCACGGCCCCCAGACCCCGATCCCCTGCCCAAGCAGATTTTCGCGGTTGTGATACATGTAGGTCTGAAAACTGGTGCTGGCGCACCGGTGCGCGCCGATATGCAGGATAACGTCCATGGGTCTGCCGATCCGTCGAATGGTGGCCGCCCCGTTCGGCCTGATCGCGGGGGATACAGACATCATCGCCCCCAACCTCTGACAAAGCGATTAACGTTAAACTTGTCCGCGCTTGCGAAACCTTTCACAAAGAATTTCGCCCCCCCGGGCCAATCAGCGGGTGCAATTGGCTGATCCCGGCTTATATTCGAGCAGACAGGAGACCACATGACCCGCACATTAGCCCTTGTTCTGGCAACAATAATTCCGATGACGGCCCTGGCCGGCGACCCCGCCACCCCTGAGGTGCACGGGGTTTTTCGCCCCGCCGGAGACTCAGAACTCGAAAGCTTTCTGTGGGTCTCTCGCATTATTATGGTGTTTGCCGACTCTCCCGCCGACCCGCGGTTCCAGCAGCAGATAGACCTGTTGATGGAGGACGAGGAAAGGCTGGCGGACCGCGATGTGGTGGTGCTGACCGATACCGACCCGGCGGCGCGCCGCCCTATCCGCATGAAACTGCGCCCACGCGGGTTCCAGATGGTGTTGGTGGACAAGGACGGGGTGGTCAAGCTGCGCAAGCCGTACCCGTGGTCGGTGCGCGAGATAACCCGCTCTATCGACAAGACCCCCATGCGCCAGCGCGAGGTCGTGGAACGGCGCAAAGGCAGCTGACCCATCACGGATCCGCCCTGGTGAAAAACACCTGTTTTTGCGCGCGATCAAACACCGCGACGGCGCGGCTGGCGGGATCAAAGATCAATACCGCATCAGGCGCGAACAGGGCGTTGGTGAACGCCTCTTGCAGGTCATCCGTCAGGCAATCCTTGGCCGCCAGCCCCGAGGTCAGAATGGCAAGGCTGACCGGGCGGGTGGTGGCGTCGATCCCCGATTGCACATCCGCCGGCGACAGGCCGGGAACATCAAAGGCAACCGCGTCCCCCTGCCCGACCGCCCGCACGCCCCGCGCGACAGAGCGCACTTTCTTGGCCCCCGACAGGATTGTAGAAGCCCCGGTTGCGAACACCCCCGCCGTACAAATGCGGGTCGAGTTGAAATAAAGCGTCTCGCGCAGGACCACCCAACTGTCGAGCTGTGCACGCACCGCGTTTTGCCGGTCAAGGGCGCAGGCGGTGAGGAAAAGCAGCGAAATGGCCGTCAGGACAAGAGACACGCGCCCAAAGCGGGCGGGCGTCGCACGTCCTTGATATGTCCCCTGACCGGCAATCATCGCCCCTATTCAAACTCCATTATCACATCATCCACCGCCAGCGAATCCCCGCCCGCCGCGTTGATCCTGGCCACCACGCCTTTCCTCTCGGCGCGCAGGATGTTTTCCATCTTCATCGCCTCGACCGTGCACAGCGCCTGACCTTCCTGCACCTCCTGCCCGACCTCGACATCGACCTTGACGATCAGCCCGGGCATCGGACACAGCAGGTATTTGGACGTATCGGGCGGCAGTTTTTCCGGCATCAGTTCGGCTAGTTCGGCCTGACGTGGGGTGCGTACATGCACCTTCATGTCAGCCCCCCTTGACCGGATGCGGAACCCGCCCGAGATCTTGCCCACTTTCAGCACCAACAGCGCGCCGTCCACCTGCAATTCAGCCAGTTGATCGCCCGGCGTCCAGTCGCTGGCAACCCGCAGCACCGCTCCATCGTCAAACGTAACGTTCGACCCCTCGGGATCGGCGTCGATCACCACGTCAAAGCGGTGGCCCTGCAACGTCACCACCCAATCGGTGCCCACCCGGCGTTCGTGGTTGTCCATGCGCCCGGACACGCGAGTACGCCGGATTTCGGCCACCCGGTGCATCGCCGCCGCACTGGCGGCAATCCGGCGCAAGGCGTCCTGAGGCAGGTTAACCCCTTCAAAACCATCGGGATATTGTTCCTCTATAAAGGCGGTGGTCATGTCCCCGGCCATGAAAATCGGATGATCCATCACCGCCGACAGGAACGGCAGGTTGTGGCCGATCCCTTCCAGTTCGAAGCCGTCCAGCGCGTTGCGCATGTGGTCGATGGCCTGTGCCCGAGTCGGTGCCCATGTGCAGAGTTTTGCAATCATGGGGTCGTAATACATGGAAATCTCTCCACCTTCGTAAACGCCGGTGTCATTTCGCACGATATGGTCGGATTCAACGATTTCCGCCGGCGGGCGATAGCGGGTCAGACGGCCAATAGAGGGCAGGAAGCCGCGATAGGGATCTTCGGCGTAAAGCCGGTTTTCAATGGCCCAGCCGTTCAGTTTGACGTCAGCCTGCGTGATGCTAAGCGGCTCTCCGTTGGCGACGCGCAGCATCTGTTCCACCAGATCAATCCCGGTAATCAGTTCGGTCACCGGGTGTTCCACCTGAAGGCGGGTGTTCATTTCGAGGAAGAAAAAGTTCCGCTCGCCGTCAACGATGAATTCGACCGTGCCGGCCGACGCGTAATCAACCGCTTGGGCCAGCATAACCGCCTGTTCGCCCATGGCTTTGCGGGTTTCCTCGTCGAGAAACGGGCTGGGGGCCTCTTCGACCACCTTTTGGTTGCGCCGCTGGATGCTGCATTCGCGTTCGCCCAGATAGACGCCGTTGCCGTGGGCGTCGCATAGCACCTGAATTTCGATGTGGCGCGGCTGGGTGATGAACTTTTCGATGAAAATCCGGTCGTCGCCAAAGCTGCTGGCGGCTTCGTTCTTGGAACTCTGGAACCCCTCGCGCGCCTCGTCGTCGTTCCAGGCGATGCGCATGCCCTTGCCGCCACCGCCAGCGCTGGCCTTGAGCATCACCGGATAGCCGACCTGGTTGGAAATCTTCACCGCCTCATCCGCGTCGGCGATCAGGCCCATGTAGCCGGGAACGGTGCTGACCCCGGCCTCCTGGGCGATCTTTTTCGAGGTGATCTTGTCGCCCATCTTTTCGATCGCGCCCACCGGCGGGCCGACAAAGGCCACGCCGATTTCGGCTAAGGCTTTGGCAAATTTAGCATTTTCCGACAAAAATCCGTAACCTGGATGCACGGCCTCGGCCCCTGATTGGCGAACCGCGTCCATCACCTTGTCAATGACGATATAGGACTGATTGGCGGGGGGTGGGCCGATATGGATCGCCTCGTCGGCCATTTTCACATGCAGCGCGTCGGCGTCGGCGTCGGAATAGATCGCTACGGATGTGATGCCCATCTTGCGGGCGGTCTTGATGACGCGGCAGGCGATTTCGCCCCGGTTGGCGATCAGGATCTTTTTGAACATGGGGTGTCCTTTGGATTGAAGAAGGGCGAGTTGGGGATAAGCGAACGCAAAGCGCCGCCGCAGGCCAAGAGGCCCGCGACGGCGCTTTGCGCGTGGCGGCTTGGTCCCCGCAGGAACCGGTTGGCGGAAAAAGGCTGCCCTGCTAGGGGCTTAGCCGCATTTGCCCGGGTTGGCTTGGCAATACAAATAGTTGCCACCGGCCCCCGCAGCGGCCCCCAGCAACGGATCGCCATCAACCAGGAGCGACCCAAGCATGCCCGCCCCCGCGCCATAAAGTGCCTGTTCACCGGTTGTTTCGCCGCAGGCCGCGAGGGCCGCCAAAAGTGCCAATGAAGTGTAGAGTTTTCTTGCCCGCATGTTGCCCATCCTTGTTTTTTGTTCGTGACGGATAGGCGCACAAAGCGCCCGTCGGGACGATCGCGCAAGGGATATTCAGAAGCGATTCGTGTTTGGGCGAATCCCCGCCGATTCAAAGGCTTACGCAGGCTGACACGAAAAAATTCGGGCAGACTGGCGCGAGAAACGCCAGCCCACCCGAAAAGGGATGTTGCAGGGATTGGTTGGTCAGCAAATGGTGTAGGATAGATTTTACCACTTGCTGACAGGACGTTGCCCGAGGTTGCGCAATCGACCAAGGGGGCGCGGAAAAATCCGGTGATTTGGGCTGCTTCTTGCCGAAAAATCATGGGCTTGTGCGACATCACGCCGATCAATCCTTGAAAACGTCGGGGAACGCGGCACGCGCCACAGCTTCGCGGATCACCAGCAGGGCGTCGTAACTGGCTGGATCAAAAGGATCTTCTGCGGGAACGACTTCGCGGCCAAACAGCCAGCTGAGGCGCCCGGCGTCGAGATTTCCCCGCTCGAACGGTTGATCGCCGAACTGCGCCCAGAGGGCGGCGATGAACCCGGCGTCGGCGCGCCGGTCCGCCGGTCTGCGGTCGGCAAAGCGTTCACGCCGGACCAGCGGTGTCACGCCCTTGGCGTTGCCGCGCCGGATGGTGAACTGGAAATCGGTGCCGGCAAGGCGACCGGGGAAGCCACGGTGTTTCAGCATGGGGGAACCTTGTTAAGTCGTTGGGATTGTTTGAGTTTTGCGGGCATCAGAAGGCCTCCCAGATGCAGGCGGTTTTGTCGGGGCTGTAGGATTCGAAGAACTGCGTGGCGTCCGGGTCAGAGGTGCCAAAGGGCACAGAACGGTCCGACAGGGATATGACCACGCGCGCCGGGGTCAGGTCGTATTGCGCGAGGTAGGGCAGCACCAGCGCCTCGCAGAGGTAGTCGATATCGGCGGAAGAAGTCTCGTAATTGATCTGGCCTGCGTCGTTGCCGATTTGCGGCGCGACAAAGCGGAATCGAATCCAGGTGGTGCCGGGGCGGTCGTCTATCAGGACCTCGCCCAAGGTGATGGGTTGGCCCGAGGGGACTTGCAAATTCTGCTGTGCGAAGGCGGGGCCGGTGAGCAGCACAAGGGCGGCGGCAAGCCGGGGCATCCGGGTGATTTTGTTCATTTTGTACCACCCTCCTTCGTGGGTTTGTTGCGTTTTGTACAAATCTTGGGTCAGGGTTTTTCGGCGTTTGTGGTGGTGAAATCGGCGGGCGAGATGATTTCGATCAGTTCCATATCGTCGGAGTGGCGCACTTCGCGGTGGCGGATGCCGGGGGGTTGCAGGGTGCAGGAGCCAGCGCGCAACAGGTGTTCGCCGCCCTGATCATCGGGGTCTTCGTATTCGAACACCACCCAGCCTTTGGTGACGTAGACCATCTGGAAATCGAGGTCGTGGGTGTGCCATGTGCCGGGGCTGTCCATGCCGGGAACGGCGCGGATGACGTGGGCGCCGAATCTGCCGGAGGTGGCCGCGTTAATGCCAAGGTCGCGGTATTCAAAGAACGCGCGCAGGCCGGTCCCGACGAAGGGCGAATCGTCGGCGTGGGAGATGGTGAAGGATTGGTTTTTCCAGAGGTGGGTCATGGCTGGCATTCCTTCTTTGAGGGGGGTGCCGGGGGCAGGCGGGGG
>NVQY01000208.1 GCA_002400675.1 Paracoccaceae bacterium | reverse complement strand
CCCGTCGATCCTGAACGCCTCGCCCGAGGCGGCGGATGGCGGTGGGTTGGCGCTGGTGGTGACGGGGGATCGTATCCGCATCGACCTGAACGCCTGTACCGCTGATATGCTGGTGGCCGGGGATGAACTGGCGCGCCGTCGCGCCGCCCTGCCAGAGCGCGCCTTTACCCCCGATAGCCAATCGCCGTGGCAAGAGATTTTCCGCGAAAAGGTTCTGCCATTTTCCGAAGGCATGACCCTGAAGGGTGCGGACAAATACAAAGACATCGCGCATAAATCCATGCCGCGTGATAACCACTGACAAAAGACTGACAAAAGGAAGACTTTGATGAAACTTGTTCGTTATGGCGATACCGGCAGTGAAAAGCCGGGAATTCTGGATGCTGATGGCGCGTTGCGCGACCTGTCGGCGCATGTGAGCGATATCGCCGGTGACATGCTGAATGACGCAGCACTTGATCGTTTACGCGCCCTTGATCCGGCCAGCCTGCCGCTGGTCACGGGCGATCCGCGCATCGGTACTTGCGTGGGCAATATCGGCAAATTCATGTGCATCGGGCTGAACTACTCTGACCACGCGGCCGAAACCGGCGCGGCGATCCCCGAGCATCCCATCTTGTTCATGAAGGCCAATTCGGCCATTTCCGGCCCCTATGATGATGTGATCATGCCGCGCGGATCAACCAAAACCGATTGGGAGGTGGAACTGGGCGTGGTGATCGGCACAACGGCCAAATACGTCACCGAGGCCGACGCGCTGACCCATGTGGCCGGCTATTGCCTGTGCAATGACGTGAGCGAGCGGCACTTTCAAACCGCCCTGACCGGGCAATGGACCAAGGGCAAGTCCTGTGACACCTTTGGGCCGACCGGGCCGTGGCTGGTCACACGCGACGAAATTCCCGACCCGCAGGCGCTGAACATGTCGCTGGATGTGAACGGTGTGCGTCGCCAGACCGGCACCACATCGACGATGATCTTTAGCGTGGCTCAGGTGATCTCGCATCTTAGCCAACTCATGACCCTGCATCCGGGCGACGTGATTTCGACCGGGACACCGCCCGGGGTGGGCATGGGGATCAAACCGAACCCGGTCTATCTGAAGGCGGGTGATGTGATGGAGTTGACCATCGACGGTTTGGGCCAGCAACGCCAGACGGTGCGCGCGGATGACTGACAAGCCGTACCTGTTGCAGATCGGCGAGGTGAACGACCGGATGCGGCAACGGTACGAGGCCGAATTCACCGTGCTGCGGCTGTTTGACCACGAGGACCGGGCGGGATTTCTGGCGGAACACGGCGCGAAATTCGTCGCCGTGGCCACGGATGGCCACTGGGGCCTTCCGGCGGGGGTGCCAGAGGCATTACCAAACCTGAAAGTCGTGTCCAGCTACGGTGTCGGCTATGACGCTATCGACGCAGATTCCGCCGCCGCGCGCGGGATCATCGTCGCACACACGCCGGATGTCCTGAACGACGAAGTGGCCGACACTGCCATGATGCTATGGTTGGCGGTCAGTCGCGGGTTGATCCCGTCTGATGCGTGGGCGCGCTCGGGCCAATGGCGGCGCGACGGGGCGTTTCCGCTGACGCGCTCGGTTCAGAACCGCACGGTCGGCATTCTCGGATTTGGCCGCATCGGCCAGACCATCGCCGCGCGGGCCGAGGCGTTTGGCGCGAAAGTCATCTACCACACCCGCACCCGGCGCGACGTGCCACAGGTCTACTACGGCGATCTGGTGGATATGGCGACCGCGTCGGATGTGCTGATTTGCATCACCCCCGGCGGGGCGGCCACGCGGCATCTGGTCAACGCCCAAGTTCTGGCAGCACTAGGCCCCGAGGGCATCCTGATCAACGTCGCGCGCGGGTCGGTGGTGGACGAACCGGCGCTGATCGCGGCCTTGCAATCGGGTGCGCTGGGCGGGGCCGGGCTGGACGTGTTCGAGGTGGAACCGGCCATACCAGAGGCGCTAAAATCCATGGAAAACGTCGTGATGACCCCGCATGTGGGCAGCGCCACGGTGGAAACCCGTCAGGCGATGGGCGATCTGACCTGCGACAATCTCAGCCGGTTTTTGAAGGACGGCACCGTGCTGACCCCGGTGCCTGAATGCCGGGATCTGGTGCCTGGTGATTAAGGGGTGGTGGCTTAGCTGCCTTTTGAGATCATCCAGGACCGGGTTATCAGAGCATTCGCGCTAAGCGTCGAATGCTCTGACCACACCAGATAAAACCCGGCCCCGCTGTGCCAGGTCCAGTTGCCGATCTGCACCAGCAACCCGGCGTCCACCAGCGATTGCGCCACATGGTTCCAGCCAAACACAACCCCTTCGCCAGCCAGCGCCGCCTGCAAAACCAACGCGTAGTCATTCAGCCGCAGCCCAGTGCCGTCATCGGTGTAGGCCTGCCCAAAGGCGGCAAAGAAATCCTTCCACTCCGGGCGATAGCGGTGGGGTTCCTCCAACGTTATCAGGCGGCATTTCTTTAGCTGCTCCAGCGTGTCGATCCGGGGGTTTCGCGCGATCCACGCCGGGCTGGCCAGGGCCGAAATCGATTCGTGGGCCAGCAGGATGCTTTCATAACCGCGCCACCGGCCAGTGCCGCGCCACACGGCCAGCGATATCCCCTCTTGGGCCAGATCAAGGTCCATGTCCGTCTGTTGCATCCGCAGGTCAATTTCCGGGTGAGTGGCGCGAAAGTCCTGAAGCCGCGGCACCAGCCAGTAATGCGCAAACGCCGAAGACACAGACAGGGTAACGTGCTGGCCCTGACTGCGTTGCTGTAACAGTTTTATCGAATGCTCGATCCGCTCAAGCCCTTGGGTTACGTCATCTTTTAGGGCCGCGCCTGCGTCAGTCAGCGAAATGATCCGGTGGTTTCGCCGGAATAACTGGATGCCGATTGCTGCCTCAAGACGGCGGATGGACTGGCTGATGGCAGGTTGGCTGACGCCCAATTCCTCGGCGGCCTTGGTAAAGGAACACAACCGGGCCGAGGCCTCGAATGCGGCGAGGTGGTTCAGGGATTGGAGTGAGTGGTGTAGCTTTAGCATAAGCCTTGCTTATGCTAATCCAAAGAAATCTCCAACAATACAATCGCGCCGATGCTGCCTAAACTGCCGCAACGGAGGTATGTCAGCGATCGCACCACACCGGCGCACGCGGTGATCGCGCACAGACCTGCACATCTAAATGGCCGGCGTAAATCCGAGTTGCCGGACGCATGGTATTAACAAAAGGACCAGCCGATGCCTGAGATTCAAGATGCCTGAGATTCAAAAAGATAGCAGCGGGGCCAAGACCCTGCCGAGCCATGCAAAAGTTGTGGTGATCGGCGGCGGTGTGGTGGGCTGTTCGATCCTGTTCCATCTGGCCAAGTTCGGCTGGAAAGACGTAATCTTGCTGGAACGGGACGAGCTGACGTCAGGGTCAAGCTGGCACGCGGCAGGGCAGATACATACGCTTTCCAGTGATCCCAATATCAGCCGCCTGCAAAGCTATACGATTGATCTGTATAAGGAAATCGAGGAACTTAGCGGCCATTCCGTGGGTCTGCATATCACTGGCGGGTTCTATCTGGCCTCGACGCCGGAATGGTATGACTACCTTAAACGCGAACGTTCAAAGGCGCGCTATATGGGGCTAAATCAGGAATTCATCAGCCCCAAAGAGGTGGCCGAGCGTCATCCATTGATTGATCCCAAACATTACCATGCGGCCCTTTGGGATGATCAGGACGGCGATCTGGACCCATCGGGGGCGACCTACGCCTTTGCCAAGGCCGCGCGGGTTCACGGCGCGCAGTATTTCACCCACACGCCGGTCACCGCCACCACCCAGCGCACCGATGGCAGCTGGGATGTGACCACCCCCAAGGGCAACATCAACGCCGAGATCATCGTCAACTGCGCCGGTCTGTGGGCGCGCGAGGTGGGCCACATGCAGGGCATCCATATCCCGGTGCAACCGATGGAGCATCATTACCTCATCACCGACAAGATTCAGGCGGTTGCCGATCATCCGACCCGTCTGCCTGCGGGGATTGATTACGAGGCCAACATCTATTTCCGGCAAGAAGGGCAGGGCATGTTGCTGGGCACCTATGAACCCACCTCGACCCCGTGGAAGGTGGACGGGGTGCCGTGGGACTTTGGCCATGAATTGCTGCCGCCTGATCTGGACCGGATCGCCGACCGGCTGGAAATGTCATTCGAACGCATCCCGGCGATTGGCGAGGCCGGGATCAAGGACATAATCAACGGCCCCTTCACCTTTGGCCCCGATGGCAACCCGATGATCGGCCCGGTGCCGGGGATGCGCAATTACTGGTGCGCCGTGGGGGTGATGGCAGGGTTCTGTCAGGGCGGTGGCGTTGGTCTGACCATGGCCGAATGGATGATCGACGGAGAGCCGTCGATCGACGTCTGGGCCATGGATGTGGCGCGCTTTGGCACTTGGGCGACGCCCGACTGGGGCGCCATCAAGTCGTCCGAGAATTACGAGCGCCGCTTTGTGATGACCTTCCCCAATGAAACCCTGCCCAAGGGGCGATTGCAGAAAACCACCGCGCTTTATGACCGGTTGGTAGCCAAGGGCGCGCGTATGGGGCAGGGGTTTGGCCTTGAAAATGCGCTGTGGTTTGCCGACGGGCCAGAGGACGCCTTTGAAGCCCCGACGTTTCAGCGCAACCGCAGCTTTGACTATGTGGCCCGCGAGGTGAAATCGGTGCGCGAAGACGTGGGCGGCATCGAAATCGCCAACTTTGCCAAGCATGAATTCAAAGGGCCGGGGGCGCGGGAATACCTGAACCGGGTGCTGGCGGGGTATGTGCCGAAAGTGGGCCGGGTGACCCTGACGCCGATGCTGACCCCCAAGGGGCGGCTATACGGCGATCTGACCGTGGCCTGTCTGGGCGAGGATCACTTTATGCTGTTCGGCTCGGGGGCCATGCAAGAGGCGCACCGGCGCTGGTTCGAGGCTGATTTGCCCGGTGGCGTGGCCAGTGAAGTGCCCAGTGATGTGGCCAGTGATGTGGCTTATGAAAACGTCTCGGACGACTGGCACGGAATCGCCATTTCCGGCCCAAAATCCCGTGATCTTCTGGACCGGATCACCCGCGATGATGTGAGCGGCGAGGCGTTCAAATTCCGCGACATCCGCCAGACTTTTGTCGGCGGCGTGCCGGTGATGCTGGTGCGGATCAGCTTTTCCGGCGAATTGGGTTACGAGATCTACTGCAAACCGCAATACCTGTTGCGCCTAAGCGAGGCGGTCGAACAGGCAGGGGCCGATCTGGGTTATCGCTGGTACGGGGCGCGGGCGCTGATGTCGATGCGGCTGGAGAAAGGCTGGGGCGTGTGGACGCTGGATTTCCGGCCCGATTTCACGGCTGCCGAAAGTGGCATGGATGTTTTTATCAACTGGAACAAAGACTTCATCGGCAAAGCGGCCGCTGAGGCCGAGCGCGCCAAGGGCGTCACCCGCAAGCTGGTCACGCTGGTAATTGATGTGGATGGCATCGACGTGACTGGCGACGAAGCGATCCTGTCCGAGGGTGCTGCGGTTGGCTATATCTCGTCGGGCGGCTATGCGCATCACGTCGCCAAATCGGTGGCGATGGGCTATGTCAGCGCCGAACACGCCGGGGCGGGCAGCGAATTACAGGTGGAAATCCTTGGGCAGATGTACCGCGCGACGGTTCAGGGTGCCCCTCTTTATGACGCCAATGGCGCGAACATGCGGGCGTGAGGGACATGCCGGACCCGGACGCCCCCCGCGCCAATCGCCATCAGAGATTTTTTCGGTACGCCTTTGGGCATTTGCGATCTGGCGAAGCACTGTCAGCAAGAGCATGTTTTTCGGTGCTCGTTTCCCAGGCATCGCTGAAAAGCGGATGATTGAAGTATCTGAATTCACAAGCGCCGATTTTGCCGGTGCTGGTTGGTGTATTTAACGCGTAAGGAAGCTATTATAGACTGTCGTCTATCCCACTTCTGATGTCGTTACCGCAGGATTTGCCGTAGCCGTTGTTTCAATCTCGAATGACAACACTCTGGCTGTCGATGAACAGATAAACCTGGTCAGCACCAGTTTTCATGCCATTCAGTTTAACGGGTAGGTTCTCAACATTATTCTTGATGGCGATGCGGTTGGCAATGACAGGGGCATCAATCTGGACTTTTCCAATCCTGGGGCTGATCGGGCATTTAATTACCGGGTTTCGATTGGCCAGACCGGGTCGGTAAAAATCTTTGGGCATGGCATCTACATTGGTTCGAACAGTCACTCGGCTGTGCGGATAGGAAATTTTGTCCTCGATTTTGCCGGCGAGGTTACCAGTCTGGAAAGCATGAGCGCGTTCATGTTTTAATCCCTGAACGCGACATTCGCGAATTCCGGGTCGATGGCTAGTCTGGACAAGGATGGGTTTTTCGCCAATGGCACCGAAAACGTAACCGGCATGAATGGGGTTTGATCTCCGCAAGCACCATTGCGCTGTATTCCAATGCAACCGTGACCGAAAATTTCACCAATTCCGGAACCATGGTCGGGGATGTCGAATTGTCCGGTTCCGTTGGTGGCACTTTCACCAATTCCGGTAGGATTTTTGGCAGCATCGACATGAAACAGGGCGCGGACACGTTCGACGGGCGCGGGGGTTGGGTCGAAGGCGATGTGAAAGGCGGACTGGGTGATGACCTCCTGCGCGGTGGAAGCAGCAGGGACAAGCTGAATGGCGGTGTCGGAAATGATACCCTGCGCGGCAGTCCCAGCGATTCCATCACCGACTTTGTGATCGGCGAAGACCGGGTGGACCTGTCCGGGTTGCAACCGTCGCTTGGCTATATCGGCGGCGGCACCTTCAGCGGCACGGCGGGCGAGGTTCAGGTAACGGATCAAGGAACCAGAAGCCTGATCAAGGTCGACGTGGACGGCGATTCCAGCTGGGATATGAAGATCGTGGTCGACGGGGTGACCGGCCTTAACG
>NVQY01000207.1 GCA_002400675.1 Paracoccaceae bacterium | reverse complement strand
TGAAATGCCAAGGGGCCGCGTTTTGTGACGCGGCCCCTCGTGGTTTGGTTTGGGTCGATTACTTGCTTGGGGCCAGTGCCGACAGGCCGGTAAGGATGTCGATGGCGTAGGCCAGTTGGTAATCCTTGTCGCGCAGGTCGGCGGCGGCTTCGGCCTTGGCGCGGTCCTCTTCGATCTGACGGATTTCGTCTTCGGTCAGGCTGTCGTTGCTGAGGCTGCCGCGCAGATCGGCCTCTGAACGCCGCTTGCGGGGATTTGTGGCGTCTTTTTCTTCGGTGGCCGGTTTGCGCGGGGGCTGTTCGACGATGATGTCAGGTGAGACACCAAGGTTCTGGATCGAGCGGCCTGACGGGGTGTAATACCGTGCCGTTGTCAGGCGCATGGCCCCTTCGTTGCGCAGGGGCATGACGGTTTGAACCGATCCCTTGCCAAAGCTTTTGGTGCCGACGACGATGGCACGGCGATGATCCTTGAGGGCACCGGCGACGATTTCAGAGGCCGACGCAGACCCGCCGTTGATCAGCACCACCAGCGGTTTGCCCATCGCCAGATCGCCCGGCGTGGCGTTGAAGCGTTCGCCGTCTTCGGGGTTTCTGCCCCGTGTGCTGACGATTTCGCCGGATTCAAGGAAGGCGTCGGACACGCGAATGGCTTGCGTCAGCAGGCCGCCGGGGTTGTTGCGCAGGTCCAGCACAAAGCCGGATACATTGTCGATTCCGCCAGCCGCTTCGATCTGGGCTTTCATGCCTGCCTCTAGGTTGGGGGTGGTCTGGTCGTTGAAGGTGGTGATCCGCAAAACAACGGCTTTACCTTCGGTTCTGGCCCGCACCGCCGTCAGTTTGATGGTGTCGCGGATGATCGACACGTCAAACGGTTCCGGTTCGCCTTCGCGTACCACGGTGATGATGATCTCGGACCCCACGGGGCCGCGCATCAGTTCCACCGCCTTGTCCAATGTCAGGCCCAACACACTTTCGCCGTTCACGTAGGTGATAAAATCGCCCGCCTCAATACCGGCCTCGGCCGCCGGAGTGCCGTCGATCGGTGACACCACTTTGACAAAGCCTTCTTCTTGCGTGACTTCGATGCCGAGGCCGCCAAATTCGCCACGGGTCTGCACCCGCATGGCGATTGCGTCTTCGGGTGACAGATAGCTGGAATGCGGATCAAGCGAGGTCAGCATCCCGTTGATGGCCGCCTCGATCAACTTTTTCTCGTCCACCTCTTCGACGTATTGCGCGCGGATGCGTTCAAATATGTCACCGAACAGGTCAAGCTGTTCATAGACATTTGCGTTGCGGGCATTTTCCTGCGCCAACAACGGTCCGGCCACCTGGGTTGTGGCGATAACGCCTGCCAATGTGCCACCCAAGGCGGCCATTACGAACTTCTTCATGTCTTTTTCATCCATCCTTGTCAGTTTGGAACCACGTTAAGGGGTTCACAGGGCTGCCGCCCTCTCTCACTTCTATATAGAGCGTTTCTGAACGCTCAGTTCCAGTGCCTTCACCGCTAAGTGAAAGAATTGCGCCCGATTGTGGTGCAGTTCCGCCCATCAGACCGACAGGAGAGCCTTGCGGAAGGACCTGACCGGTCTCTCCGAACACTTCGGACAGACCCGAGAGCACAAAAAGCAATCCCGGCTGCGGTTCCAAAATCATCACATTGCCAAGGTCCAGCAGCGGGCCGCGATAGCGGATTGTTGCCGCTGTCGGGGTGCTGACCAAGGCGCGTGGCCTTGTGGCCAGAATGATGCCGTCGCGTTTGATGCCTGCGGCATCGGCCTCGCCGGCGCGGTGCAGAACGATGCCCTGCACCGGCAACGGCACCCGGCCCTTGAGGTCGGAAATGTCGGCGTTGGTGCCGGCTATGTCATCGCCCGCTATATTGCCCAACCCTTCGGCAAAGGCTTCTAGCGTGTCTGCGGACGAGATCAGGATCGCCGTGCGCACCGGGTCTTCGGCAAAGCGGCGCGGCAGGCCGGTGCGATCAGCAATCGCCTTGCTTAGCCCGGCGCGGGCCTGTTGCACTCCGGCCAGGCCTTTTTCCAGGGTTTTGGTGGCGGCCTGGCGGATCTGGCGCAGGTCGCGAATTTCCTCAAGGTCTTGCCTCAGCGTTGCTGCCCGTGCGGTCAAGGCCGGTGTCACCTCGGCCAGCATCATCGCGGCGCGCGCGCTGCCCTGCGGGCCGGCGGGGTGTAACAGCAGGACCGGGGGCGGGGCGAATTCGATGGTCTGAAGCACGCCTAAAAGCTGGGAAATCTCGTCCTGGCGGGCCTTTAGTTGCCGGCCAAGCCGGGCCTCGCGGGCGGTGGTGCGGCGCAATCCTTCACGCATTGCCGCCAGCCCGGATTCATAGGCGCGCACGGTCTCGGTCAGGGCCCGCACCCGGTTTCGCGCGCTTTGCGCCTCGTCCAGCAACGCGCTGGCCGCCTGTAGTTGTTGGGATGCCGCACGTGCATCACCGGCGGGATCGGATTCGGCCATAGCCGCCCCAGTCCACAGTTCGGCCCAGAGTAGGGCAACGGTAAATGCGAGGCGTAACATCATGAAATCAGGTTGTTCCCCGTCATTTCATCCGGTGTATCCAGCCCCATCAGCGCCAACAGGGTCGGGGCCAGATCGGCCAGTCGCCCGTTGTTCAGATGTGCGCCCTCGGGTCCGCCAACCAGAATAACCGGCACCGGGTTGAGGGTATGCGCGGTATGCGGCCCGCCGGTGACCGGGTCAACCATCACCTCGCAATTGCCGTGATCAGCGGTGACGATCATCGCCCCGCCCGCCTTTTTCAGCGCGGCCACAACCCGGCCCAACCCGCGGTCCACCGCCTCGCAGGCAAGGATCGCCGCCTGCAAATCGCCGGTGTGGCCGACCATGTCGGGATTGGCGTAATTGGTGATGATCAGGTCATACCCGGCCTCAATCGCCTCGACGAATTTATCAGTGACTTCGACCGACGACATTTCGGGTTGCAGGTCGTAGGTGGCCACGTCGGGGGATTTCGGCATGAACCGGTCCTCGCCCTGTTCCGGTGCCTCTTTGCCGCCGTTCAGAAAGAACGTCACATGGGGGTATTTCTCGGTTTCGGCCAGATGGAACTGGCGCAGGCCCTTGCCGGCGACCCAATGGCCCAGCGTGTTGACGATTTCATCCTTGGGGTAAACGGCGGTAATGTAGTCGTTATGCGCGGTCGAATATTCCACCATCCCCAGCAGCGCGGCCAGTTCGGGGCGCTGTCCGGTTGCGAAGGCGTCGAACCCCGGTTGGCCGATGGCGGCAAGGATTTCGCGGGCGCGATCGGCGCGGAAGTTCAGGAAGAACAGGCCGTCGCCGTTTTGAACCCCCGGATAATCGCCAACCACGCTGGGGGTGATGAATTCGTCCGTTTCACCGCTGGCATAGGCCGTTTTGACCGCCTCTTGCGGGGTGGCGACCGCGCGTCCCTGGCCTGCGATCATCGCCGTGTAGGCTTTTTCAACCCGCGCCCAGCGGTTGTCGCGATCCATGGCAAAATAGCGCCCGGAAACGGTGACGATGCGGGTGCCCTCGGGCAGCCTTTGGTGCAGGTCGGCCAAATACCCAAGTGCGGATTTCGGGGCAACATCGCGCCCGTCGGTCATCGCATGCAGCACCACCGGAACCCCCGCCCCGTCAATCGCCTGCGCAGCGGCAATGATATGTTCCAGCGACCCGTGAACGCCGCCGTCCGAGACCAGCCCGACCAGATGCGCGGTGCCACCGCTGGCCTTCAACTTGTCGATGAACGCCAGCAATGCGGGAACCTTAAAGAAACTGCCATCCTCGATCGCCAGATCAATCTGCCCCAGATCCATCGCCACCACCCGGCCCGCGCCGATATTGGTGTGGCCCACTTCGGAATTGCCCATCTGCCCGCTTGGCAAACCAACATCCGGCCCGTGGGTGATCAACTGTGCGTGGGGGCCGTGCGCCATGAGCGCGTCAAAAGTGGGGGTGTTGGCCAGATGCGGCGCGTTGGCCGTGATGCCCGCCGATATGCCCCAGCCATCAAGGATGCACAGGACAACGGGTTTTGGGATGGTCATGGGATGACTCCGGTATGGTCGTTGCCGGTCTTTTAGCGGCTGTGCGAGGTAGAGTGAACCGGTATTGTTATGGGTAGGGTGGGTGGAACCCACGCCTGACGAAGGAACGCGCGTGGGTTTCCCGGGCTGGCGCCGTTTTCGCCTCAAATGCCCCGCCAAAGCCTTTCTTACCGGCGCAAACCCCACCCTTGGGGGTTGGCCCCGGGGGTAACCTGGCGGCATGTGCTCTCAGCCGCGACAGCGGGACCAAATCCGGGTCTTGCTCAGAGGGACATGGGCCGATAGCGTCATGTGAGGACTGCGATTGCTTTGTGGGTCAGGAAAGCATCCCTTTGCAAGGAAAAATTCCTCTGGAAAAACACCTTTCAGCGCCCTCAGCCACCCTGTGTCGTGTCGTAGGAAGAGTACTTTCTGTTTTGGGTTAAGATCAGACAGATGATAAGTGTTCGTTTGGTGAATCCCGTTTAAACCGCAAAGGCGCAGAAAACCCATGGACCTTGGTCTCAAAGATAAAGTTGTCATCGTTACCGGCGGCGCATCGGGAATTGGGGCCGCCATTGTGCAGGCCCTTGCCGACGAGGCGGCCATACCGGTCATTCTGGACAAATCGAACCGTGATGAACCAACACTGAAAGGCCTGCGGGACCGAACCGCACATGCCGACTGGATCAGCCTTGACCTGATGGATGATGAACGCTGTGCCGCTGCCGTGACCGAGACCCTGGAACGGTTTGGGCGACTGGATGGGCTGGTGAACAATGCGGGAATCAACGATGGAGTGGGGCTGGAAGCCGGGCCGATACAGTTTCGCGCATCGCTTGACCGTAATCTTGTGCATTATTACACCATGGCCCACCTCTGCCTGCCGGACCTGAAACGCCAGCGCGGGTCCATCATCAACATCGCCTCAAAGGTTGCGGTGACCGGTCAGGGAAATACCTCCGGCTATGCGGCGGCAAAGGGTGCCCAGCTTGCTCTGACCCGCGAATGGGCGGCTGAACTGGCCGGTGATGGCGTCAGGGTCAACGCGGTGATTCCCGCCGAGGTCCGCACGCCACTTTATGAGACCTGGCTGAACAGTTTCGACAATCCAAAGGCGGAACTGCGACGGATAAAAGGGTCTATCCCACTTGGGGCCAGAATGACCGAGGCCAAAGAAATCGCGGCCACAGTGGTTTTTCTGTTGTCGGCGCAGTCTGGTCATACAACCGGTCAATGGTTGTATGTGGATGGTGGATATTGCCATCTGGATCGTAGGCTGAACACGTAAACAGGACAAAAGGAACAGCCGATGCGATACGAATTGATGCTGCCCCACCAGATCAGGCAGGCAATCGACGAAAACTGGCCGGTGATCCTGCCACTGGGCGTACTGGAATACCACGGAGAGCACCTTGGCGTGGGCATGGACACGATTGTGGTGATCAGACTGTTGGAAAAGCTGGAAAAGGAAATGAACTTCGTTTTGCTGCCGCCGTTTTATTATGGGGCGGCCAGCTATGCCGTCGAGGCCCCGGAACAGAACGGGTCGCTGCATGTCGATGCCGACCGCCTGTATCCATTTGCCCGGGGGATGTTCCTGGGCCTGTTACGCATCGGCTTTCGCAACATCCACTTTTTCGTTCATCACCAGACAGAAAATTTTGCCGCGGGCATGCCCACCGACCTTTCCTTCAAACTGGGGGCGAGGCAGGCGATATTCGATTTCCTTCAAACCAAAAGGGGCGATGGCTGGTGGGGCAAAAAGGAAATGGCCGACTACTATGCCCAGCAAGAAAGCGGCGGCGACCCGTTCAACTGGATCAGCGGCCATCCACTGATGACGCCCGAGATTATCGATGAATACCCGTTCGACCACGCGGGGATTGGCGAAACATCCCTGATGATGGCGCTATGTCCCGAAGGCGTCGACATGGAACGGTTCTCGTCTGATCAATGGTATACCGAAACTGCGGCAAAGGCGTCCCGGGAACTGGGTGAAAAGGGATGTGATTTGATATTGGGACACATGCGGGATGTCCTGACATAAGGAAACAGGCGCGACAGGAAAGTCGGGTTCAGGACCATGAATTCAGCCCCCACATCGCCCCGCAGATTTACGCCCCATTGCGCCCCTTCCGGGGGTCTTTCGTCTTTTTGTTACCCTCTTGATTGGTCACGCTTCCAGCGCCTTCAAAACCCCAAGCTATTGATTTTCGCTCACCTTTTCCCATAGTCCTGTTTCAAAGCCGCTCGGTCGTAAAGAGACACAAACCCGTTGCCTGCCCTCAGCGCATATCGGCCCGAATTCCCGCGACCACCTCTCTGAAGGAAACAGAATATTGCCCTACCATTGGAACAGGCCAGCCCCCCGATTGCTTACGCAAAGTTTATGTCCGCAGATTTGAGATCGCCAATATCGGTGTCGAGCAAGAGAATGACGTTCTTGTTGTCGGCCCCAAGATCATACCGAAGATCGGTGCCCACCTGAGTCGCCGCTGCCTTGAACTGCGCAAATGACGTGACTTCGCCATTGCCACTTTCAAAGCGCAACGTATCGGTGCCCACCTTAAAGTCGGTGATCTTGTCCTTGCCAAAGTTGCCCGAAAAGATGAACACGTCCGCTCCGCTGTTGCCGGTCAGGGTATCATTGCCGCCACCGCCAGTCAGCTTGTCCAGACCGGCCCCACCGGTCAGGGTGTCGTTACCGTCCCCCCCCAGCAGCCTGTCATTGCCACCGCCGCCGGACAACGTGTCGCTTGCCCCTCCGCCGTCCAGCGTGTCTTTTCCAATGCCGCCAGACAGGGTGTCCTTACCGGCACCCCCCAACAGCCTGTCGTTGCCGGTACCGCCGATCAGGATATCGTTGCCGCCACTTCCGACCAGCTTGTCGTTCCCGCGTCCTCCGTCCAGGTGGTCTTTGCCGGTGCCACCAGACAGGTTGTCGTTGCCACGGCCCCCCAACAGCCTGTCACCATTGCTGCCACCGACAAGCTTGTCGTTGCCGGTGCCGCCGTCCAGTTTGTCGGCCCCGCTACCCCCATTGAGAATATCGTTACCTGCGCCACCGGCAAGGATATCGTCACCCTTGTCCCCGGACAGAA
>NVQY01000206.1 GCA_002400675.1 Paracoccaceae bacterium | reverse complement strand
CATGAATGAACGCGCCACAGAGGCTACAGCGCCATCTGCGCCCGAAGGCAGCAACGACACGGCCTGATCTGCGCAATCCAAGACTTACCATCCCCGGCCCCGGAGCGTTGTTCCGGGGCCATTCCTTCCTGTCAGAGGCCCGATCACCATGTCCCCCCTCCCCGATCCCTTCAATCAACCACAGTTCTATGCCTCGGTGCCGTCCAAGCGCCTGATTGCCTGGGTCCTTGATCTGGTGCTGATCGTCGCGGTCAGCGTTGTGGCCTTGCCGTTCACCGGCTTTCTTGGGCTGTTCTTCTGGCCGGTGATGCTGCTGGTGGTGGGGTTTGCCTACCGGGTCGTGACGCTGGCCAACGGGTCTGCGACCTTTGGTATGCGCTTTGCCGGGATCGAGTTTCTCGACGCCCACGGGGCGCGGTTCGATCTGTCGCTGGCACTGGCGCATACGCTGGGATATTCGGTCAGCATGGCGTTTCCGCTGCTTCAGGTGATTTCTATCGTGCTGATGTTGACCGGCGCGCGCGGTCAGGGGCTGACGGATGTGGTTCTGGGCAGTGTGGCCCTGAACCGGCGAACGGATTACTAACCCGGCAAAAGCCCCTTGGCGGGTCCGGAATCGGTTGCTATCATCAATAGTGACAAACACGGGAACCCCATGCGCCATACGCTACCTATTGCGCCGCAATTCTATGTAACGGCCCCCCAACCCTGCCCCTATCTGACGGGGCGGATGGAACGGAAACTGTTCACGGCCCTACAGGGCGACAGTGCGGCACGCCTGAACAACAGCCTGTCGCAGCAGGGGTTTCGCCGCTCGCAGAACGTGCTGTACCGGCCGTCCTGCGCGGAATGCTCGGCCTGCCTGTCGGCGCGCATTGATGTGGCCGCCTTTCGCCCCACTAAAAGCCAGAAACGCACCCTTAGGCGCAATCAAACCATCGCCCGTCAGGCAACGTCGCCCTGGGCGACCGAAGAACAATACGCGCTGTTTCGCCGGTATCTGGACACGCGCCACGCCGATGGCGGCATGGCGGATATGGATGTGTTCGAGTTCTCGGCGATGATCGAAGAAACCCCGGTGCGCAGCCGGGTGATCGAATACACCGATCAGCGCGATCTTGTCGCAGTCAGCCTGACGGATGTTCTGGGGGATGGGGTCAGCATGGTCTATTCGTTCTTCACGCCCGAACGGCCATCTGAATCGCTGGGCACGTTCATGATCCTCGACCACATCGAAATCGCCCGCGAGGCGGGGCTGCCCTATGTTTATCTGGGCTATTGGGTGCCGGGCAGCGACAAGATGGGCTATAAGGCGCGGTTTTCCGGGCTAGAGGTCTATTCGGGCGGCAAATGGCAACCCATGCACGACCCCGAGACATTTCGCCCCGACACGCATCCCCTGTCCACCGACCCGATTGCCGAACAGGTCGCCAATATCCAACTGCCCGACAGCCGACCCATTCAGGGCGGCTAAGTGCCGGGGCGGTACGCCCCTCAACCAACCGGCAAGCGGCCCCACTTGGGGGCCGCTTTCATTTTGGTAGCAGGTTGTTAGGGGCAGGACCTTAGTTCGGGATCAGCGCCGGAACGATCGTCACGATGACCGGGAAGAACCATAGCAACATCAGACCACCCACCTGGATCAGCACAAACGGCACCACCCCGCGATAGATGTGGCCGGTGGTCACCGACTTGGGTGCCACCCCGCGTAAGTAGAATAGCGCAAAACCAAAGGGCGGCGTCAGGAACGAGGTTTGCAGGTTCACTGCGATCATGATCGTCACCCATTTCGGGTCGAACGATCCGCCATAGATCACCGGGCCGACAATCGGGATAACGATGTAGATGATTTCGAGGAAATCCAGAACAAAGCCCAGAACGAACAGCACCACCATGACGATCAAAAAGACCTTCATTTCGCTGTCAAAGGACTTGAGGAACTGCTGGATGTATTCCTCCCCACCGAACGAGATCACCACAAGGTTCAACAGTTGCGACCCGATCAGGATGGTGAACACCATCGACGTCACCTTGGCGGTTTCACGCACGATCGGAGTCAGAACCCCGGATGCAAACAGCACCCAGCACGCCACGAACAGGCCAAACAGCGCATAGAGATACGCAGCATAGGCCACAAGGAAACCAACCCAGTTCTCAAACCCGACCTGCGCCTGATTGACCCGCAGGTCAAAGTTCACGCCGACAAGGATACAGATGGTAATGGCAAAGGCTGACAGGATGATGACCCTACCGGTGCCCCCCTGATCGCGCAGCTTGCGATAGGCGGCCAGCATGATCGCGCCCCCTGCCCCCAGTGCCGCGGCCGGGGTCGGGTTGGTGATCCCGCCCAGGATCGACCCAAGCACGGCAACGATCAGAACCAGCGGTGGGAACACCACGCGGATCAGCTCGTTCTTGGACAGGCGCACCACAGCTTCGCGCGCGCCCCATAGCGCCAGAAGGAACGGCAGCGCCAAAAGCACCACCGTCGTCCCGGGCGAGGTAACCGGCGACACCAGCACCACATCGCCGAGGAACACCAGCAAGATGCCAATGGCCCCAAGGATCAGCGGCTTGGGATCGCTTGACGGCGAAATACCGCGCGCCATGGCCAGGGTCAGACCCATCATCACCATCAGGATGGTGACGCCGGTGCCGATTGGCGCGATGCCTTCGATCTTGGCAAGGCGGGCGGCGGCGAGGTCTTCAACGCTTAGCTTTTCGCTTTGGGTCACGCCGCCGGCGGCGTCGATGGTGGCTTGCTCGGCCACGGCGGCGTCCCATTTGTCCTGACCGTGCAACTCGATCATCGAGATCTTGCAGCTGTCGGAGACATTGGTGCGCAGGGCCGCGCCCTTGGTCGAGTCGGAATAGCTGGACACGAATACGTCCTGCGAGCCGATGACGTTGAAACTGCTCAGGGTGATCGCGCCGGCAATCAATGCCACAGGCACGATCAGCAACCATGTCAGCCCCTCGCGCCGGGTGATCGGCTCGCCCCCGGTGGTGCCCATTTCCACCGGCGGGGCCTTGTCCGGGTTCAGCAAGGCGTAGCCAAAGGCATAAAGCGCATACATCAGCGCCAGCATGATCCCCGGCAGCAACGCGGCCTGAAACAGCGTACCCACAGACACCACTGCGGGTTGCCCCAGATACGTCAGCGCATCCGAACAGCCCGCCGCATTGGCCCGCGCCTCTTGCGCGTTGGAATAAAGGTCCCCCGCCAGCGTGCCCAAAAGGACGATAACGATAGAGGGCGGAATGATCTGCCCCAGCGTACCAGAGGCGGCAATCACCCCGGTAGCCAGTTCAGGTGAGTAATTGTTGCGCAACATGGTCGGCAGCGCCAGCAACCCCATGGTCACAACGGTCGCCCCAACGATGCCGGTCGAGGCAGCCAGAAACGCGCCCACAACCACGATCGACACGGCCAGACCGCCGGGCAGCGGGCCAAAGATCCGCGCCATGGTGGTCAGCAGGTCATCGGCGATCTTTGAACGCTCAAGCGTGATGCCCATCATCACGAACATGATCACCGCCAGCAGGGTCTCAATCGAAGCGCCCGCCAGAACCCGTTCGTTCATGCGGTTGACGATAAAGGACACGTTGCGGTTCAGCGCCGATTCCCAGCCGTTGGCAAAGATCGGTTCCGCCAGTCTGGGCAGATCGGGATATCGGAAGGTTGATATCGTGTCCGGGTGTAGCCCGCTGTTTTTCAACGCGATATAGGCATCCGACGAGGTATCAATCGCCTGATGGATCAACAATCCGGCACTGTCCAGCGAGGCAATGATGCCAAAGGAAATGATCCCGGCCCCGCCAATGGCAAACGCCACCGGAAACCCGGAAAGAATGCCGCCAAACAGGCTAAGCAAGACGATGATCAGGCCGATTTCGACGCCATCAAGACCAAACAACATGAGAGAGAAGTCCTTAAAAGTTAATGAGTGCCTTCATAGGCTTCTTCGCCTTCGCCAAGACTGTCCTTGTCAAGGTATTTACCTTCGCTTTCCGGGCCTTCCTTCCATTCAAGATAGGACCGGTACAGGAACGCGATGGCTTGCAGGAACACCATGGCCGCATAGGTAATCAGCAGGATCTTGAACAGAAAATAGCCGTTGAACCCGTTGGGCGAAAAGCCAATGGTTTCCACGTTCCATCGAAACGCGCGTGACTTCAGCAGAAGTTTTTCCAGGGTATCCGTAGCCGACGGCTTTGGCACCATCAGGTGACGCCACATGAAGTACCAGCCATACATCCACACCAGCACGGCAGCAGGCATCATGAAGATCACCGACCCGACCATGTCGATAATCCGCTTGGTATGAAACGAAACCTTGGAATAGATCAGATCGACCCGCACGTGCCCGCCCTGCACGAATGTGTAGGTGGCGCACAGGGTCACAACCAGCGCGTTGTAGAATTTCAGCTCCTCGGCCCACCACGACACATCCTTGGTCAACGGCGCGCCGATACCAACGGATATTGAGGCGGCGACGAATATGCGCTGCATGAACACGATGATGATCTGTTGCAGCACCATGATCAGCCCGGCCCAAGCGAAAGTGCGCCCAACCGTGTTGGCGAACCCTTCCAGTACCCGAACGGCACCCCACATGACCGAATTGCGCCAAAGCCCGACGGCTGTCAGGATCAGGAACGCGGTGAATACCACAAAAAAGAACTCGGACGACCCGCCATAGTAGATAAAGCGCATGATCGCCTGTTTGTCCGACCAGTCTAGCCACGCTGCCGGATTGGACAGGGCCTGACCGAAGTTCAAAAAGGACATCCCTATTTGCTGGAAAACCCAGACAATGCCGTCAAGCATTGCACCCCCCTCGACGCCGGTTGACCGGCTTTTTGATATGATTAGGAACGGGGTCGGGCCGGGTGCATAATGCGCCGGCCCGACCGATTACTTTGCAACGTTTCGGGTCACCCCATCACGCGATCACGCTGGGCGCGGTAAGCACCTGCGGACACGGTCAGCCAACCAGAGGACTGGCGCATCGACGTGGTGTAGTCGTCAAAGATTTCCTTGAACAATTCGTCGCCCAGGAATTCGTCATAGACCTTCTGCGAACCTTCGCCAAACGCATCCCAAACGCTGTCTGGGAATTCCAGAACCTTGACGCCACCGGCCTTCAGACGCTCAAGCGCCGAACCGTTGTTCATCAGATACTGGCTGAGCGACCAAACATTGGTGTAACCCGCTGCAACTTCGATGATTTTCTGGTGTGCCGGCGACAGGTCGTTGAACACGTCCAGGTTGGTTGCCAGCGACAGGCCCGCGCCCGGTTCGTGGAAACCGGCGGTGTAGAAGAACTTGGTGATCTCCTGGAAACCGGCCTTTTCGTCAGCCCACGGACCAATCCATTCGGTGCCGTCAAGCGCGCCGGATGCAAGTGCCTGATACACTTCGGAACCCGGAAGGTTCTGCACGGACGCACCAAGATACCCCAGCGCTTTGCCACCAAGACCCGGCATACGGAACTTGAGTCCGTTGAAATCCTCGGGACCGTTGATTTCCTTGCGGAACCAACCACCGGCCTGGGTACCGGTGTTACCGGCCAGGAACGATTTCAGGCCAAAGATTTCGCCCAGCTGGTCATGTGCTGCGCGGCCATTGCCATGGTAGTACCAGTTGTTCATCTCGGTCGCGGTCATGCCGTAAGGAATAGCCGTGAAGAAGGCGAACGCAGGGTGCTGGCTGATGAAATAGTAATCAGCCGCGTGATACATGTCGGCCTGACCCGAGGTCACTGCGTCAAACACTTCGAACGCGCCAACCAGTTCGCCAGCGGCCTTGATTTCGACCTCCAGCGTGCCGTCGGACATGGCGTTGATCATGTTTGCCGAATGCTCGGCGGCGTCGAACACACCCGCGAGGCCACGGCCCCATGCGGTAACCATGGTCAGCTTGCGCTTACCCTGGGCATAGGCCGGTGCGGCCAGCGTGGTTGCAGCGGCAGCGCCACCACCAAGTGCAGTTGTTCTCAAAAATGAGCGACGATCCATTGAGTTACTCCTCCCATGAATAAGATGCCCACGGCTTTGCCGCGTGGCGGATCGTTTGAAGTGATCGAACCCTAGCGGGCCGATTTGGGCGGGGGAATACCTAGTACTACGTAGAGGCGGGTTAATTTCGCCGAATCTGCCGGTTTTTATGGAGAATCTGCCGCTCACCGGGCATTTGACTGGGCATTTGACGCCGCCCGCGCAACGGCCCATCGTGTGAATTGACAGAAAAGTGGGCGGGATTCGCGGATGCGCAACCGGATGAAAAGGCTTTGGAGCGGCATTGGCCTTAGCTATGGGCAAAAGCTGTTTTTGCTGGCGACGCTGCCGCTGGTGCTGGCGGTGGCGGCGATTTCGGTGTTTGTGGTCAGCCAGTCGCGTCAGGCGGCGCAAAGCGAGATTGCCTTTCTTGAGACAGAACTGATTGCCGCCAAAAAGGCCGAGTTGCGCAATTACCTGTCGATCGCGCGCACCGCGTTCATCAACATCTATGGGCGCGCCCTGCCCGATGACGAAGAGGCCAAGCTGGAAGTGACGCGCCTTCTGGCGGCGATGCTGTACGGGCGCGACGGATATTTCTTTGTGTTCGACTACGATGGCAACAATCTGGTCAGCCCACGCCGCACCGAACTGATCGGGCGCAACTGGATAGATTTCACCGATGACAACGGTGAGAGGCTGGTGGCGCGGATGATCGAAATTGCCCGCAATGGCGGCGGCTATCTGACCTATGACTGGCCCAAGCCATCGACCGGGGAAGATGCGCGCATGGTGTCTTATGTGGTGGGGATGCAGGATTGGCGCTGGGCCGTTGGCACCGGGATATTCATCGACGACGTGCTGGCCACGGTCGCCAATGAGCGCGCCGAAGTGCAGGACCGTGTCCGCCAGACGTTCCTGTATATTGGCGCGATCACGCTGGCGGCTTTGTTGCTGGTGTTCACGTCCGGCATGTTCATCAACATCCGCGAACGCCGTCTGGCCGATGCCAAGCTGAAGAAACTGACGCAGCGGGTGTTTGACGCACAAGAAGAAGAACGCGGTCGGGTGGCGCGTGAATTGCATGACGGCATCAGTCAGATCCTTGTGGGGGTGCGTTACGCGCTGGACAACGCGCGCCGCCGGCTTGCCCGCGGGGACGAGGCCGGGGCCGC
>NVQY01000205.1 GCA_002400675.1 Paracoccaceae bacterium | reverse complement strand
AATGCGCAAGATATACCGGCGCGGCACATCCGATCCCGACCGGATGACCGATGCCCGCCGCCGCGTTCTTGAGACCTTGGCGGAATATGGTGATCTATCCTTTACCCTGAAAGAGCTTGCCGAGATGGCGAGCGTCACGGCGTCGGTTATCAAGGGGTTGGTGACGCAGGGGGCGGTGCTTGAACAAGACAGCCCGCGTGACCAGCCATTCATGCGGATGGACCCAAGCCTGCCCAGCAAGAACTTGACGGATGATCAGGCCGTCGCCTCGGCGCTGCTCGCGGCGGGGGTGGCCTCCGGCAAATACGGTACTACCTTGCTGCGCGGTGTTACCGGGTCCGGCAAGACCGAAGTCTATCTTGAAGCCGTGGCTGCCGCGCTGAAATCAGGGCGGCAGGCGCTGGTGTTGCTGCCCGAAATCGCACTGACCGAACAGTTTTTACACCGGGTGCAGGCACGGTTCGGTGCCAAGCCGGCCGAATGGCATTCAGGGGCAACGATGACCGAACGCCGCCGGATCTGGCGGATGGTGGGGCAGGGGCAGGCTCAGGTCGTGATCGGTGCACGGTCAGCGCTGTTCCTGCCGTTCCAGAACCTGGGGCTGATCGTGGTCGATGAGGAACACGATACATCCTACAAGCAGGAAGATGGCGTGTTGTACAACGCCCGCGACATGGCGGTGCTGCGTGCGGCCATGTGCGGCGCGCGGGTGGTTCTGGCCAGTGCCACGCCATCGCTGGAAAGCTGGGTCAACGCCGAGGTCGGGAAATACCAGCGGATCGAATTGAAGTCGCGGTTCGGGGCTGCCGTTCTGCCGGAAATGCGCGCGATTGATATGCGCGCTGAACAGATGCAGCCGGGGACGTGGGTTTCACCCACCCTACGGGACGCGGTGAGCGACCGGCTGGCGAAAGGCGAACAGGCGTTGTTGTTCATCAACCGGCGCGGCTATGCGCCGGTGACGCTGTGCCGGGCCTGCGGGCAGCAGATCGGTTGCGATAATTGCGATGCGCGCATGGTCGAACACCGGTTTCTCAAGCGGTTGATGTGCCATCAGTGCGGCGAGACCAAACCGATCCCCGAGACCTGCCCGTCCTGCGGGGCCGAGGGGAAACTGGCCCCCGTGGGACCGGGGATCGAGAGGTTGGCCGAAGAGGCCATCGCCCTGTTCCCCGACGCCCGCATTGCCACGCTGAGTTCTGATCTGTTTGGCAGTGCGCGGGCGCTGAAGGCGGGGATCGAAGATATCGCCAAGGGTGGAACCGACATCATCATCGGCACGCAGCTGGTTGCCAAGGGGCACAATTTCCCGCTGTTGACGCTGGTCGGGGTGATTGACGCGGATCTGGGCCTTCAAGGGTCGGATCTGCGCGCTGCGGAACGCACGTTTCAGCTGATGCGTCAGGTCGCGGGGCGCGCCGGGCGGGCGGAAAAACCGGGGCAGGCGTTGTTGCAGACCTTCCAGCCGGAACATCCCGTCATTCGCGCCACCCTGTCGGGCGACGAGGAAGGTTTTTGGAAGGCCGAGGCCGAGGGGCGCCGCATGGCCGGCGTGCCGCCATTTGGGCGCATGGCCGGGATCATCCTGTCGGGCAGTGACGCCGAGGCGGTGTTCGATCTGGGCAATGTGCTGGCGCGCAACGACGGCGCGCTGCGCGCAATCGGCGCGCAGGTGTTTGGCCCGGCCCCCGCGCCGATTGCCCGTATTCGTGGACGCCACCGGGTCAGGTTACTGGTCAAGGCCGCCAAGGACGCGCCCCTGCAACAGGCACTGACCCGTTGGATCGCGCCGTTGCGCCTGAAGGGCGATTTACGCTTAAGTGTGGATATTGATCCGCAAAGTTTTTACTGAACGGTCCGCCGGACCAACCGATGCGAGGAAATGAAATGACCCAAACCGTGATCCCCGAACCAATCCGCCCAACCATTCCCGTCAAAGGCGGCGGTGTGTTCCCGGTGCGCCGGGTCTATTGCATCGGGCGCAATTACGCCGCCCACGCGATTGAAATGGGCCACGACCCGGATCGTGAGGCCCCGTTCTTTTTCCAGAAGAACGCGGAGAACCTCGACCCGTCCGGCACGTTCCCCTATCCGCCCATGTCTGCGGACGTGCATCACGAAATGGAGATGGTTGTCGCGCTGAAAAGCGGCGGGCGCGATATTGCGCAGGGTGACGCGCTGAACCACGTTTATGGCTATGGCATCGGTTTGGACATGACGCGCCGCGACTTGCAGGGGCAGATGAAAAAGGCCGGGCGCCCGTGGGAAATCGGCAAGGCGTTTGAACGCTCGGCCCCGGTTGGCGCGCTGTCTCCGGTTGCGGCTGTTGGCCACCCGGATCACGGCCGGATCGCGCTGTCAGTAAACGGAGAGGTCCGACAGGACGCCGACCTCAACCAGATGATCTGGAAAGTGCCGGAAATGATCGCCTATCTGTCGCAGTATTACGACATTGCCGCCGGGGATGTGATCATGTCCGGCACCCCTGCCGGGGTTGGGCCGGTTGTGCGCGGTGATGTGATGGTCGGCACGATCCAAGGCTTGGGAGAGTTGAAAGTCGTGGTGGTTTAAGACTGCACATCCTCAGGCCCCGTCAATAGCCGTCCAAAAAGGGCCGAAAAATCGCCGCGCCCAGTTGCAGGGCCTGCGCCGGACTAAGGTTATAGCCTCGGCCATTTGGCGCGTTGGTTTTACGCCAATCCTCATGGTGGCCGGGATTGCAGAACAACAGCATGGATTGGCATTGGCTGGTGGCGGCGCAGCCTGCGACCGGGGCGACCCCGGCCCAGATGCGGGCGTTTTCCGGGTGCACGCGATCAATCGCCAGCCCGGTGCCGGTCGTCGATCTCAACCGGCGCATCGCAATGGGCACAGCTTGAACGCACCTGCGCGTCGCGCCGTGCCATGGCCCCCATCCCCAACGCGTCGATGGCACACATAGCGGCAATCTCGCGCCCGGCGATATTGACCCGATGCCGCGAAGGGCGCGAGGTTAAGGGGTAGGCCCCGACGATTCTCCCCTGATCGAGAACGATCAGATCACGGGTGCTCAGGTCCGCAAGGGCCGGGGCGGGCAGGTCGGCCTGCGACGGCGGTTTGCCGGTTTCCAGATAGGCGCGCAGGATCGCGCGATGCAGGTCGCGATGCGCAGGTGTCAGGTCGGACCAGCGTTTGCGCATCCGCCAGTCGGTCAGAAGATGGCCCAGCGCGTCCCTGACCATCGGGTCGGACACAACCGAAAGATCAAACCACGAGTCGCGTGGATTCAGGTCATTCACAGGCTTGCTCCGCCTGTTCGGCGGCTTTCCCTGATCGCAGCAGGGACTTTATCACACCGGCCAATCCGGCCAGTACCAACAACCCAAACGCCAGCGCCAATGCCCAGCGGCCAAGCCCATAGGCCAGCCAATACCGCAAGCCACCGGAAATGCTGTCACCGATGTTGATGATGGCGTTTTCGGTCATGACATCGCCCAAAACCACCCGGCCCCAGTAGAACAGCACATAGGCCGCCGCGACCAACAAAAGCACCGCGCTGAGCCATTCCAGAACCACATGACCGCGCGCGGATACCCCACCAAACCCGGCCCCGGTGGTGGCGGCGACGATGCCCAGCGTCGACAGAACCGTGCCCATGCCCGCCGCATAGGCCAGCATGTTCACCACCAGATCAACCGGCGTCCCGGTCAGGGAAAACCCCATCGCGGCAAGAAAGATCGGCAAGGTGCAGGACAAGGATACAAGGCCGTAGCCAATGCCAAAAACAAGGCAGCCGTGGCGATCGCTGATGCGCTGACAGGTCTTGCCCCCCGGCACCGACGCTGCATTTTTGGTGCCAAAAAGCGTGCCAACCCCGACCACTGCCAACACGCCGCCCACGCCTAGCCCCACATAAGGCAACACCTGCCCCATCCATGCGACCCCAAGGCCCAGCGCGCCCCCGGCCAGCCCAAAAACAACGACAAAACCAAGGGTGGCCAGCGCCCCCGCGCGCAGGGCGGCAACCACCGGCGCTAGGCTGCCCGCATTATTCATCCGCCGCGCGAACCACGCCGGAAGCAAGGCCCAGCCGCAGGGGTTGATGGTCGCCACAGCGCCAGCGGTAAAGGCAAAGATCAGCGCGGGGGTCATAGCGCCTCCTAGCCTGCGCAACACGACAGCTTGGCCACGTCCTTGTCAAAGGTCTGCGCCGCCAGTTTCAACCCCTCGACTGTGGTCAGATAGGGAAAAATCGTCTCGGCCAGTGCTTTGGTGGTCATGCCAAACTTTAGCGCCATGACCAGCGTTTGCACCGTGTCCGACCCTTCGGGGGCGATGATCTGACCACCCAGCAGCCGGTCAGTCTTGGCATCCGCCACCAGTTTGATCACCCCGCGCGTGTCCATCGCCGCCAGTGCGCGCGGCACATGTTCCAGCCCCAGAACCGAAGTTTTTACCTCGTGACCGGCGGCCTTTGCCTCGGCCTCACTCAACCCCACGCCCGCCACTTGGGGGTCGCAAAACACCACCCATGGCATGGTGGCATTGTCATAACGCATCGGCTCAAGCGCCAGCGCGTTGTTGATCGCGACCTTGGCACCGTATGCGGCCATGTAAACAAACTGATCGCGGTCGGTGACATCCCCGGCGGCATAGATCCCCGGTTTACTGGTCTGCATGTCATCGCCGATGATGATCGCCCCGTGCGGGTTCAGATCGACCCCGGCTTCCTTTAGCCCCATGCCATCGGTGTTGGGCACGCGCCCGGTGGTCAGCACCAGCTTTTGCGACGTTAAATCAAAGGCTTTGTCATTGCGGATCAGACGCAGGGCAACGCCTGACTCGTCCTGACGAACGGAGTCGTATGCCACGCCGCGCACCACCAGAATACCCTCGTCGACAAATGCGCCGGTCAGCGCCTCGGACACTTCGGGTTCGGCCTGTGGCAACAGACGCGAGCGGCAGACAATCGTCACCCGTACCCCAAGCCGCGCCATCACCTGTGCCAGTTCCACGCCGACATAGCCGCCGCCCAGCAGCATCAGGCTTTCGGGCAGGGCATCAAGCTCTAACAGGGATGTGCTGTCGAGGGCATCCACATCCTCAAGGCCGGGAATATCCGGGGTCGCCGGGTGCCCGCCGGTAGCGATCAGCACTTTGGGCGCGCTGAACAGGGTGTCTTTGACCCGCACGCCGTCGCCCTCAAGCCGGGCGGCGCCTTCGACATAGGTCACAGCGTCATATTGCGGCAAGATGTCGATGTATTTCTTTTGCCGCAACTTGCCCACCAGATCGCGTTTGGCCTGAACCAAGGCCGGCCAGTCGGTCACGTCCGCCTCGGCGTGAATGCCGGGAAAACGGCTGGCCTCGCGCGCGACATATTGGGTTTCAGCCGCGCGGATCATGAATTTCGACGGCACGCAGCCGACGTTGACACAGGTGCCGCCAATGGTGCCGTGGCCGATCAAAACCACCCGCGCGCCGGACTCGGCGGCGGTGATGGCAGCCGAGAACCCGGCCGAGCCTGCGCCGATGACGATCAGGTCGTAACCGCCGCCCGTTGGGCTTTCAGGAATATCTTTCATGTCGGTATCTTTCCTTTGAAGGCAATCAGTTGGCGTCGGATTTGACCGCCCCAGAGGACGCGCGCGCCAGCCACAGCGCATATAGCCCAACCGCCAGCATCGCGCCAATCGAGATCCGCAGCGCGTAGCGGAATTCGAGCCAGAACAACAAGGCCGACAGCGCGACTGCTGCGGCGATGGCCACGGTTCTGGGGCTGTTGCCCGGTTTGCCCGCTCGCAGCCACAGGGCCTGCGCCACCACCGCCAGTGAGAGGAACATCAGCGGGAACAGCGCGTATCCAGCCAGCCGATATAGGCCGACAACCCGACCCCGGCGACCACGACCACCAGCAGCGGTGTGAAACAGCAGACCGCCGCGACGACGCTGCCGATCAGTCCGCGCGTTAACATGTTATCTTCGTTCATTGATGCTATTCCCAATCAGACCCGGATCATGAGCCGGTCAGCATTTCAAGGACACGCCCCGGATAGCCGTATTCAAACGGCGCGTCGGCGATTTCCTCGGCATTTGTCACCGCGTCGTCGAAGGACACCAGAAACACGATGGTTTCGGCGTCCTGATCGTAGTCGCCTTCGATGATTTCGACACTGTCGATTGATTTCACCGCCTGCGCCGCAATCAGCGGGCATGAGGGGCAGAACAATTCGCTCACTTCGATCCTGGCTTGTTGTGGCGCGGCCATGACGGCACCACTGGCAAGTAAAACAGCCGCAAGGGCTACTAGCAGGGTTTTCATTTATCGTCCTTTCGTTAGTACGGCATGAAATAGGAAATTACGTAGGGAAAGATCATCGCGATCGCGGTGACCACGGTGGCCAGCCACAGGGATGCTTTCATGATGCGGCGGTTGATCGGGCGGGCACAGGCCGTGCCTTCGTGGCATTCGCCGGTTTCGGCCCGGTGTACCTTCCAGAAGCCATAGCCGATAAAGGCGCTGGCCACCGAAAATGTGTACCATTTATAGGCATAAAGCGCGGTAAGTTGGGCAATCCAGACGCCGCCGACGCCAAAGCTGACAAGAACCAGCGGCAGGATACAGCATGATGTCATGGCCAACGCGCCAAACAGACTGCCCGCCGTGGCGATCCGGTTGCCAGTTTCTCCGTCGTTTTCGCGTGACGATATGGATGGGTCTTGGGTTGCGGACATGGGGCGACGACTCCTGCTTGCGTTTGATTCTCGCCCTGTCTAGGGTCTGTAGCTGATACAGAGGCAACAGGTAATTTAACGTGGCTGGGAAAAAAACGGTAAAGACTTTGTTACGGGCCGGTCTGGCGCGGGCGACGGGCTGTAATCTTGAGACCATTCGCTATTACGAAAAGATCGGCGTGATGCCCGACCCTCCGCGCACCGCTAAGGGGTTTCGGGTCTATGACGATGCGCATGTGCGCCGCTTGCGGTTTGTCATGCGAATGCGCGAACTTGGCTTTACGCTGGTAGAGGTGCGCGGGTTTCTCGGGTTGGTGGATGGCGACACCCAGACCTGCGCCGAAGTGTTGGAGCGCACTCAAAGCCACATCGCCGAAGTGCGCGCCAAGATCGCCGATTTGCAGGGGATCGAAAAGGTTCTGGTGGCAACCGCAAGCCAGTGTTCGGGCAAGGACGTGCCCGAATGCCCGGTGCTGGACGCGCTGGCGGGCTAGC
>NVQY01000204.1 GCA_002400675.1 Paracoccaceae bacterium | reverse complement strand
GTCGCCCGCATTGATCGACGCCGGGCTAAACGCGCTGGCGACGGTCGAGGGCGGGTTTGACACAAACTGGCTAAGCGACGGGTTGGCCTATGAAGGCCGCGACCGGATGCTTGGTGCCCTTGAGGCCCGCGGCGATGTGCGGGTGTTTCAAAGCGGCGGCGCGATTCTGGGACTGACCCCGGCGCGCTATGAAAACGGCGCGTTTGAACTGGGAGTGGTGCGCTCAAATCCCGGCCCCGCGCGCGAGGTGACCATTCTGGCGCAGGGGCGCGACCCGGCGGGGACCGCGCGGGTTCTGGCCGCCGTCCCGGCACAGTTCGCCGCCGGAGAGCTTAGCGCCACAACCGCCTTGTCGCTGCCGGCGGAACTGCGCGCGCGGATCACGCGATTTGAAATACAGGGCCAGAAATCCGCCGGTGCCCTTAGCCTGACCGACGACAGCCTGCGACGGCGCGAAGTGGCGCTGATCGCCGGGCGCGATGATCGCGAAGGGTTGGAGCTGTTGTCGCCGCTGCATTACCTGCGGCAGGCCTTGCAGCCCAGCGCGGATTTGCTGGAGGGCGCGATTGTCGATCTGATGGCTGCCAACCCGGATGTGGTGGTGCTGGCCGATGTGGCCGCCCTGTCGGACGCGGACGAAGCTGCGCTGATCGCGTGGGTGGAAAAGGGCGGCATGTTGCTGCGTTTTGCCGGGCCAAGGCTGGCGGCAAGCGATGTCAGCCGCGATGACGAACACCCGCTGATGCCGGTACGCCTGCGCGCCGGGGGGCGCAGCGTGGGTGGCGCGATGAGTTGGGGAGAGCCAAAGGAATTGGCACCATTTGCCGAAGGATCGCCGTTTTTCGGCCTGCGCATTCCAGCCGATGTCAGGGTCACCTCGCAGGTGGTGGCGCAACCGGACCCGACCCTTGCCGACCGGGTGATTGCCGCCCTCAGTGACGGCACGCCGCTGGTCACGCGCAAGGCGCTGGGACAGGGGCAGGTGGTGTTGTTTCACGTTACTGCCAATGCCGAATGGTCCACTTTACCCTTGTCGGGGTTGTTTGTCGAAATGTTGGAACGACTGGCGGTGTCGTCGTCGGCCAAACCGCCCGAGGCCAGTGAACTGGAGGGCACCACATGGGTTCCCAAACAAGTGTTGAACGGGTTCGGAGAGTTGGTGGATGCCGCAACCCTGCCCGGCGTCGATGGCCCGGCGCTGGCCGAGGCCCCGTTAGGCCCCGACCTGCGCCCCGGAATCTACGCCAGCGAAGATCGCGTATTGGCGCGTAATGTGCTGGGGGTTGATAGCGAGTTGGTGGCTGCCGACTGGCCCGCCCGTATTCCGGTCGAGGGGCTAAGCGCACAGGGCGAAGTCCCGTTGGGCGGGCCGTTGCTGGGGTTAGCGTTGTTGTTGCTGGCGCTGGATGTGGCCGCCTCGTTGGTCCTGACGGGTCGCCTCGGGATTGGTGCGCGCGCAGGGACGGCGGCGTTGGGTCTGGTGATTGGGCTGGGTCTGGCGATGCCGCAGGGCGCGTGGGCGCAGCAGGATGAACAGGACACCACGTTTGCCATTGATGCCACCTCTGAACTGGTGCTGGCGCATGTTATGACCGGCAACAAAGAGGTTGATGACATCGCGCAGGCCGGGTTGCTGGGCCTGTCGGACACGCTGTTCTTTCGCACGTCAATTGAACCGGGCACGCCCATGGGCATCGACCTTGAGCGGGACGAACTGGCGTTTTTCCCCATGCTGTACTGGCCGATCACCCCGGATCAACCGATCCCGTCGGTCGAGGCTTATGCCAAGCTGAACGCCTATCTGCGCTCGGGCGGGTTGATCCTGTTCGACACCCGTGATGCCAATTTTGCCCGGTTTGGCACCTCTAGCCCAAATGGGCGCAAGTTGCAGAAACTGGCAGCACCGCTGGACATTCCACCGCTTGAACCATTGCCGGGGGACCACGTTCTGACCCGCACGTTCTATCTGTTGCAGGATTTCCCCGGTCGCTACAATAGCCGCGATGTCTGGGTCGAAGCCGCCCCACCGGACGCCGAACAGGCCGAGGGCATGCCGTTTCGCAACCTCAATGACGGGGTGACGCCGGTGGTGATCGGCGGCAATGACTGGGCCGGGGCCTGGGCGATTGATCGCGATGGCCGCCCCTTGCTGCCGGTCGGGCGTGGTTTCGCCGGGGAACGACAGCGCGAGATCGCGTACCGTTTTGGCGTCAATCTGGTGATGCATGTGCTGACCGGGAATTACAAATCGGATCAGGTGCATGTGCCTGCCCTGCTGGACAGGTTGGGCCAATGACCGGAACGTTGATATTTGACCCGCTGATCCCGTGGCCGTTTCTGGCCGCCATTGCCGTTGTGGCATTTGCCGGAATTGCGCTGGCGCTGTGGCGCGGGCTGGCGGGCTGGGCATGGCGCGGGCTTGGCGCGCTGGCCCTAATCGGCGCGCTGGCCGGGCCGGTTTATCAGGTCGAGGACCGCACGCCACTTAGCGACATCGTGCTGGTGATCGAGGATCAGAGCGCCAGTCAGGCTCTGGGCGACCGCCCCGAACAGATGCGCGCTGCAACCGAGGCGCTGGTGGCGTCCCTCGCCAGCCGCGCCAACACCGAAATCCGCCGCGTTAAAGTACCCGACGGCGAGGGCGACACTGGGACTGCCCTGATGACCACCCTGTCCGAGGCATTGGCCGAGGAACCCAGCGCCCGCATTGCCGGGATCATCGCGCTTAGCGACGGGCAGGTGCATGACATCGACCGCGCGCCGGACCTTCCGGCCCCACTGCATCTGTTACAGACCGGGCGGGCGACCGACTGGGACCGCCGGTTGATCGTGCGCAACGCGCCGGCCTTTGCCATCATCGGCGAATCGGTGACCCTGACCTTGCGGATCGAAGATAACGGTGCCGCGCCGCGGGGGGCCACCACTGCGCCGCTGGAGATTTCGATAGATGGGGCCACCCCGGAACGCTTTAACGTACCCATCGGGCAGGACATCGAATTGCCCATCACCTTGCCGCACGGCGGGCGCAATGTGCTGCAATTCACGGTGCCCGAAGCGGAAGGCGAGATCACCAACCGCAACAACTCTGCTTTGGTACAGATGAACGGCGTGCGCGACCGGCTAAGGGTGCTGCTGGTGTCGGGCGAACCACACGCGGGCGGGCGTACATGGCGCAACCTGCTAAAGTCGGACAGTTCGGTTGATCTGGTCCATTTCACGATTCTGAGGCCACCGGAAAAGCAGGACGGGGTGCCGGTAGATGAACTGTCGCTGATCGCCTTTCCCACGCGCGAATTGTTTCTCGACAAGATTGACGATTTCGACCTGATCATCTTTGACCGCTACAAGCGGCGCGGCATCCTGCCGGCGATCTATCTTGAGAATGTCGCCAATTACATTGCCAAGGGCGGCGCGGTTCTGGTGGCGGCGGGGCCGGATTTTGCCGGGGCCGACAGCCTCTACCGCTCGCCCCTTGGCAAGGTATTGCCAGCCGAGCCCAGCGCCCGGGTGATCGAGGAACGCTATCTGCCAAAGGTCACCGAGCTGGGCATGCGCCATCCGGTGACAACCGGCCTGCCCGATGCGGGCGACTGGGGTCCCTGGTTGCGCCAGATCGACGTTGTGCCCAGCAGAGGATCGGTGGTGATGTCAGGCTACGAGGGCCGCCCGTTGCTGATCCTTGACCGGGTCGGCGAAGGGCGCGTGGCGTTGCTGGCCTCGGATCAGGCGTGGCTCTGGAGCCGTGGCTACGAGGGCGGCGGGCCGCAGTTGGAACTGTTGCGGCGGTTGGCATACTGGATGATGAAGGAACCGGAACTGGAAGAAGAAGCCTTGTGGGCCGAGGCAACCGGGCAATCCATGCGTATCATTCGCAGCACGCTGGCGCAGACGGCAGGCCCGGTGACGGTGACGCGGCCAAATGGCGAAACCCTGAGCATTGATCTGAAAGAGGTCAGCCCCGGCCGGTTCGAGGCGCTGTATGACGGGCCGGAAATCGGCCTCTACCGGCTGAAAGAAGGCGACCAACAGGCGGTCATCGGCCTTGGCCCCGCCGCCCCGCGTGAATTTGAGGATACCATTGCCACGCCTGCCCTGTTCGAGCCGGTGATCGCCCCAATGCGCGGCGGCACCTTTCGGATAGAGGACGGTTTGCCGTCGATCCGCATCGTGCGCGCAGGGCGCCCGGCAGCAGGGCGCGGCTGGATCGGGTTGACACCACGCGGGGCTTACGAGACCCGCGATGTGACGCAAATGCCGTTGCTGCCGGGGTGGTTGATCTTGTTGGTCGCGTCCGGGTTCATCATCGGTGGCTGGCTACGCGAAGGGCGGCAATAGGGCAGCCGCGTGCGGCCAGACGCACCCAAGAAAATTCGGCGAATTTTCTTCCTCCGCAAACAGCGCATCACTCTAGTTGAACGCTTACCCTATCGGACCGACCCTTGCTGTCCACCACCACAAGTGTCGAGAATCCCTGTCCCGGATTGGGAATGGAAAATTCGCGCAATCGAACCCCTGCGACCACCGGGCGGCCATCGGCCATGACCGTGAAGGGGGCGATCCCTCCGCGCAGTTTGACGCTTAGCGGCCCGTCCTCAAGCGCCAGTCTGGCCCCATTGGGCGGAAAGGTCAGCTGTGGCGCGTCGCCCGGTTCCTCAAACACCGCGCCACGGGGCCGGAACCGGCGCAGCGGTAGTGGCAGTTCAGCCGCGCCCAAAATCAATGTGGCCGGCGGCGGCGGTGGGGCCGGATCAAAGGCCGGTTTCAGGCGGCCAAACGCTTCGAACAGAACCGGCGCGGCCAATCGTCCGCCAAACGCGCCCGGTACCGGGGTGCCATCGGCGCGCCCCATCCACACGCCGATCACGTGGCGCCCGTCATAGCCAATCGCCCAGGCGTCGCGGTTGCCATAGGATGTCCCGGTTTTATAGGCCAGCACGCCGGCCTGCGCGCCCGGTGGCGGGGCCACGCCCAGCAGGATATTGCCCACCTGCCAGGCGGCGACGTCCGATATCAGACGTTGTTGTTCCGCGCGCCCCGCACCCAGATCAGCGAACAGAGCACGCCCCTGCCCGCCCTGCGCCAGACCGCCGTAAAGCTGTACCAGATCAAACAGGCTGATCCCGACCCCGCCCAGCGCAACCGCCAGCCCCGGTGCCCCGCCCGGCAGTTTCGGATTCGCCCCCGACCGCCGGAGTGCTGCCATCAGCCGCGCGGGCCCAAGTTCCTGCGTCAGCTTCACCACCGGGATGTTCAGCGACAGTTGCAACGCTTCGCGCACGCGGATGTCCCCGCGAAACCGGCCATCGAAATTCTGCGGCGTGTAGCGGCCAAAACTGACCGGAGCGTCGCGGATTAAAGTATCGGGATGCACCAGCCCCTGATCAAACGCCAAGCCATAGATCAGCGGTTTCAACGTCGATCCCGGCGAGCGCAGCGCGCGCGTCATATCCACGAACCCTTGCCGCCCGCCCGCACCGTCAAAGCCGGGAGAGCCGACCGAGGCGATGATCTGACCAGTCTGGTGATCCGCCACGATCAACGCGCCCGACAGACGCCCCCCCGCGCGCCGGGCGGCCTTTTCGATCAGCGCCTCCATCTTGATCTGCACCTCGCGGTCAACCGTCAGATCGTGGCGTGGCTGGTCCGGGGCGGCCCGCACTGCACGGTCGGCCAGATGCGCCGCAAGGCGGGGAAACGGGCGCATTTGCGCGGGCAGATCGGCACGGCGGGCAACTTTGGCCTCGCTTGCGTCCAGAACACCCTGTTGCTGCATCCGCGCCAGCACCCGGTCGCGGGCATCGCGCGCGCGCAGGTGTTGTCGGTCAGGACGGCGGGTTTCGGGGGATTGCGGCAGGGCCACCAAAAGCGCCGCCTCTGCCGGAGTCAGGCGGCGCGGTTCCTTGCCGAACCACGCCAATGTCGCCGCGCGGATACCCTCAAGGTTGCCTCCATATGGCGCGTGGGTCAGGTACAACGTGAGGATCCGTTGTTTGTCAAACCGCCGCTCCAACGCCAATGCCACGCGGATCTGGCGCAACTTGCCGGACCAGCGCCCGGTGGGGCCGTCCTCTAACAAGCGCGCCACCTGCATGGTCAGGGTTGAGCCACCCGACACAGGTTTCCCGTTCCAGATCGCCTGCCCAACCGCGCGCAGCATTGCCAACGGGTCCACGCCAGAGTGGGTCCAGAACCGTTTGTCCTCGTAACGCACCAGCATCGCCAGAAACCCCGGATCGACGCCGCCGGCCTGCGGGGCCAGCCGCCAAACGCCATTGCCCACCTGATAGACCCGCAGCAAATCACCATTACGGTCGCGCACTTCGGTCGAAACCTCGGCCAGTGTCAGCGGCAGTTCGGTCCGCTTAACCCAGTCGTCAAACGCGTCGCGCCCCGCCGCCGCGAGCAGCAACAGCATCACGGCAACGATCAGCGCGTTGGGTTTCATTTGGTCACGAACACCCGGCCCGTCGCCGTGCGCGCGCGGTTACGCGGGCGGTACATGTCCTCGACCGAGGCCGCGGGTTGGTGGAACTGACCCGGCGTCACCGCGCGCGCCACATAGGCCAGCGTCACCACCTTGGCGTTGGTGATATCCACCGCCGCCAGAAATCGGTCCGAGCGGAACTCGGAATGTTCGGCAAAGGTCGGTTTCAGCCAGTCCAGCCCCCCCACATCGCCCGACCGCAACAGGGTGGGGTTGTCGATCTCGATGCCCGCCGGCAGCGGGTCGTCGATCATCAGCCGCGCGCCATAGTTCTCAAACGGAGTCACCGTCAGGACCGTCACAAACCGGTCGCCGACCGTGAACACCCGCCGCTCGATCGGTACGCCGTTCATGTCATAATAGCGCCGTTCGATGCTATAGCCGGTGCCGCCCGCCGCAGGGGCCACGGTGGGGACGCCCATGGTGGTCAGGGTGATGTCGGTGCTGCGCCCGTCTGCCGAGGTGATCTGCATCCCCGCCAAGGTTTCGGAATCCTCCAGCACCTGCACAAACGGGCCGTTGAGGGGGGCACCATTGACCCGAAGGCCGGATTGTTCCGGTGATTTGATCAGCGCCTGTGCCGCCAGCAGGGTCCATGCGGATTCCTGCGTCGACAGCCTGCCGCCCGCGCGCGACAGCCGGTTGGAGTAGCTGACCGGGTCGATCACCGCACTTCCGGCTTCGGTGGCCAGCGCCAGAACGCCGGCTGTGTCGCGCAGGTTGGTGCCGTA
>NVQY01000203.1 GCA_002400675.1 Paracoccaceae bacterium | reverse complement strand
GCCTGTCCGGAAGATGGCGTAACACCCCGTTTTTCGACGCTCAAACCGGGTCCGCCGTGGCGGAACCCGTGGTTCTTAGCAAACAGGAACGCGCGCTGCTTTACCCGGTTCAGCGCAGTACAAACGGCTGATCAAGCCACTCGCGCATGGCTTGGGTGGTTGCCTGAGGCTGCTCCAGCGTCGGCAGGTGCCCGGCATTTTCAATGATGCTTAGCTCTGCATTCGGAATCAGGCCGGCCATGAATTCATGTCGGCGCACCGGGGTCAGAACGTCCAGCTCTCCACAGAGAATGCGGGTCGGCACGGTGCATTTGCGCAGGGTTCCCTGTTGATCCGGGCGACGTTGCAGCGCGCGTGACTGGGCGACAAACACCTCTGGGCCAAGGTCCGCGGCCATGGTGGCCAGCAGGGCCTGAATCTCGATCCGGTCGGGACCGGGGGCCAGAAACCCCTCTGGCAACATGTCGCGCATCACCTCGTCCAGACGCCCCGCTTGCGCGCCGATGATCTGCGGTTCGCGGGTGGCGGCAAAGGCGGGCGATTCGGGCAGGGGATTGCTGCTCATCAGGCACAGGCGGGTGACGCGTTTGGGGATGCGTTTGAGCACCTCCATCGCCACGATTGCCCCCATGGAATGCCCGGCCAGCGCGAATTTTTCCGGCAGTTGATCCAGCAACCCGACAACGATGGACTCGATCCGGTCGCCTATTGTGATCGGGGCGACCATAATCGCCCGCTCTGCCCCAAACGCCCTGATTTGCGGCGCAAACACCCGGTCGTCACACATCATACCTGGGATCAATACCAATGGTTCCGTCATGCCTTGCCCCTTTTATCTGTTTTGTCGCCTTGTTAACGGGTTTCCTTTGGGTCCGGCAAGCGTCGACGAATTCAAGGGTAGGAAATTCCGCGAAAGCGTGGGAAATCTGCATACCGTGCCTGCCGTTGGGCGCGGGTTACCTGCGGCTCTGCCCCCGGTGCCAACAACCTGCCACGCGGGGCGATATAGCTGTCGATCCGGCGGCGCGGCACAGGGCGCCACACCAGATTAAAGGCGCAGAGTTTGGGGAAAAACCAGATCTCCGAATAGTCCAGATGATCATGCAGCCACCACGCCAGATCGCGCCAGTCGCGCCCCTGTTCATAGCGATCCGCGAACCACGGGATGACGATCGACGCGCCGGCAACACGGGCCTCTCCCCGGCCCCAATCCCAGATATGACACTCAAGCGGGTTGTCATTGCGCGCACAATTCAGGCGGTTTTCATTGCCATACTGGTTCAGCTCAGCTGAGCGATAGCCAGAGCGCACGGCGATCCGGCCAAAGGTTTCTTCCAGCGGGTCAAGCAGGGTCCGGCAAAACGCCCGCCCGGTTTCAATCGCCAGATCGGGGTCGTCGGGGATGTTCTGAAGCGTATGCACATTGGCGATCTCGGAATAGAGGAAATCGCGCATGAAAAAGTGCCGCGACAGGCGCACACGGCCAAGGTTTTCAAGGCCCCGCATTGATCCGGGGCGGCGCATCAGTCAAACCCGTTCCAGCGGAATGAGCCGTCGGGTGCAAGCGGTGAAAACGGGTTGAACGCCGCCGCCGCGTCCATGTTCGCGACCCCCAGAATGATCAGGCTAACCCGTTGCTCCATCATTCTATCCCTTGCTGCGCCAACCACGCCAGCATACCCGAAACTGCCGACCCCGTCTGCCCCGGCGAGCGGATATCCCCGGCAATGACATGCGAATTGGGGTCGTCCCCCGGACCCATCGTCACGGTTTGCACCGTGGCCGGCCCACCCCATCGGTCGGCAATCTGTTGGGTGATGTCCGGGCGCACCACCCGGTCATCCTTGGAAAACCAGAACAACGCGGGCGTGGTGACGCCGGAGAAATCCAGCCCCGCCACCTTGTTGACCAGCACGCCCATCGGCGGCAAGGCCGACCACGGATAGGTGGTGGTCCAGAATTTGGCCACCTGCGGATCGGTTGTCTCGGACGAGTATTCCCCGCCCAACAACAAGGGCACCCAATAGCGCGCGGCGGGCCATGTCATCAAAAAGGCACGCGGGTCGTTGACGCCAAAGTTTGGGCTGACAAAGATCGACGCCACCACGTTTTGCGCCATTTCCGGGTCCAGCAATCCGGCCGCCACCAACGTACCCCCGGTCGAGGTCGAAATCACCACCACCTGTTCGCCAACCGCGCGCGCCGCCGCCAGACCTTCGGCCAAATCCCGCATCCAAACCGAGGGCGAGGCCGTCGCCAGTGCCGCCCCCCCGCGCCCGTGACCCTGAAGCCGCGTGTAAACCAGATTGGCCCCCAAGGCGTCGGCAATCCGGTCCGGCACTGGGCGGATTTCCTGGGATGTGGCCGAGAACCCATGCACATACAGCACCGAATATGGCGTGCGCTGTTCCTTGAAACCGGGCTGCCAGATCACCCGTTTTTCGGTACCGGGGGTAATGTCGGTAAAGCCAGATTCGATGGATTCGAAATAGACCTGCACGCCTTCGCCGAATTTGCGCGGCTCAAAGGACGCTTTCAGGTCGACGTCTTCGTAAGGTCCAAACACCCACAATCCAACCAACAAAAGCGCAACAATCGCCAGAAACCGGCCCAAAAACCTGCCAACCCTGCGCATCACCCTACCCCCTTCATCAAGTCAAGCACGGCCGTTTCGATCATCGCCAGACAGGGGCCATCGGAAAACCGGTGGTCCGCATCCTTGAGCAAGGTCAGGCGCATATCCGGGCAGGTCGCGTGCTCCAACAGACGCAAGGCGACCTCGGTTGATACGGCCGTATCTGCGGTGCCCTGCAAGGCCCGCACCGGGAACGGCAGCGACAAGGGCGCGCGCAGAACCAGATGTTTGCGCCCGTCCTCGATCAAGCGTTTGGTGATGATGTAGGGGTCCATGTAATCCGAGGGCAGTTCGATCTGGCCGTCCCGGTCTAACGCCGCTTTCTGCTCGTCGCTGAACGAGGCCCAATAGCCATCCTCGGTGAAATCCGGAGCGGCGGCGATTGTCACCATCCCGGCGATCCGGTCCGCCATCGCGCGCGCCAGCAACAACGCCTGCCACCCGCCCATGGACGAGCCGACCACGATCAGCGGGCCAGCGGTCAGCGCCGACACGGCGGCGCGGGTATCTTCGGCCCAATCACCGATGCATCCGGCCTCGAACGTGCCGCTGCTTTGGCCGTGGCCGGAATAGTCGAACCGCAGAAATGCCTGCCCCCGGGCGCGTGCCCACCCTTCAAGATGCACCGCTTTGGTGCCGCCCATGTCAGATTTAAGACCGCCCAGAAAGACGATGCAGGGACCGTGCCCATCCGTCAGGTGATAGGCGATGCGCCGGCCCTGATCGGTCTCAAGAAACTTTACCATTTGCTGCCTCTTTCATGGTGGGTTCGCGCACTAATAGGGCGATTGGCCGGGCACCGGACCGCTTGCTCATGGGGTCAGGACGCGCAAAACCGGAACCCCGTCCAGCACATCGACCAAAGTCGCCGCGCGGGACGGTTTGTTGTAATTGTCCTGTTTCAGGCTGTTGCCGATCAACTGCACAACCTCTGGCGAGCCGGCAAATTTCGAATGCGTGCCCGAGAATGAATCGTCCACCTTGCTGAGGTCGATGATCGTGACCCCCAACCCGGCAAGATCGTCTTCGCTGGCGGCCCCCGCCCGCACCACGCCCCCTGACAGGAGCCGGACAAAGCCAAGCGCCTTGTCATCGCGCGAGATGAACACAAAGATGTTGCGGTTCTCGCGGGGCAACAGGGCCAGCTGGGTTTTGAACAGGTCAAGATCAATGTCCGGGGCGGCTAACATCACATTGTCCAGCAGCCCTACGTTCTGTTTGTACTGACCCGACAACTGGGCTTGCACCATCGCCTCCATGGTCAGGAACGCGCCCATGGAATGGGCAAACAGGCTGAGCCCCCGGGCATTGGTCCGTCGCAGAACGGCGGCCGTTTCCAGTATTCTGGGCCGCGCAATCAACGCGCTGTTCAGGTCGTAAACATAGCGGCCGGCCCGCGCGGCAGAGGCCCATGAAAACAGCACGGGCACGCCCCGAAACTCGGTATCTTCGGAAAACTGGGCGATGCGCAGCAGGGAATCGCTGACCGTGTTGTTGTAGCCATGCACAAAGAACAGGATGTTGCGATCCTTTGGTGCCAGCTTGGCCAGTTCGCGGTTGATGCGGGAAATGAACACCTTGTCGGTGTCAAATATCACTGGATCGACAATGGCGAATTCGGTCTTTGGATCGGGCGGCAACCTTGTGGGGCGCTCTAGCTCTCCGATGACGTGGGTTGGCGGGATCGACACCGTTACCGAGGAAAACCCAATGCCCGGCGCGCGGCCATCCGAATAGAACACGCCGGCCGCTTCGGAGGCTTCGCGGGTGGTAACCATGAATATCTTGCGCTTGGTCGCCTCGACCACCGACGCGACCGGGATTTCGGGATTGTCGATACCCACCAGTTGCGGCGCACGCACGCAAGAGGACAGGAATCCGACCGCGCTGAGCAGGACAAAAAGGCGTAAGATAACAAATGGCATGGGCGCATTCTGGATAATTGGCCGGGTTTTCGCAGGGTAAGGGGCAACGGGGTCAGATGAAAGGGCCGATTGCCCCGCACCTGCCAAAGGCTTGACTTGCGCTGCAACGCGGCGCAAACAGGCCGCGCATATAACCCGCAACCGGGCGTTCAGTGGGCGCCAAACCGACGAGGAGCCAGACAAATGGCCCAGATTTCCCTTACATTTCCGGACGGCAATTCACGCGATTTCGACGCCGGGGTAACCCCGCGCGACGTGGCCGCCAGCATTTCCAATTCGCTGGCCAAAAAGGCCATCAGCGCCACGGTGAACGGTGCCCATTGGGACCTTCAATGGCCCATCACCACGGATGCGACCATCGCCCTGCACACCATGAAGGACGAGGTTCAGGCGAACGAATTGGTGCGCCACGATCTGGCCCATGTCATGGCCCGCGCGGTGCAGGAAATCTGGCCCGACACCAAGGTCACCATTGGCCCGGTGATCCAGAACGGTTGGTATTACGACTTTGACCGGGTCGAACCGTTCACCCCCGAAGACCTAGGGCTGATCGAGAAAAAGATGAAAGAAATCATCAACAAACGCGATCCCGTGACCACCGAAATCTGGGACCGCGAGCGCGCGATCAAGCATTACGAGGCTTCCAACGAACCCTATAAGGTCGAGTTGATCGAGTCTATTCCCGGCGACGAACCCTTGCGCATGTACTGGCATGGCCACTGGCAGGACCTGTGCCGTGGGCCGCATCTGCAACACACCGGACAGCTGCCGGGCGACAGTTTCAAGCTGATGTCGATTGCCGGTGCCTACTGGCGCGGCGACAGCAACCGCGAAATGTTGCAGCGCATCTACGGCGTGGCCTTTACCAACAAGGAAAAGCTGAAAAAACACCTCTATATGCTGGAAGAAGCCGCCAAGCGCGACCACCGCAAACTTGGCCGCGAGATGAACCTGTTTCACATGCAGGAAGAGGCCCCCGGTCAGATTTTCTGGCATCCCAACGGCTGGACGATCTACACCGAATTACAGAACTACATGCGCCGCAAACAGCGCGCCGATGGCTATCAAGAGGTGAACACGCCACAGGTGGTGGATCGCAAACTGTGGGTCGCGTCGGGCCATTGGGACAAGTATCAGGAGCATATGTTCATCGTCGAAGTGGACGAGGAGCACGCGCGCGAAAAGGCGATCAACGCGCTGAAACCGATGAACTGCCCGTGTCATGTGCAGATTTTCAACCAAGGTCTGAAGTCCTACCGCGACCTGCCGTTGCGGCTGGCGGAATTCGGCTCGTGTAGCCGCTATGAGCCGTCAGGCGCGCTGCACGGGATCATGCGGGTGCGCGGATTCACGCAGGACGACGCGCATATTTTCTGCACCGAAGATCAGATCGAGGCCGAGTGCGCCAAGTTCATCGACTTCCTGTCGTCGGTCTACAAAGATCTGGGGTTTGAGAAATTCGAGATCATGTTCGCCACCCGTCCCGAAAAGCGGGTTGGCAGCGATGAAAGCTGGGATCACGTTGAAAACGCTTTGGAAAATGCCATCAAAGCCACCGGCAACGACTATACGCTGGACCCCGGCGAAGGGGCATTCTATGGCCCGAAACTGGATTTCAAACTGACCGATGCGATTGGTCGTGAATGGCAATGTGGCACGTTTCAGGTCGACCCGAACCTGCCCGAACGCCTTGACGCGAGTTATGTGGGCGAGGACGGCGCGAAACATCGCCCCTATATGCTGCACCGCGCCTGTCTGGGATCGTTTGAGCGTTTCATCGGTATTCTGATCGAAACCCACGCGGGTAAATTGCCGTTCTGGCTGGCTCCGCGTCAGGTGGTTGTGGCCTCGATCACCTCGGAGGCGGATGATTATGTGGCCGAAGTTGTGGCCACGTTGCAAGCGGCAGGCGTGCGCGCCGAGGCCGATATTCGCAACGAAAAGATCAACTACAAGGTGCGCGAACATTCGGTCGGCAAGGTGCCGGTCATTCTGGCCGTGGGCGGACGCGAGGTCGAAGAACGCACCGTGACCGTGCGGCGGTTGGGGCAGAAACAGACCAGCGTCGAGACCCTGATTGATGTAACAAACACGTTGGCAACCGACGCGACGCCGCCGGATATGTTGTAATAATCCTTGGTTTTTGGATCTTTTTTGCGCCCCAGTTCCAGGGGGCGCAAAAAAACAAACGGGCGATTTCAGTGCTTTGTCGCCAAATCCGGTGTCACACAGGCTGACGGGCGCGTGAGGCACAGGCTCGTGTATTCTGTCGCGCGCAACAAACAGTTAAGTTGTGCAGCATCAAGACTTTAGCCCAAGAGGAACACCAAAATGTCGAACACCGTAAAAACACTTGTGGTGGCAGGCGCGGTCGCCGCCGCGTTGGCAAGCCAGACCAGCACCGCCTTTGGCCAGTCAAAAGAGAAATGCTATGGCGTGGCGCTGGCCGGCCAGAACGATTGCGCCGCCGGCCCCGGCACCACCTGCGCGGGTACTTCGGTGGTTGATTATCAGGGCAACGCGTGGTCGCTGGTGGACGTGGGGTCGTGCCTTGAGATGGAATTGCCGGACCTTGCGAACGGCTCTGCGCGCAAGGGCGCGCTTGAAGCGATGGACCGGGATCTGCCCGCTTAGAACGTGAACAGTTTGCCTGATCTG
>NVQY01000202.1 GCA_002400675.1 Paracoccaceae bacterium | reverse complement strand
GGCGTTCAACCTGTTGGGCGACGGGCTGCGCGATGTGCTGGACCCGAAGGAAGGTAAATCATGAGCAACCTTCTGGACATCGAAAACCTGTGGGTCAAATTCCCCACCCGCAACGGCGTGTTCGACGCGGTGAAGGGTGTCAGCTTTTCACTGGGCAAGGAACGCCTTGGCATCGTTGGCGAAAGCGGGTCGGGCAAATCCATGACCGGGCGCGCCATCCTGCGCCTGATCCGCCCGCCGGGGATGGTGACGGCGGACCGGCTTGATCTGGAAGGCATAGATTTGCTGGGGCGCTCTGAAAAGGAAATGCGCAAGGTGCGCGGCCAGCAGATTTCGATGATCATGCAGGACCCAAAATTCTCGCTGAACCCGGTGATGAAGGTTGGCGCGCAGATTTCCGAGGCCTACCGGCTGCACAACAATGTCTCCAAGTCCGCTGCCAAGGCCAAAACGCTGGAAATGCTGGAAGCGGTGGCAATCCGCGACCCCGAACGGGTTTATTCCATGTACCCGCATGAGGTGTCGGGCGGCATGGGTCAACGCATCATGATCGCCATGATGCTGATCCCCGACCCAAAAATCATGATCGCCGATGAACCCACATCAGCGCTGGACGTATCGGTACAGATGCAGGTGCTGGAAATCATGGACAAGCTGGTGAAGGATCGCGGCATGGGCCTGATTTTCATCAGCCACGACCTGAATCTGGTCTCCAGCTTTTGCGATCGGGTGCTGATCATGTACGCGGGCCGTGTGGTCGAAACTATTGCCGCCAGCAAGCTGCATAAGGCGCAGCACCCTTATACGCAGGGGCTGTTGAATTCGCTGCCGCGTCTTGATGCACCAAAGGACCGGCTTGAGGTGCTGAAACGTGACCCTGCGTGGGAAACAGATCCGGGGATCGTTACATGAGCAGTTCAGAGAACAGTATTGAAATCGAGGGGCTGAACGTCTGGTTCGGCAACCACGAAGAACGGGTGAACGCGGTCAAATCCGCCTCGCTGCATGTGCCAAAGGGCGGCAGTTTCGGCCTTGTCGGCGAAAGCGGGTCGGGCAAGTCCACCATCCTGCGGGCGGTGATGGGGCTTGCGTCAACCTGGAACGGCAAGATCGAGGTGATGGGCAAACCGGTGCAATCCCCACGCGGGCGGGATTTCTTTCGCAAGGTTCAGATGGTTTTTCAGGACCCTTACGCGTCGCTGCACCCGCGCCATTCGGTTGATCAGGTGCTAAGTGAAACGCTGATGCTGCATGGGTTCGACGATGTTGACCGGCGTATTTCCAAACTGCTGGACGATGTGGGGCTTGGGCCTGCGTTCCGGTTCCGCTATCCGCATCAGTTGTCGGGTGGTCAGCGCCAGCGCGTGGCGATTGCCCGCGCTTTGGCCCCGGAGCCGGAAATCCTGTTGCTGGACGAACCCACTTCGGCGCTGGACGTGTCAGTTCAGGCGGAAATCCTGAACCTGCTGACCGATCTGCGGGGTGAACACAAACTGACCTACCTGATGGTCAGTCACAATCTGGCGGTGGTGGGGCATATCTGCACCGACATTGCGGTGATGCAACTGGGCGAGATCGTCGAAACGCTGGGGGTCGAGGATATGCGCGCGATGCGCACCAAACACCCCTATACCCGCCACCTTCTGGAAAGCAGCCTGCACGGAATCGCGACAACGGCCGCTTAAACGCCCAGATACCGGTGCAGCGCGTCGCGGTCTTTGCGCAGGGCCTCGGAATCACCGGACCACACCACTTGCCCGCGTTCGATGATGAAATTCACATCGGCGATCTTCAGAAGGTCGGTCAGGTTCTTGTCCACCACCAAAATCGACATGTCCTGGCCGCGAATCTGGTTCAGGGCGGTCCAGATCTTTTGTCGCACCAGCGGGGCCAGACCTTCGGTGGCCTCGTCAAGTATCAACAGCTTGGGGTTGGTCATCAACGCGCGGCCAATCGCCAGCATTTGCTGTTCGCCGCCCGACAACAGGTTGCCCATCGACGACTTGCGCGTGGCCAGTTCGGGGAACAGTTCGTAAACCCGGTCCACGGTCCACGGGTCAGGCCGGCCAAGGTGATTGCTGGCCGTGGCGATCAGGTTTTCACGCATCGAAAGGTTGGGAAAAATCTGGCGCCCTTCCGGCACCAGCCCGATCCCCAGATTGGCGATCTTGAACGACGGCATCCCGACCAATTCAGCCCCGTCGAATTCGACCGATCCACCGCTGGCGCGCACAATCCCCATGATCGAGTTGATGGTTGTGGTCTTGCCCATGCCATTACGGCCCAGCAAGGTGGCCACCTGACCGCTGCCAAACGCCAGATCGATGCCAAACAGCGCCTGTGAGTTGCCGTAATGCGTGGTCAGGCCGGATATACTCAGCATCGCCTATTCCTCACCCAGATAGGCATGGCGCACGTCGGCATTGTTGCGAATCTCGCCCGGCGTGCCGGTGGCAATGATGCGCCCGTAAACCAGCACTGAAATCCGGTCGGCCAGCGCAAACACCGCGTCCATGTCATGTTCGATCAACAGAATGGTGCGCTGGCCCTTCAGGGTTTTCAGGAAACTTACCAGAGTGTTGGATTCCTCTGGCCCCAGACCGGCCATCGGTTCGTCCAGCAACATCAGATCGGCCCCGCTTGCCAGCGCGATGGCGATCTCCATCTGGCGATGTTCGCCGTGGCTAAGGGCGCTGGTGGCGGTGTCTGCGCGCGCATCCAGCCCGACGTGCGCGAGACTTTGCATCGCCGCGTCGCGCAGGTGGCGGATCTTGCGGGCGGGTTTGATAAAGCGGAACGAATGGCCGTCGCGCGCCTGAACTGCCAGCGCCACGTTGTCCAGCACCGACATGCCCATGACCAGCGAGGTGATCTGAAACGACCGGGTGATCCCCAGTCGCGCCCGTTTATGGGCCGGTTGCGTTGTGATGTCCTGTCCTTTGAATTCAATCACCCCGGAATCCGGTCTCAACGCCCCGGAAAGCTGGGAAATCAACGTGGTCTTGCCGGCGCCGTTGGGACCGATGATGGCGTGAAGCTCTCCTGCTTCGACCTCTAACGACACGTTGTCGGTGGCCGTAACGCCGCCAAAGCTTTTGCACAGGGCCGAGGTGTTAAGAATCGCGCTCATTTCAGTCCCCCTTGCCCTTGAAGAACCCCATCAACCCGCCCCGGATAAACAGCACGACTCCGATCAACATCAGACCAAACGGTAGTTGCCAGAAGATGGTGTAAGAGGACAGGATTTCCTCTAACAGGATAAACACTGACGCGCCCAGAACCGGGCCGACGATGGTGGCGGCCCCGCCCAGGATCACCATAAACATCAACTCGCCCGAGCGGGTCCAGTCTAGCATGTCGGGCGAAATAAAGGTGGTGAAATTGCCCAGCAAGAACCCCGCATACCCGGCCATCGCGCCGGAAATGACATAGGCCACCAGCCGGTAAAGGTAGATGTTGTAGCCCAGCGTGACCATGCGTTCTGGATTGCCCTTAGCCCCCTGCAACACCATGCCAAAGCGCGAATTGACGATCAGGAACTTGATCACCATCGCCACCACAAGCGAGACATAGGCCAGCAAATACAGGCTAAGCGGGTTATCAAGATTAATCCCGGGCAGTTCGGATCGCACATCAATGGTCAGCCCGTCGTCGCCGCCGTAGATGTCTAGCGACAGGAAAAAGTAATATGCCATCTGACCAAAGGCCATGGTGATCATGATGAAATACACACCCTTGGTACGCAGCGCGATAGCCCCGGTCACCAGCGCATAAAGCGCCGATATACCCACCGCCAAGGCGATCTGGAACAGCCCGTTATAGGTCGCAATCGCCTCGAACCCGCCCCAGGTGGCGTGATAGGACGGGATACCGGCGGCGTAGGCCCCCAGCCCGATAAATGCGGCGTGGCCAAAGGACACTAGCCCTCCGAACCCAAGGATCAGGTTCAGGCTGACGGCGGCAATCGCCAGTATCACCAACCGTGTCGCCAGATCCATGTAGAACGCCTGGCCCGACCACAGGAACATGGGCGGCAGAACGGCCAGTGCGACCATCACCAGAACGGTGATAAACCCGGTTCGTGTCAGCTTTCCCATCAACGCACCTTTGGCGGGAACAGGCCCTGCGGGCGCACCGCCAGAACCGCGGCCATCAGGATGTAGATCATCATCGCCGACACCGCGGGCGCTGCGGTTTGGGCCGCATCCGCGTTCATCACCAGTTCAAACAGATCGCCCAGAAAAGCCCGGCCCAGCGTGTCGATCAACCCGATGAGGATGGCGGCGATAAATGCACCCTTCATCGACCCGATGCCGCCGACGATGATGACCACGAATGTAGTGATGATGATCTGCCCGCCCATGCCAATCGACGCCTCGGTGATGGGCGATATCAACATCCCCGCCAACCCGGCCAGCATCGCGCCCAGGGCAAACACCAGTGCAAACAGCGATTGGATGTCGATGCCCAGCGCCGAAACCATGGTGCGGTTGGATGCCCCGGCGCGGATCAACATGCCAAGGCGGGTATAGTTGACCAGCCAGAACAACCCGGCAGCAACCCCCAGTCCTGTGGCGATGATCAACAGACGATAGGTGGGAATGACCGCACCCTCAAACAGCTCGACCTGTCCGTCCAGCCATGCGGGCAGCGGCACGGCAATGCCTTCGGGCCCCCAGATCAAATGCGCCGAGGTATTCAGCACAAGGATCAGCCCGAACGTGCCCAGCACATGATCAAGGTGGTCCTTGTCATATAGGTTGCGCGCCACCAGCCGTTCGATTGCATAGCCCACCAACCCGGTGATCGGCAGCGCGATCAGCACCGCCAACAGGAAATTGCCCAGATAGAATGTCAGCGACGCGCCAATAAACGCGCCCACCATATAGATCGACCCATGCGCCAGATTGACAAAATCAAGAATGCCAAACACCAGCGTCAGGCCCGAGGCCACAAGGAACAGCAACAGCCCCAGCTGAACGCCGTTCAACACCTGCACAAACAGAAGCGTATAATCCACAATCAGTTTTCCGGTAATATTGCTCTGGTGGCCCGGCAAATCGCCGGGCCACCCATGTTGGAACCGTCGCTCTTACTTAAGCGGGCAGTCCTTGGCGTAGGAATCCTGATGCGCCTCGAACACGGTCTTGACGACCTTTGTGGTCCAGTTGCCATCGGGCCCTACCACCACTTCGCGCAGATAGAAGTTCTGGATCGGCATGTGGTTGTTGCCGTAGGTGTATTCACCCCGTACCGACGGATAGCTGGCGGATTTCATTGCCGCGCGCATACCATCCATATCGGTCAGATCTCCATTCACCGCCTCAACGGCCGATTTGATCAGGAACATCGAATCGTAAGCCTGTGCGGCATAGAACGATGGATAGCTGCCATATTCGGCGCGGAAATCAGCCACGAACCGTTTGTTCTGTTCGTTGTCCAGCGTCGGGTCCCACTGCTGAGTGAACTGCGAGCCCAGAACGTCGGTAAAGTTGGCGGCCTGAAACTTGGGAAGGCTAAGGGCATCAACCGTGAACACGGTATACAGCGGCAGGCTGTCTTTCAGACCGGCCTGTTGATACTGCTTCATGAACGCACCACCGGCCTTGCCGGGATAGAAGATGAACAAACCATCCGCGCCGGACGCCTTGGCCTTGGCCAGTTCTGCCGAGAAATCCAGCTGGCTTGGCCATTTGGTCATGTCGGTGCCCAGGATTTCGCCCTTGAAGGTGGCTTTGACGCCAGCGACCATACCCTTGCCGGCGGCATAGTTGGGGGCGATGATATACAGCGACTTGACACCGTTCTGGTTCAGAACCTCGCCCATCGCCATTGGTGTCTGGTCATTCTGCCAGCTGGCGGAAAAGAAGTTTTCGTTGCACAGCTTGCCCGCAACGGGACCGGGGCCAGCGTTGGCAGAGATCAGGAACTTGCCCGCATCCAGTGCCGATTTGCGCGAGGCCAGCAGGACGTTCGACCAGATGTACCCGGCGACAAAATCCACGTCATCCTGTTTGACCAGCTTGTCGGTGGCCTGTTTGCCGGTCTCGGGCTTGAACCCGTCGTCGGCGAAAATCAGGTTCACGTCCAGATTGCCCATCTTGTTGCCCATGTGCTTCATGGCCAGATTGACCGCGTTCTGCTGGTCCTTGCCGATCACGGCGGCCCCTGTCGTCAGCGTCGTGACAAAGCCGATCTTGACCTCGGCGGCGTGCGCAAGGCTGGTCAGCATGGTTGCGGCCAGCGCCGCCCCTATCAATTTTTTCATTATGTTCACTCCCGTTGAAATGGTGCTTTTATGGTAAGCATCCTGTTTGCATACTTGCAAAACATCGGCGGCAAAGCCAGTTCCAATTAGGGGGTGCGCCATCGGGTCCTTTCAGGCCTCTGCCGCCTTGTCCTGACCGGCCACAGACTGTGCAATGTAGGCGTCGAGTTTGCTGGTCTGCTCGGGCGAAAACCGCAAGCCGCGTTTGGTGCGCCGCCACAGGTAATCATCGGCCGTGCAAACCCATTCGTTCTGGACCGACCAGTCGATTTCGGTGGCCGTCACGTTAGAGCCAAAATCTGTGCCCAGATCGCCGGGCGATTTGGCCGTGCCAAGAATGCCCCAGGCTTCGGTGCCATAAAGGCGCGCCATGCGCGTGGCCCAGCGGTGATCCAGAAATGGGTAATCCACCTTAAGTCGCGCCACGAGCGGATCAAACCCATCAACCGGGAAATCCCCCCCGGGCAGCGAGGCATCGACTGTCCAAGCCTCTGACATTACTGGGAAATGCACGGAAAGCTTGGCCAAGGCGGCCTCTGCCAGCTTGCGATAGGTGGTGATCTTGCCACCAAACACGTTCAGCAACGGCGCGCCGTCAGTATCATCAAGCGACAGCACATAGTCGCGCGTCGCCGCCGAGGCGGAACTGACCCCATCATCATATAGCGGGCGCACCCCGGAGTAGGACCAGACCACATCGTCATCCGTCACCGGCTTTTTGAAATACTGCGAGGCGAATTTAAGAAGATATGCCTGTTCCTCGGGCGTGCATTCGGGACGCACGGCCGGGTCGCTGTGTTCGGCGTCGGTGGTGCCGATCAGGGTAAAGTCCTCTTCATAGGGAATGGCAAAAATGATGCGCCCGTCGGTGCCCTGGAAAAAGTAACATTTGTCGTGATCGAACAGCTTGCGGGTGACAATATGGCTGCCGCGCACCAATCGCACGCCTTCGGTGGAATTCACCTGAACGGTTTCGCGGATGATGTCAC
>NVQY01000201.1 GCA_002400675.1 Paracoccaceae bacterium | reverse complement strand
TGTCAGCTATGGATTGGTGGCGCGCGAGGTAGAGCGGGTTGATTCCGGATACCGGTCAATGATGTCGGTGCAATCCTCTTTGGTGATGTATCCGATCTATGCCTATGGGTCTGAAGAACAACGACAAAAGTACCTGCCAAAGCTGTCCAGCGGAGAATTCATCGGCTGTTTCGGCTTGACCGAACCGGACGCGGGAAGTGACCCTGCGGGGATGAAAACCAAGGCCGAAAAGACGCCGACGGGCTATAAACTGACCGGATCCAAGATGTGGATTTCCAACGCGCCGATTGCCGATGTGTTTGTGGTCTGGGCCAAATCGGACGCCCATGATGGTAAAATCCGTGGCTTTATCCTTGAAAAGGGGATGACCGGGCTGAGTGCGCCGAAAATCCAGAACAAGATGTCATTGCGCGCGTCCATCACCGGCGAAATCGTGATGGACGGGGTCGAGGTGGGCGAAGACGCTTTGTTACCACATGTTCAAGGACTTAAAGGGCCTTTTGGATGTTTGAACCGGGCCCGTTATGGTATCAGCTGGGGGGTCATGGGGGCGGCCGAATCGTGCTGGCATGCGGCGCGGCAATATGGGCTGGACCGGCATCAGTTCAACCGGCCCCTGGCGCAGACGCAGCTGTTTCAACGTAAGTTGGCGGATATGCAGACCGAGATTACGCTGGGTCTTCAGGCGAGCCTGCGGGTGGGGCGGTTAATGGACGAAGCCCGCGCCGCGCCCGAGATGATTTCGATCATCAAGCGTAACAACTGTGGCAAGGCGCTGGATATCGCGCGGATGGCGCGGGACATGCATGGTGGCAATGGTATCTCGTTGGAATTCCACGTTATTCGCCACATGATGAACCTTGAGACCGTGAACACATATGAGGGCACGCATGATGTGCATGCGCTGATTCTGGGGCGGGCGCAGACCGGGCTTCAGGCGTTTTTCTAGGCTATGGATCGCGCAGAAATCGTTCATGAGGCGTTCGGGAAACGCCTTGAGTCGGGCGATTTGCCCGGTGTCGCCGGGTCAGCCAAGGACGTGGGGTTAGGCCACGGCGACCTTATGGCGCTGTTTCGTGCGCAAGTCATGTCGCGGCATCTGGACCGGATGTCGCGCAAATTGCAGGCCAAAGGGCAGGGGTTCTACACCATCGGCTCGTCCGGTCACGAGGGGAATGCGGCGATTGCCCATGCGTTGCGCCCCGACGATCCGGCGTTTCTGCATTATCGCGACGCGGCGTTTCAGATTGCCCGTGCGGGGCAGGTGCCGGGGCAAAATCCGCTGCGCGATATGCTGCTTAGCTTTACCTGCGCCGCCGATGATCCGATTTCCGGCGGGCGTCACAAGGTGCTGGGGTCCAAAGCGCTTAGCATTCCGCCGCAGACCTCGACCATTGCCAGCCATTTGCCCAAGGCGGTTGGGGCGGCGTATTCGGTTGGTCTTGCCCGCCGCGTGGCCCCGTTGGAACGGCAGTATGCCCGCGATGCGGTGGTTCTGTGCAGCTTTGGCGATGCCTCGCTGAACCATTCGACCGCGCAGGGCGCGTTGAACAGTGCGGGTTGGACCGCGTGGCAAAATGCGCCGATGCCGTTGATATTTCTTTGTCAGGACAATGGCATAGGCATTTCCACCAAGTCACCCAAAGGCTGGGTTGCGGCCGTTTTGCAATCGCGCCCCGGTCTGACCTATATGACCTGCGACGGGTTGGATGTGGTTGATACCTATCTGACCGCGCGCCGGGCGGTTGAACATGCGCGGGGCCTGCGCAAACCGGTCGCGCTGCACATGCGGTGCGTGCGGCTTTACGGACATGCCGGCCCGGATGTGGAAAGCGCCTATCGCCCGATGGCCGAGATCGAGGCCGCCGAGCGGGACGATCCGTTGATCCATACCGCCGCCCGGTTGATCGCCGAAGGGGTCGCGTCGACAGAGGATATTATCAAGGAATATCAAGAGCTTTGGGCGCGTACTGAAAGTGAATCCGAACGCGCCGTGCAGCGCCCACATCTGCAAACTGCCGCACAGGTCAAATCCGCGCTGATCCCGCCAAAACGCTCTGTAGCCAAGCGCAATACGCCATCGGACACCGCGCGTATCAACAGTTTTGGCAGCGCCGACATGCGTGCGCAAGCCGTGCCGCAGCCGATGAACAAGCTGATCAATTTGGGGCTAAGTGACCTGATGTTGTCGCACCCCGAAATCGTCATGATGGGCGAGGATATTGGCCGCAAGGGCGGTGTTTACGGCGTCACCAAGGGGCTACAGGCGCGGTTTGGCGCGGATCGGATGATTGACACGCTGTTGGATGAACAAAGCATTCTCGGGCTGGCTATCGGGTTGGCGCAAAACGGTTTTATCCCGATGCCAGAGATTCAGTTTCTTGCCTATCTGCACAATGCCGAGGACCAATTGCGCGGCGAGGCGGCGACCTTGCCGTTTTTCTCGGACGGGCAATTCAGCAATCCGATGGTGCTGCGGATTGCCGGGCTTGGCTATCAAAAGGGCTTTGGCGGGCATTTCCATAATGACAATTCGCTGGCAGTGCTGCGCGATATTCCGGGGCTGATCATTGGCTGTCCGTCGGACGGGTTGGACGCGGTATTAATGTACCGCGAGGCGGTGCGCCTGGCGCGCGAGGAACAGCGCGTGGTGGTGATGGTTGATCCGATCGCGCTGTATCCGATGCGCGATTTGCACGAGGCCGGCGATGGCGGCTGGATGCGGACCTTTCCCAAGGCCGGAGAGGTCGCGCCATTGGGGCAGGTCGGGGTGCACGGGCAGGGGCGCGATGTGGCGTTTGTCACCTACGGCAATGGCCGGTATCTGTGCACACAGGCGCAGGCGGTGTTGGCCAAATCCGGCATCAAGGCGCGGATCATTGACCTGCGCTGGCTGGCCCCGTTGGCGCAGGACGCGGTGTTGCAGGCGACCAAGGATTGCGCGCAGGTGGTGATTGTTGACGAATGCCGCCACACTGGATCGCAAAGCGAGGCGCTGATGGCGATGTTTGCCGAGGCCGGTCGGGGCCGGGTGTCGCGGGTGACAGCCGAGGATTGCTTTATCGCCACAGGGCCGGCTTACGGCGCGACGTTGCCGTCAACCCAAGAGATCGTTCGCGCCACCAGGGCCGCCGTAAAGGCGGGGTAAGGGCACCCGCGCGGCCTATTGCTGCAAACCTATGGCATATGCGGATCACTTGCCCGATTGCCGGCAAAACTTGACGCTCGTCAATGACACGCCGATCCCTTGGCCGAAGGTCTGAAGGGGTAACAGGCGAGGTGAAGACGTGTTTGACGACGGACCCGGCATGACCAAACGACCGCCCCCCGGGCTGCCTCCGAAACCACAGGCGCGCCGGGGCAAGGTTTCGATCTGGACGTATTTCAAGCTGTTCCGACAGGATATCCTGTCGGCGCAACCGGCCCGCCTGTATCGCGCATGGATGGCAGAAATGCGCACGCCGTTCTTTCGCTCTTACCTGTGCAACGATCCCGAACTGGTGGAACTGGTGCTAAAGGGGCGCCCGCGCGATTTCCCCAAATCGGAACGCATCCGGGTTGGGTTGAAGCCGCTGTTGGGCGAGTCGGTGTTTATCTCGAACGGTGATCTGTGGGAACATCAGCGCCGGATCATCGACCCGGCCTTTGAAGGCGGCCGTTTGCGCAGCGTGTTCCCCGTCATGTGGGACAGCGGCGTGGCGGCGGTCGAGCGGTTGTTGCCGCTGGCCAACGGTGCCCCGGTGGAAATCGAAAGCCACACCAGCCATCTGGCCATGGACGTAATTTTCCGCGCGCTGTTTTCCATTCCGATAGAGGACGAAACCGCATCCGCTGCCTTTGCCGCGTTTCGCGAACATCAACAGGCGCAGCCGGTGGCCAACATTGCCGCCGTCCTGCCCTTGCCGCACTGGTTTCCACGGTTTCATTCGCGCAAAACCCGCCGGACTGCGCGCACCATCCGCGATCTGATTGCCCGGCTGACCGATGCGCGCGCCCGCGAGATTGCCGTGGGCATGGCCCCTGACGATCTGGCTACCAAGATCATGACCACCCCGGACCCTGAAACCGGACAGGTGTTCGACCAACAGGAAATGACCGATCAGGTGGCGATCTTTTTCCTTGCGGGACATGAAACCTCGGCGGCGGTGCTGGGCTGGGCGCTGTATTTGCTCGCGCTTTACCCCGAGTGGCAAGAAAAGCTGGCGGTTGAGGCGCAAGCGGCGTCCGACCCGGACAAGATATACTTTTCCACCCTGTCAAAGCTGCGCCAGTCGCGCGCGGTGTTCCGTGAAACCATGCGGCTTTACCCGCCGGTGCCGATGTATGTGCGCGAGGCGACCCGCCCCGAGACCTTTCGCGGGCGTGCAGTGAAACCCGGTGCGCAGGTGATCCTGTCGCCGTGGCACCTGCACCGTCACGAACGCCTGTGGGAGCGCCCGGACGAATTTGACCCGGACCGCTTTGACACCCCCAACGGCAAGGACTGCCTGCGCCGCGCCTATATCCCGTTTTCTGCCGGGCCGCGCGTGTGTCCCGGTTCGGCGTTTGCCATGGCCGAGGGCACGTTGTTGCTGTCGATGCTGGTGCGCGCCTTTCGGTTTGAACGCGTTGAGGGCCGCGACCCGGTGCCGGTCGCCCATCTGACCGTGCGCGCGCGCGACGGCATCCACCTGCGCCTGATCCCGCGCCACGCCCCGCAAAGCAACAAAAAGGTTGAGAGATGACCGCAACCACAAATATCCCCGCCTATGCGCCGCTGCACGCATGGCCCTATTGGCTGACCCTGATATTTGTCCCGCTGGTGGCGCTGGCGGTACTGAAAGGCGGCTGGACCATCTGGCTGATCCCGCTGTTTGGCTGGGTTCTGATGCCGCTGCTCGACATGGTTCTGGGGCGCAACCTAACCAACCCGGACCCGGACACCCCGGACGAGGCGCTTTTCTGGTTCCGTCTGCTCACCTGGATATGGTTCCCGATCCAGTTCGTTCTGGTGTTTGGCACGCTGTGGTATCTGACGCGGGTTGCCAGTTATTCGACGCTTGAGGTGTTTGGCATCATGTTTGGCATCGGCGTGACCACCGGCACCGTTGGCATCGTTTATGCCCACGAACTGATGCACAAGCCCAGCCGGATTGAACGTAATCTGGGCGATCTTTTGCTGGCGCTGGTGCTCTATGGGCATTTTCGTACCGAGCATCTGCTGGTGCATCACCCCTATGTGGGCACGCCGCGCGATACGGTGACGGCGCGCTATAATCAGGGGTTTCTGCGGGTGTTTCCACGGGTTCTGTGGCAGGGGCCGGGGTCGGCGTGGCGGGCGGAAAAGGCGTTGCTTGCGCGCCGGGGGCGGTCACCGTGGCATCTGTCAAATCCGATCTGGAAGTATCTGGCGTTGCAGGCTTTTTTCCTGATGCTGGCCTATATGATTGGCGGCTGGGCCGGGATCGGTCTGTTTGCGTTTCAGGCCATTGTCGCGGTCTGGCAGCTGGAATTGACCAATTACGTCGAACATTACGGGCTGACCCGCGAATATCTCGGGGACGGCAAATATGAACCGGTGCGCCCGCATCATTCGTGGGATTCGGCGCATCATGTTTCAGGGTTGCTGCTGATCAACCTGCAACGCCACGCCGACCACCATGTGCACCCGATGCGCCGCTATCCGCTGTTGCAGATCTATGACAACGCGCAGGTGCCGCAACTGCCGACCGGCTATCCGCCGATGACCGCGCTGGCGATGGTGCCGCCGGTGTGGCGGCGCGTGTTCAACCCCAAGGTACGGGCGTGGCGGCGGCAATATTACCCGGATATCAAAGACTGGACGCCGTATAAAACCGGGACGTTACCGCCCCCAAAAGGGGCGGGGTAAGCGTTTACAGGCGGGGCTATTGGTGCCCGCGCTTTTCGAACCGGGGCAACATGGCGCTGAAATCCTGACCGGTGCCGTCCTCTTCTTCGACAAAGCGGGCATAAAGCGCGGCGGCCAGCGCGCCCATGGGCGTGTCCGCATCGGCACTGGCGGCGGCCTGTTGCGACAGGCGCAGATCCTTAAGCATCAGATCGGCGGCAAACCCCGGCTTATAGCCATTGTCGGCCGGCGAGGTCGGCCCCACACCCGGCGCCGGGCAATAGGCGTTCATGGTCCAGCTATAACCGGACGAGGTGCTGACCACATCGAACATTTTCTGCCGGTCCAGCCCCAGCTTGTCCGCCAGCGCAAAGGCTTCGCAGGTGGCGATCATGGTCGCGCCCAAGATCATGTTGTTGCAGATCTTTGCCGACTGACCGGCCCCGGCCACGCCGCAATGCACCGCCTTTTGTCCCATGATGTCAAACAACGGTTCGACGCTGGCAAAGGCCGCGTCCGTGCCGCCCGCCATAAAGGTCAGCGTGCCCCCCGAGGCCCCGCCGACGCCCCCGGAAACCGGCGCATCAACAAACAATAACCCCGCATCTTCAGCGGCTTGCGAGGCGACCTTCGCGCTGTCCACATCCACGGTCGAGCAATCCAGAAACGTCGCCCCCTTGCGCATGGTGGGGATGATTTCGCCCGCGACGCTGCGCAAGATCGCGCCGTTGGGCAGCATGGTGATCACCACATCCGCGCCACTGGCGGCCTCGGCGGCCGAGGCGGCCATGTTCACCCCGTCCACCGCGACGCTTGCCATGTCAAAGCCGGTCACCTGATGGCCCGCAGCGGCCAGATTGGCGGCCATGGGCGCCCCCATGTTGCCCAGACCGATAAATCCGATTTTCATGTTCTTCTCCCTTGATGCAAAATTCAGTTCGGCGTCCCCTAGCGGGGCCAGCATTTGCGCGATGGCCTGATCCGGAACCACACCATCGCTATGTTTCCAGACCGGATTGCGATCCTTGTCGATGATCTGTGCACGGATACCTTCAAGGAAATCGCCCATCTCCATGGCACGATAAGTAAAGCGGTATTCCAGCGTCAGTGCCGCGCGGATATCACCACCCGACCCGCGTAGATTCTGGATGACCTTCGCCGCGCAAGCCATTGAAAGCGGAGAGTTTCGTGATATGGCCTTTAACGCAGCTCCGGCGAAATCCCCGGCCTCAGCACGCAACGCGGCGGTGATGTCGCCCAGCGTTTCACACGCAAATACCCGGTCGATCAGATCAAGGTGATCCTGCATCGCCGCCTTTGGCGGGGCCACCGCGTGGCGCGCGACAAGTGCCGCATCGCCGCTGGCCTCAAGTAATTCTATCAGGTCGCGCCAGCCCTCGCGCGGCAGGAATGTATCGGCAA
>NVQY01000200.1 GCA_002400675.1 Paracoccaceae bacterium | reverse complement strand
ATGGGCTGATGCTGCCGGCGATGAAATCCGAGATGGGGTGGAATTATGCACAGGCCGGGTGGCTGAACACCGCCAATGCGCTTGGCTATATTGCCGGGGCGATCCTGACCATGCTGCTGATCCGCCACATTTCGCCGTCGCGGCTGTTTGCCTTTGGTCTGATCACCACCACGCTGGCGCTTTTGGCGACCGGCATGAACGCCGCCCTGTGGTGGCAGACGCTTTGGCGGATTCTGGCGGGCTTTTTTGGCGCGATGTCCTTTTCCACCGCCGGCGTTCTGACCGCCGGATTGTTTCGCGATGATCCCCGCCGCAACGCGCTGGCCATTGCGATCCTGTTTGGCTCGGGCGGAGGTTTGGGCATCGTTCTGGCCGGAACCGCGCTGCCGCTGATGCTGGACGCGTTTGGTCCGGGGTCCTGGCCGATGGGTTGGTTTTTCATTGGGGCCGTCAGCCTGTCGTTCTTGCCGCTGGGCCTGTGGGCCGCCCTGCAACTGCACACGCCCGCCCAATCACAGGCCACGCCAACCCCGCTGCCGTTACGCCGTATGTTGCCGGAAATGGCGGGCTATGCCGGGTTTGGGCTGGGCTATATCGTCTATCTCACCTTTTTGTCGGCATGGATGACTGAACAGGCGGCAGATGCAGGTTTTATCGCGTTGGTCTGGGTTATTCTCGGCTTGTGCATCAGTGTCTCACCGCTGGTCTGGCGACCGGTTCTGGCGCGCTACGCATCGGGCCTGCCGCTGGCCCTGATCCTGACCGGCATCGCCATAGGATCTGCCCTGCCTGTCGTGCTGCCCGGCGGGCCTGTGCTGCTGATCTCGGCGGTTATATTCGGCCTGTCGGTGTTCATGGCCCCCGGTGCGGTCACCAACTTTACCCGCCAGAACCTGCCCCCGGAAAGCTGGGGCCATGCGATCAGCCTGTTTACCGTCGTGTTCGCCGTGGCGCAGACCCTTGGGCCTTATGGGGCCGGGCTGGTCGGAGATATGTTTGGCAACATCGGCATCAGCCTTTTGATTGCTGCTGGATTGCTGTTGATTGGTGCGGCTATCGCCTTGCTGCAAAAACCGCTTTGAAATGTGGATTGGTTGGGACTTGGACGACGTCGCATGTGGCTTGTTTCTGTGGCATCAACGGTTATTCTACCGAACCGAGCATGTGGAACGCGTACAGTTAAGTTGGCCGCGCCAGACAACTGCGTGGACTTAGCAAAAGGATTACCGATGAATCTCGATCAGGCAATGCAGGAACGACGGTCCATTCGTGGATTTACGGATCAGCCCGTATCGCGGGAGGTTTTGCAAGAAATCATCGCTCTGGCAAACCGCGCCCCATCCTCGATGAACACCCAGCCATGGCATCTGCATGTTTTGACAGGGGCGCCGCTTGAGAAAGTTCGCGATGGCAATACGCAGCGGATGCTTGGCGGTGTCACGCCCAGCCGTGAAATTGAGGATTATGCGGCCTATGAGGGCGAACATCGCAAGCGCCAGATCGAAATCGCGGTGCAATTGTTCGAAGCTATGGGGATCGAACGTCATGATGCCGAGCGCCGCCAAGACTGGGTTATGCGCGGGTTTCGCCAATTTGACGCGCCGGTTTCCATCGTTGTTTGCTTTGACCGGACACTTTTGAACAATACCATCGCCCATTTTGATACCGGCGCGATGACCTACGGTCTGGTCCTGGCCGCTTGGAGCCGGGGCCTTGGGGCGGTTATCAATGGTCAGGGCATCATGCAAAGCCCGGTGGTGCGTGAAGTCGCCAATATACCCGACGATCAGGTGATACTGACATGCGTGGCGCTGGGTTGGCCGGACGATGATTTTGTCGCGAACTCGGTAATCTCGCGCCGCCGCCCCGTCGAAAATGCCGCGCGTTTTCTGGGGTTCGATGAGTGAGCTTTCGGCCCGCACCGGCCAGTGTCCCGGCTTTCCAGTGTCCCGGCTTTGGGGCGATTTACAGCTTCAGTCCGCAAATCACTCTGGGAGCAAAGCCGCCTGCACTGCCTCATCCCAACCGAGATAATACGCATCCCCATCACGGATCACCGGGCGGGCCATCAGCCTGGGCTTGGCTGCGATCTGTGCTTCTGCCTCTGAATGCTTCAACCAATCGCTTAACCCCCGCCAATCATTCGACGTTCGATCCACCAACCGATCCCCAAATTCCACGATCAGCTCGGCCAGCTCGGCCTCGCTCAGTGGCTCGGCCCGGACATCGCGAAAATCGACCTCCCTACCCGCAGCCTCCAATGCCTTGCGGGCTTTTTGGCTGATGGCACAAGTGTTCAATCCATAGATTATCATGGGGCCGTTCCCTTAATTGCTAGCCTGCAATCTCTTGCAATAAGCACTCTGGCGCAAGTGATGTAATCTGGTCGAGCAGCCAAAATGCTTCGATACACAAAACACACTGGCAGCAAGACACAGGAAAGTGACGCCCGCAGCAGCGTCAGCAACGGATAGCTCGGGCGGCCCGTCTTGCTGGCGTAAATCACCGCCATCAGGCGCTCGAGTTCGGTCCAATCCAACACCGCTTTGGCACCGTCCAGCCCTTGCAGGCTGGAATGCTCAAGATCGGCGCTGGTGGTGAAAAGCTCGGGTTGGGTGTAAAACGGTTTTTGCATGGGGGCTGAATACCAAAATCAGATCGCACCGGGAATCGCTGAGTTATGCAGAAGTCTCACTAAAAAATCACAAAAGTATTAATTTTCCTTTAACCGCACAAGGATAGAATAGCGAAACGAGGCTGAATAAACGGCAGAACCGGAAAAACGAATGAGCATAACTGCGTACAAGCGGACGATCTCGGATACCGAGGCGCCGCGGCAGATCGAACGACGCGTTCTAGTACAGGCCACTGCGGACTTGGAGCGGTATCTTGAATTCGACGAGACCGAGGAACGGTCCGATAAGCTGCGGATACTGGCAAGCGGGCTGCGCGATGCCATCTGGAAAAATGAACGCATTTGGTTGACGTTCAAGCACGATCTTGCAGGAAAGGAAAATTCACTGCCGCCGGATTTACGGGCGAACCTGATCTCTCTGGCGATCTGGGTGGAAGACCACAGCGAGGCGGTGATGAAGGGGGCCGAGCAGATCGGTCCGCTGATCGGCATCAACCGCAGTATCATCCGTGGATTGAACGGTAGCACGCTGCGAGAGGCGGAATAGGTCATGGCCCTGCGACTGACATTGAAGCCGAATGAGAAGATCGTGATCAACGGCTGCGTGATCCGCAACGCCGACCGCCGTCAGACCCTGACCATCGAAAATCAGGCCGACGTCGTGCGGGGGGTCGATCTTCTGGACGAAACGAGTGCCGCGACACCGGTCAAGGAAGTGTATTTCTTCATCCAGTCGGCGCTGTTACGACCGGAAATTCGCGACGACGTCACGCCGGTGATCCAAGAAAAGCTGGGCCAGCTTGTCCCGGTGTTTCACGACGAGATTTCCGGGTATCTTTTCGAGGCTGCCAACCATGTGTCGGCAGCCAATTACTACAAGGCGATGCGGGCCTTGCGGCACGTCATCGAGTATGAAGCCGAATTGCTGCGGCGGGTGACTGAAGGTCGCCCGTCGGTAGCGGCCGGGTAGGAATAGGGCGCACATGGTTCTGAGCATTTCAGGAATGAGCAGTCAGCTGGCACTGAAGCTGATCGATTCCACCCGGGACAGTCAATTGCAGCAATTGCGGAGCGAACCGGCGAACCAGCGCGGGGCCGATGCCTTTCGTGAACGGATCGGGTCAATTACCACGCCCGAGGAACTGGTCAAGGATTACGAGGTCTACAGTTTCGTCATGCGGGCCTTTGACCTGGAGGACCAGATTTTCGGGAAGGGCATGATCCGCAAGATTCTGGAAAGCGATCCGAGTGACGACGCGGCGTTGGTGAACCGTTTAAGCGATCCGCGTTTCGGAGAATTGCACGCGGCACTTGGCTTTACCACGGCGGCGGGCCCGCAAACACCGAACTTCAACGATCCGGCCTGGCAAGACGGCATCGTCAACCAGTATTACGAAACGGTTTTCGTTAACGGTGAAGCCGACCAGAACCCCACCGTCGGAACGGTGCTTGAGTTCCGCGAAAAAGCGGCGAGCCTGAACAGCTGGTACGATGTGCTGAAGAACAAAGAGCTGACGAATTTCTTTCGTGTCTCCCTGGCCCTGCCCCGAGAGATGGCTGGACTGGACGTGGACAAGCAGGCCACGATCCTGGAAAAAAAATATGATCTGACGAAGGTCACAGACCCGGTTGAGCAGGAAAAGTTGATTTCGCGGTTCATGGCCATCTCGGACGTGCTGACCCCCCCGCAGGGTGTGTACAACAGCTCGGCTTTGACAGTGCTTCGCAGCATCGGCCGGGTGGGCTCGGCGGTGCAGATCATTTCACTACAGCTTAATGTTGCACCAGTGCAGTACTCGGCTTCGTCGCTCTATCGCTGACGTGCCATGCGCGTCAGTCGATCATTTCCTCGTCATCTTCGGTGGGCAATTCGATATCGCCGTTTTCGGCCAGCCGTAAAGCGGCCTCGACCAGTTCGGATTGCGCCTGTTTGACGTCGCGTGAGCGCACCGGACCCATGGCCGTCATCTCTTCTTGCAACATGTCGCGGGATCGCGCCGGAAGCGAGGACAGAAAATGTTCGCGTACCGCTTTTTCGGCACCGCGCAGCGCCAGCGGCAAGGTCTTGCCTGTCACTTCGCGCATCACCTTGGCCAGCAGCGGCGGTGCAAAATTTTGCAGATCGTCGAACACGAACATCTTCTGTTTGATGGCGTGGAACTTTTCAGGGGATTTTTTTTCCAGCTCGCGTGCCAGGGATTCGAACAATTTGCTATCAAGCTTGTTGAAAACTGATACCAGCTTGCGTTCCGTTTCGGCACCCGTATTGCGCCCCGCCTTGGCCAAAACTTCACGGCGCAGGCTTTCTTCGAGATTGCTGATTGCTGCTGCGGGCAGATCTTCCATCGACAGGATGCGTTCGATGATTTTAACCGCGCGCTCTTCGCCCAACAGGGGCAAGGCGCGGGCCACCGCATCGGCCCTCATGCGTGTCAGGATCACCGCCACGGTCTGATCGTGTTCCTTGTGCAAAACTTCGGCCAGCATCTTGTCGTCAAGCTGGGACAGGTCAGCCCAGAGATTGCCGGTATAGCTGCCCTCGATTTCTTCGAGAATCTCATCCACCCGATCTTCGGGGAGAAAACCCTTGAGCAGGCCGCGCGCGGCTTCGACGGAACCAGTGATGCCACCGCTGTCGGCCATCTTCTGGCCGAATTCGTCCATCACCCCCTCGACCACCTCGGCCTGCACCTGGCCAATCGCCGAGATCGCCCGGGTAATCTTGCGGATTTCGGATTCGTCGAGCTTTTGCATCAAGGCACCGCCGCGCTCTTCGCCAAGGCACAGGAACAGGATTGCCGATTTCTGGGCACCGCTAAGGCTGTTTATTCTGTGGATCGGGTTGAACAGGTTCATCAGCCGTTTCGCGATTTTGGTTAGCGTTGCATGGTACTATCCATGGGTAGCGCAATTTGTTCATGCTGAGCAAGAACTACTGACAGGTTTTCCATGATTGTTGCAATAAAATTCTCTCTGCGGCCCTTTCCGCTGCCTATCCGCCCCCGGCCAGCGGCAAATATGATTGCATCAGCGAACCGGCCAGCATGTACCACCCATCAATCAGCACGAAGAAGATGATCTTGAAAGGTAGTGACACGATGACCGGGGGAAGCATCAGCATTCCGGCGCTCATCAGGATAGAGGCGACGATAAGGTCAATGGCGATGAACGGCAGGTAGAGCAGGAATCCGATCAGGAAGGCGCGGCGCAACTCGGAAATCATGAATGACGGGATCAGTTGACTCCAGGCGATATCGGCAGAGTTGTCGGGGATGGTGTCGGGATTCGGGGCACCGGCAATGTCGCGGAACAGCGCCAGATCCTTGTCGCGGGTGTTGGCGGACATGAACCGGCGGAACGGTTCGGCGATGCGGACCATCGCCTGTTCCTCGGTGATGGAATTTTCCATCAACGGACGCAGGCCGCCCTGCCAGGCGTCGTCGAAAACCGGCTGCATGACAAAGAATGTCATGAACAGCGCCATCGCGTTCAGCACCATGTTGGGCGGCGTCTGGTTCAGCCCCAGTGCCGATCGTAGCATCGAAAATACGATGATGAAGCGGGTGAAACTGGTGGTGACGACCAGCAGGCCGGGGGCGATGCTGATCACTGTAATCAGTGCGAAAAGCTGGATCAGACGGCCCGAAAAGCTGGCCCCCTGATCGGTGCCCGGGCTGGTGCCGGAAAGACCACCAGCCAGATCGCGTACCAGCCCGCCCAAATCTACTTCCTGCGCCATAACGGCCCCAGAGCCGAACAACAGCACCCCTAGAACCAGCGCAAGGCGGGCAAGGACCGGCAGGGCGGTCCGGCGATATACGGCGCGGTCTGGCATTCTGGGTCAGTCGCCGGAAATGAAATCTTTGACGATTTCCCGCAGGGCGACGCCGATCAGATCGCCATTTACCTTGACCAGATCACCACGGGCGACCAGGCGATCATTAATGGTGATGTCCACCGGATCGCCGACCTTGCGATCAAGCTCAATCACCGACCCCTTGGTCAGTTCAAGAAGTTCGGAAATCTGCATCCTGCTGCTGCCCAGAACCACCCGCACGTCCAGCCTGACATTGAACAGCGCGTCAACGTTTCGTCCGCTCTGGTTCTCGGCCATCTCGTTGAGTGCCGATTTCTGGGAATCCGCCGTTCCGCTCTGCTGGTTCCCTGCCCCTGCGGGCATCGCAGCGTCGGCATCCGGTAATTGCTGGGTTTCTACTTCGGACATCCAAGTCACCTTCCCTTATTGCGCGTTCAGTTTCTCTGTCGAGTCACGCAGCGTTTCAAGCACCTCGTCGCAGGCGCGTCCGAGATCGTATTCCATGAAGCCATTTCGCCATTCCAACCGGATGGCGCTGTCGTTCATGGCCGGATCGCTACGGATCTCAACCTCCAACCTGCTTGCGCCAATGGTTTCGAATTCCGAGACCCGTTCGGTTATTGGGTCCTTGATGTTGGGGGCAACACGAATCACGATTCCCGCACTACCGGCGGCCATCCGCAACCCGTCGCGTATCCGCGCGGAAACCTGATCTATGGCACAGGTTTCCATCACGTCAGGCACGACGCGTTCCCCGATGCCAAGAATCATTTCGGTCATCTCTGCTTCGATCTCGCGGCGAAGGATGTCGTCCTGCTGCGTCAGTTCGGCCAACTGGGCCTGAATTGCCCCCAATGCGTCGGCCACACGGGCTTCGCGGGTGGCCTGTT
>NVQY01000199.1 GCA_002400675.1 Paracoccaceae bacterium | reverse complement strand
GCCGACATTCAGACGCGGCTTGCCGATATTGACGCATGGTCCGCCGAGGCCCGCGCCGCGTCGATCCTCAAGGGGTTGGGGTTTGACGCCGCAGATCAGCTGCGCCCGTGTTCGGATTTCTCGGGTGGCTGGCGTATGCGCGTGGCCCTTGCCGCCGTGCTGTTTTCCGAACCGGACCTGTTGTTGCTGGACGAACCGACCAACTATCTCGACCTTGAAGGCGCGCTGTGGCTAGAGGCCTATCTGGTGAAATATCCGCACACGGTGATCATCATCAGCCACGACCGCGAATTGCTGAACCGTTCGGTCAACGGCATTATGCACCTCGAAAACCGTGGCTTGACCTATTATTCGGGCAATTACGACCAGTTCGCCCGCCAGCGCGCCGCCAATCGTGCGGTACAGGCCGCTGCGGCCAAGAAACAGGACCTGCGCCGCGCCCATCTGCAAAGCTTTGTTGATCGCTTCAAAGCCAAGGCCAGCAAGGCCAAACAGGCCCAGAGCCGCGTCAAGATGCTGGAAAAGATGGAGACCATCCGCGCGCCCGAAGATGCCGCGCGCACCGTGTTCACCTTTCCCGAACCCGAGGAAATGTCACCGCCGATCATTGCCACCGAAGGCGCATCGGTGGGTTATGGCGACAAGGTGGTTCTTAGCCGGATGGATCTGCGCATAGATCAGGACGACCGCATTGCTCTGCTGGGCAAGAACGGCGAGGGCAAATCCACGCTGGCCAAGATGCTGTCAAACCGCCTTGCGGTGATGGCGGGCAAGATGACCCAGTCGAACAAGTTGCGGGTTGGCTTTTTCGCCCAGCATCAGGTTGACGAGTTGTACATCGACGAGACCCCGCTGATGCACCTGCAACGCGAACGCCCCAATGAGGGTCAGGCAAAACTGCGCGCCCGGATGGCCGGGTTTGGCCTTGGCGCCGATCAGGCCGAAACGCAAGTGGGCCGACTATCCGGTGGTCAAAAGGCCCGGCTGTCCCTGCTGCTGGCCACCATCGACGCACCGCACATGCTGATTTTGGACGAGCCGACAAACCACCTCGACATTGAATCCCGCGAGGCATTGGTCGAGGCGCTGACCGCCTATAGCGGCGCGGTCATTCTGGTCAGCCACGACATGCATCTGTTGTCGCTGGTGGCCGACCGGCTGTGGCTGGTGTCGAACGGGACGGTCAAACCCTACGAGGGTGATCTGCAATCTTACCGGACGCTTTTGCTGACCCGCGACAAACCGGCATCCAAGACCAAACCGGCCAAGGCCAAACGTGCGTCGCGCGAATCCCTTCAGGACTTGCGATCTGACGTGCGCAAGGGCGAGGCGCGGATCGAAAAGCTGAACCAGATGCGCGACAAGCTGTCGGTCAAACTGGCCGATCCGGCGCTGTATGAAAAGGCCCGCAAGGGCGAGGCCGAGGTCTGGCAAAAGAAATACGCCGAGGTGATGGAGGGGCTGGACCGCGCCGAAATCCTGTGGATGGCGGCGCTTGAAAAGCTGGAAACGGCGCAGGCGACATGATCGACCCGGTGATTGACACAGCATTCCTGATCTCGACCTTTGTCACTCTGCTGGTAATCATCGACCCGTTTGGTCTGACCCCGGTGTTTGTCGCCCTGACCCAAGGCATGACCACACGCGAACGCCGTGTAATCGCCCTGCGCGCCTGCCTGACCGCCGCCGGGTTGCTGATGCTGTTTGCCGCGTTTGGCGAGACTGTTCTGGGATTTGTCGGCATTTCCATGGCCGCGTTTCGGGTCGCGGGGGGCGCGTTGTTGTTCCTGACAGCGCTCGACATGCTGTTTGAACGGCGCACCAAACGGCGCGAAGATCAGACCGGCGACGACCGCCCCGACCCGTCCGTGTTCCCGCTGGCGATTCCGCTGATCGCCGGGCCGGGGTCGATTGCCTCGATCATCCTGCTAAGTGGGCAGCGCCCCGGCATTGAGGGGCTGGGCGTGGTGATTGTGGTAATGCTCGCCGTGCTGTGCGTGGTGCTGGTGATGTTCCTGTTGTCGGGCCTGTTGGAACGCCTTCTGGGCAAGACCGGCATCAACGTGGTGACCCGGCTTTTGGGCATGTTGCTGGCGGCTTTGGCGGTGCAATTCATCCTTGATGGCCTGCGCGAGTTTGGCTTTGCCGCATGAGCCCCTACATAGGGGACATGACGCAGGACTTAAGACATGAATAGCGACGACATCGCCAGACTGGCCTATCTCGGGCTGTTGGGCGCGGTTCTGGTGGGGTGGTTCGTTACCCAGAACCGCCAATCGCTGGGCAGGCTGGCGCAACAGGCGGTGGCGTGGGGGCTGATTTTTCTTGGCGTGATCGCGGCGATTGGCCTGTGGGACGACATCCGCCAGACCATCCGACCGCAACAAAGCACAATGCGCGCCGACAATTCCGTCAACCTGCCCCGCGCGCCGGACGGGCATTACTATCTGACCCTGATGATCAATGACGTGGCGATTTATTTTCTGGTGGACACTGGTGCGTCGCAAATGGTGCTGACGCAAAGTGATGCCGAAAAAGTCGGCCTCAACCCCGCCGATCTGGCCTTTACCGGGCGCGCCACCACCGCCAATGGCGAAGTGCGCACCGCGCCGGTCAGGTTGGCGCAGGTGTCTTTGGGGAAAATCACGGACCATAACGTGCGGGCCTGGGTGAACGAGGGCGAGATGGAGCAATCGCTGCTTGGAATGAGCTATCTGCAAAGGTGGAGCAAGATCGAGATCACCTCTCAGGGGTTGCGGTTGACGCGGTGAGGCGCGCGCGTGGGGAAATCAGAACCCCTCATACATCACCGCTTCGCGACTGGCTTTGTTCCGTTGATACGCATCATACTCGGGCGATCCCGGTTCCGGGACACAGGCCGAAGCCGCCAAAAGGACTGCGAAAACGATTGGGAGTTTCAAGAGGGTCATGGTGTTGCTCGCGTTTGTTTCTGGCACCGGGACGTAAGTCATAAGACAGGTCACCATTGGTGTCGAAGGAACGGCCCTCGCGCCCGAGTCCCGGCATTTGACCCGAGCAGAATTGCCCCACCTCAAGGCACCCCCTACTTCTCTGCCTTCTTCTCCCAGCGCCCGCTGTCCTCGGACCAGTATTGCGCCGAACACCCCGCGTCCGTCAGGGTTTTCCACTGCACGCGTGCTTGTTGCAACGCCGCCTGATCATTGCCATCAAACAGGATGCACACCCGCTCCAACGCCTGAACCTCATCCGCGCTCACGGTCGCGCCATCGACGCTCATTACGCAGGACGGCGCGTTGGCGGCCTGCGCGTCGCAGGTCAGCAAAATGGGTTGCGCGGCGTCATGTTCGCCGCCCGCGACGCCGTGCGCCAGGAACCCATCCTCAGGCCCCAGCCACAGCTTTTCATCCAGCCACCCCATGCGTGCAGGGTCCACCCCGCGCACCGCCACGCGCCATCCGGCCTGACGCGCCTTGCCCAGCAATGCCGGCAAGGTCGCCTCTAGCGGCGTGCGGGTCAGGTGGTAGAAAAAGACTGCGCCCACAACTGGTTACTCGCCTTCGTACAGGTCAGAAATCAGCCGGTTCAGCGCCATCACGCCCCAGCCAGTGGCCCCTTTGGGGGCGTAATCAGACTCCTTGCTGATCAGGGCGACCCCGGCGATATCAAGGTGAATCCACGGGGTCTCGTCCTTGACAAAGCGTTGCAGGAATTGCGCGGCGGTGATCGACCCGGCGGGGCGGCCACCGATGTTCTTCATGTCGGCGATGCGCGATTTCAACAGGTCGTCATAGGCCGACCCCAAGGGCATCCGCCACGCCCCTTCGCCGCTGGCCTGCGCCGCCTTGAGGAACGCCTTGCACAGGTCGTCGTCGTTGGAAAACACCCCGGCGTTTTCATGGCCCAGCCCGACAATGATCGCGCCGGTCAGGGTGGCCAGATCAATCATCGCGGCGGGTTTGAAGCGTTCCTGCGCGTACCACATCACGTCGCACAGAACCAAACGCCCCTCGGCGTCGGTGTTGATCACCTCGACCGTGTCGCCCTTCATTGAACGCACCACGTCGCCGGGGCGCACCGCGTTGCCGGATGGCATGTTTTCCACCAATCCAACCAGCCCGACCACATTTGCCCGTGCTTTGCGCAGCGCCAACGCGCGCATGGTGCCGGCCACCACGCCGGCACCGCCCATGTCCATGGTCATCTCTTCCATGCCGCCGGCCGGTTTGATCGAAATGCCGCCGGTATCAAACACCACGCCCTTGCCGACCAGCGCCAGCGGGGCCGCGTCTTTTTCGCCGCCGTTCCAGCGCATGACCACGACCTTGGACGGGCTGTCGGACCCCTGCCCGACGCACAGCAGCGTGCGCATACCAAGAGTTTCCAGTTCGTCCTCGTCCAGCACTTCGACCTCAAGGCCAAGGTCGGTCATCGCCGCCAGACGGTCGGCGAATTCGGTGGTGGTCAGGACGTTGGCCGGCTCATTGACCAGATCGCGGGTCATCGAGACGCCCTCGGCCACCGCCATCAGTGGGGCCAGCGCCTGTGTCATCTCTGCGTCCCGGCTGTGGTGAATGGTGATCGCGCCGCTGGCTGATTTTGCCTCGCTCTTGTGCACCTCGAACCGATAATCGCGCAGCGCCAGCCCCAGCGCCAGATCCCCGGCCCGGGGCATGTTCGACGCCATCACCAGCAACGCCTTGTCGCCCTTGGCCCGCGCCAATGCCGCCCCCGCCTTGCGGGCAGCGATCGGCGAACAGCGCCGTTCCAGCACCAGCACATCCAGCGCCTCAGCCACCATGCCCGTGGGCCATGCCAGCGGAATCACCCGCCCCGGTTTGCCCCCGGCAAAGCCGTCGCTTTCGATCAGACGCTCTACAGCCCCGCGGGTCAGCCGGTTGGCCCGGCGCGCGGCCTTGTCCAGTTTGCCGTCGGGCGTGACGATGATGGCGATTCGTCCGGTGGTGGTTGCCAGGACGTCGATATCGGTGGGCGCAAAGGTGATTGCGGTTGGCTGGCTCATTGGATGGATCCTTTGATGGGGTTGTTACCACATTAGGTAGCGCGCAGCGGGCAGATATACCAGATAGCAGTTTTCCCCGGGCATCAATTGCCCTAAAGTGGGTCCAGGTTTTACAGGCAGACGTTCGGGGGGAACTGCGGTGTCACGATACGACAGATATGTCCTGTCGCAATATCTGGTTTTCTTCGGATTTTTTTCGCTGATCCTGGTGGCGGTGTTCTGGATCAACCGGGCAGTTATTCTGTTTGACCGGCTGATTGGCGACGGCCATTCGGCGCTTGTGTTCCTTGAATTCACCGCCCTGACCCTGCCCAATCTGATCCGTATCGTGTTGCCGATGGCGGCGTTTGCCTCGGCCGTGTGGGTCACCAACCGCCTGAAGGGCGAGAGTGAACTGACCGTGATGCAGGCCACCGGATCCAGCCCGTGGCGGCTGGCGCGCCCGGCGCTGGTGTTCGGACTGCTCACCGCCCTGATGATGAGCGTGCTGACCCATTTCCTGATGCCCGCCTCGACCAAGCAGCTGGCCCTGCGCGAGGCCGAAGTGACGCGCAATGTCACCGCGCGCCTGCTGACCGAAGGCAACTTTTTGCACCCGGCCCCCGGCGTGACGTTTTATATCCGCGAAATCGACCCGGACGGCACCCTGAACGATGTGTTCGTGTCTGACCGACGCGACCCTGAACAGGCGACGATCTATACCGGCGCGCGGGCCTTTCTGGTGCGCGACGGGAGCCGCACCAATCTGGTCATGGTGGATGGGCTGGCACAGCGGATGGACGCCAAGAACCGCACCTTGTCCACCACGGTATTTGCCGATTTCTCGTATAACATCAGCAGTCTGGTACAATCCGACGGCCCCGGCGTGCGCGACTTTCGCACCATTTCCACCTTTGAGCTGTTCACCAACCGCGCCGAAATCGCCAAACAAGAGGGCCACCCGGTCGACCTTTTGACCGAAGAGCTGAACCTGCGGTTTGCCCGCGCCACCATCTGTCTTGCGGTCACCCTGATCGGATTTTCCTCGCTGATGCTGGGCGGCTATTCGCGGTTTGGCGTCTGGCGTCAGATCCTGCTGGCCTTTGGCCTGCTGGTGTTCCTCGAAGTGCTGCGCGGCATCATCTCTGAACCCGCCCTGAACAATGCCAACCTGTGGCCGCTGTATTACCTGCCGACCCTGATCGGTCTGGGTATCAGCGCGGTGTTCCTTAGCATCGCCTCGCGTCCGTTGCGGGTTTTGCTGGGCCGCCAGAATGTGCCGACAGGCAACGACCCGGCATCGCTTGGGGGGTCGGCATGATCCTCGATTTCTATTACGCGCGCCGCTTTACCCAAAGTTTCCTGTTGATCGGAGCGGTGTTCCTGACGCTGATCATGCTGATCGACCTGATAGAGCAACTGCGCCGGTTCCAGACTGTCGATGCCAGCTTTGGCCAGCTGTTTGTGCTGACCCTGCTGAACACCCCGCAGGCGATCAGTGAAATCCTGCCGCTGTTGATGATCCTGTCGACCATTGTGATGTTCGTCGGGCTGGCGCGGTCCAGCGAACTGGTGGTGACGCGGGCCACCGGGCGTTCCGGCATCCGCGCGCTGGCGGCCCCGATGGTGGTGGCGGCGGTGATTGGCGGGCTGGCGGTCACCACCCTGAACCCGATCATTGCGGCCACGTCGAACCGGTCTCAGCAACTGGCCGACACCTATCGCAATGGCGGCCCTGCCGTCCTGTCCCTCAGCGGCGAAGGTCTGTGGCTGCGCCAGGGCAGCGCAAAAGGCCAGTCGGTGATCCACGCCACCGGCTATAGCAGCGATCCCGTCACGCTGTATGATGTCACGATCCTGACCTACGCGCCCGATGGCGGCCCGGTGCGGCGCATCATTGCCCGCAACGCCGAACTGGACGGGCAGGACTGGGTGTTACGCGAGGCCAAGATCTGGCCGCTGGAAGAGGGCCAGAACCCCGAGACCAATTCCACCGAAGTCGACATCCTGCGCCTGCCCACCACGCTGACCACCGAACGTATCCGCGAATCTCTGGGCAGCGCGTCGGGCATTTCCGTCTATGACCTGCCGGCCACCATTCGCGATCTGGCGCAGGCCGGGTTTTCCACCAAACGCTATGAAGTGTGGTTTCAGGTCGAACTGGCGCGGCCCCTGTTCCTGATTGCCATGGTTCTGGTGGGCGCCGCCTTTACCATGCGCCACACCCGGTTTGGCGGCACTGGTGTGTCGGTTCTGGCGGCGGTGATGCTGGGATTTACGCTTTATTTCATCCGCAACTTTGCGCAGATTCTGGGCGAGAACGGGCAGATTCCGGTGCTGCTGGCGGCCTGGGCCCCACCGGTGGCGGCGATCCTGCTGACCTGGGGTCTTTTGCTGCATTCGGAGGACGGCTGATGGCGCGCGCCCCGATCAAATCGCTGACCGGCGCGGGGGTTGCTGCCGTGCTG
>NVQY01000198.1 GCA_002400675.1 Paracoccaceae bacterium | reverse complement strand
TGGAACACCAGACTGTCACGAAACGGGTTTTGATACAGAACGCCTGCCACCAGAATGACAAGGCCCAACAAATTAAAGGTTATGATTTTACGGGCAAGCGGCGAACGGTTAAGGGATACAAACCCGCGGCGGCGGCTGCGCGCTTTTCGCGCCGCCTCCTGCACGTGATCTGGTCCATCCCAATCTTCGCCCAGCACAATCTCGGCGCTTTTTGCCGGCTTTGCGTTTTGCACGTCTATCCCCGCTTCGCGTGTCATTCTTCGTTGTATCTATACCCGATACCATACAGGGTCTCAATTGCTGAAAACTTGTCATCAGCGGTACGCATCTTTTTGCGCAGACGTTTGATGTGGCTGTCGATGGTGCGATCATCCACATATACCTGATCGTCATACGCGACGTCCATCAGCTGATCCCGACTTTTGACAAAACCGGGACGTTGCGCCAACGCCTGCAACAGCAGGAATTCGGTCACGGTCAGGGACACATCGTTGCCCTTCCAACTGACCGCGTGGCGCAATGGATCCATGCGCAGATTTCCACGCTCCATCACTTTTGCCTCGGGTCCGTTGCCGGCAGCGTCGCCTGATATCGCCTCTTGGCGACGCAGCAACGCACGGATGCGTTCCACCAGAAGCCGTTGTGAAAACGGCTTTTTCACGTAATCATCGGCCCCCATGCGCAGGCCGAGAACCTCATCTATCTCATCGTCCTTGGACGTGAGAAAGATCACCGGCATCTGGGTTTTCTGGCGCAAACGCTGCAACAGATCCATCCCGTCCATGCGTGGCATCTTGATATCCAGCACGGCCATATCCGGCAGTTTCTTGTTAAAGGCATCCAGTGCGGCCTGCCCGTCGTTATATGTTTCCACCTCAAAACCCTCTGCTTCGAGAGTCATGGAAACCGACGTCAGGATGTTCCTGTCGTCGTCTACCAACGCAATCTTTGACATCTCAATGTGCCCCTTGCTGCTCGTTTTATTGCCTGTTTTTTGCCCATACATCGCTTTTTTGGCATTTAGAATCAATCCTTAACTGCGAATCACCCCATTCATTCCCTTTAAGATGGGCAAAAATGTCTTAGGAATGATTGAATTGTCGCACATTCTGCACCTGCGAGATAACTGGTTGCGCTAAACATCGCCTTGGTTGCGCTAACTGCGCCCGTGCCTCCTGTTCACCCTATCAAGTCCCATGCTAAGACCCGGATTATCGGGCGGCGCACCTGCCCAATCGTCGACATTTGGCGAAGGATCACCAGCGGTATTTCTACCGCCACAGGAGAAGAACCTCATGACATCTGGACAGGTTAACCCGCAGTTCCGACTCGAAGATCAGGGCATCAAAGATCTGGGAAATGTCTATTACAACCTGCTTGAACCGGCACTGGTCGAGGCAGCGCTAAAGCGTAACGAAGGCACACTGGGCAAGGGGGGAAGTTTTCTGGTGACCACCGGAAAGTTCACCGGTCGTTCGCCCAAGGATAAACATGTGGTGAAAACCGAGTCTGTCGTTGACAGTATCTGGTGGGAAAACAACGCGGCGATGGCGCCGGAAAAATTTGATGTCCTTTATGCCGATATGCTCAAGCATATGAAGGGTAAGGATTATTATGTTCAGGATTTGATCGGTGGGGCCGACCCTGCGCATTCGATCAATGTGCGTATGGTGACGGAACTGGCGTGGCACGGGCTGTTCATCCGCCACATGCTGCGTCGCCCGGATCAAGAGGATCTGGCCGATTTCACCGCTGATTTCACCATCATCAACTGCCCCAGCTTTAAGGCCGATCCGTCCAGGCACGGCTGTCGCAGCGATACCGTCATTGCCCTGAACTTTGACCGCAAGATCATCCTGATCGGCAATACTGAATACGCAGGCGAGAACAAGAAGTCGGTGTTCACCCTGCTGAACTACCTGTTGCCGGAACAGGGCATCATGCCGATGCATTGTTCGGCCAACCACGCCACCGGAAATCCGGTTGATACGGCCGTGTTCTTTGGCCTGTCGGGAACCGGAAAAACAACCCTGTCGGCGGACCCGAAACGCACGTTGATCGGCGACGATGAACACGGTTGGTCCGACCGGGGCACGTTCAATTTCGAGGGCGGCTGTTACGCCAAAACAATTTCGCTTTCCTCCGAGGCCGAACCGGAAATCTACGCAACCACCAGCAAATTTGCCACGGTGATCGAAAATATGGTGTTCGACCCTTACACTAAGGAACTGGATTTCGAGGACGACAGCCTGACCGCGAACATGCGCTGCGCCTATCCGTTGGAGTACATTTCCAACGCGTCGGAATCCGCCATGGGCGGGCATCCCAAGAACATTATCATGCTGACCTGTGACGCGTTTGGCGTACTTCCCCCCATTGCCCGCCTGACCCCGGCGCAGGCAATGTATCACTTTCTGTCCGGCTTTACCTCCAAGGTCGCGGGCACCGAACGTGGCGTGACCGAACCGGAACCAACCTTTTCCACCTGTTTTGGTGCCCCCTTCATGCCACGCCGCCCAGAGGCCTATGGCAACCTCTTGCGTGAAAAGATCGCCCAGCATGGTGCCACCTGTTGGCTGGTCAACACCGGCTGGACCGGCGGCGCATATGGCACCGGATCGCGCATGCCGATCCGCGCCACTCGTGGGTTGCTGACCTCGGCGCTGGATGGATCGCTGGCGCAGGTGGAATTCCGCAAGGATCCGAACTTTGGCTTTGACGTGCCGGTCACGGCACCCGGTGTCGCCGAAGTATTGCTGGACCCGCGCCGCACATGGAACGATCAGGCGGCCTATGACGCACAGGCGGCCAAGCTGGTGAAAATGTTTGCTGACAATTTTGCGCAATACGTGCCGTATATCGACAATGACGTAAAAGCGGCTGCCATCGGCTAGGCACTCTGGTCGCTGGGGCTGATGTCCCCGCGGCCATAGCAAAAGGATCAGGGCATGTCCGCAACACCAGTTTCTGCGGGCATGCTGGCCTTACTGGCCCTCGCCCAGCTTGTCGCCGGCCTTTAACCCACTCTCCATTGCACGCAGCACCACCATTTTGCCGATATGCTTTTTGACATCGCCAAACACCGCCAGCGCATCCTTTGGCGCGCCCAACCGTTCCTTATCCACCTCGTGCCCCAGCGCCTTCATCAACCGGGTCAACCCGTTGCCGTGACTGGCCGAACCAAGGAACGCCGGGGGGTTTGCGTCGGTACCTGTTCAGGTTATCGCCCCGCCTCAATGCCTTGTGTACCTGCGCCGGATGTTGGGTAACATGCGGGACGGCGCGCTGGGCGTGCTGTACTGCAATATCTCCCCGCGCAATAATTGGTCTGATACCCACATGGCAACGTATTTTTGTTGCGCCGCACCTGCAAAGTGACTACCAGCAATCAACCCGAACAAGGCCTTGCTTTATGGCCCATGACTGACAGGATCTGATCATGCCCACCACCGATACGCCCTGCGTTATTCTGCCCGACCTTCTTGCCCTGACCGGTGCGGCGATTGTCCCGGTTCAGGCGCTGAGCGCGCACGCCTGCGATATCGTGCGGACACAGGTGTCTGACAATGGGCGCATATCGGGGGCCTTGATCGAAGCGAACCAAACGGCGGCGCACGGGGTGGCGTGGCTCGCCACCTATGCGCAGGCCCTGACCCAGATGCAGGCCTGGGCCGAACGGTTGCACGAGCAGGGCAAGTTCGGCGAGATCGAACAGTTGATCCACCAGATCGCTTTTGGCGAATACCTTTGGCAGATCTACGGCGGCATCCCGATGAGTCAGGGGGAAATTCTGCGGCTTCAGGATATCGGCCTGTCACAGGATGAAATGCGTGGCCTGATGTCGCCGGCGGTGACGACCCTGACGCAGGGTGGCAACACGCAAGCAGCGCGCACGCGGCTGGTTGAACTGATGCAGGAGCAGGTGGCCAACAACACCTTTGGGGCCACGGGCCTTGATGACGAGTTGGAAATGATCCGCGAACAATTCCGCCGCTTTGCCATTGAAAAGGTTGAACCTTTTGCCCATGACTGGCACCTCCAAGACAAATTGATCCCGATGCAGATCATCGAGGAGCTGGCCGAAATGGGCGTGTTCGGCCTGACCATCCCCGAGGAATACGGCGGCTTTGGCATGTCCAAAGCGTCGATGGTGGTGGTGTCCGAGGAACTTTCGCGCGGCTATATCGGCGTTGGTAGTCTTGGAACGCGGTCGGAAATCGCTGCCGAGTTGATTATCTGCGGCGGTACGGACGCGCAAAAACAGCATTGGTTGCCCAAAATCGCCAGTGCAGAAATCCTGCCGACGGCGGTATTTACCGAACCCAACACCGGGTCCGATCTGGGTGCGCTGCGCACGCGTGCGGTGAAATCTGGCGATGATTACGCGATCACCGGCAACAAGACCTGGATCACCCACGCGGCGCGTACCCATGTGATGACTCTGCTGGCGCGCACCGATCCCGACAGCACCGACCACCGGGGGCTGTCGATGTTTCTGGCGGAAAAAACCCCCGGCACCGACGCCGACCCGTTCCCCACCCCGGGCATGACGGGGGGCGAAATCGAAGTGCTGGGGTATCGCGGCATGAAGGAATACGAACTGGCGTTTGATGGCTTTCACGTCAAGGGCGAGAACCTGTTGGGCGGAGAGACCGGCAAGGGGTTCAAACAATTGATGCAAACCTTTGAATCTGCACGGATTCAGACGGCGGCGCGGGCCATTGGCGTGGCGCAATCGGCGCTGGATGTGGCGTTGCAATACGCGCAGGATCGCAAGCAGTTTGGCAAGCCTTTGATCGCCTTTCCCCGGGTGTCGGGCAAGCTGGCGATGATGGCGGTGGAAATCATGGTGGCGCGGCAGTTGACCTATTTCAGCGCCTGGCAAAAAGACCACGACCGGCGCTGCGATCTTGAGGCCGGGATGGCCAAGCTGCTGGGCGCGCGGGTGGCGTGGGCAGCGGCAGATAACGGGTTGCAAATCCACGGCGGCAACGGGTTCGCATTGGAATACAAGATCAGCCGGATCCTGTGCGACGCGCGCATTCTCAACATCTTTGAAGGGGCCGCCGAAATTCAGGCGCAGGTGATCGCGCGGCGTTTGCTGGGCTAGATCATCCGTTTTGTACCACCCGGAATGGGGTGTTTGTCGGTTTTGTACTTCGCCGCAAGGGGCCTCTGACGGGTAGAGGCAACGCCGCGCCGACGATCATCACAATGCTGCGATGCGGCATTTTGCCCCTGTGCATTAGGCCGCGCCCCAAAGGCTAAGCGCCGGCACGCCGAGAAAGATCACCCATTGGGGCATCGGCCACAGGCTGTGCAACTGCGTGGTGCCGTACCAGAGAAACAGCCCGGCAAAACCAAACTGGATGGCGCAAGTCATCCACAAGAGGGCTGGGTTGTCGTGCCAGGCCAGCCAGAACAACGCCCCGGCCAGCCAGAACAACGCCCCGGCCAGACAGATCAGTACCACCGTGACCCCGTGCCAGACCACGTCCATCACCGCGCCGATCAGGCGCGGCAGACCGGCGGCCCGAAGCGGGTGCATGATCTGTGCCCCGCCCATTATGACATGCACGAGGACGGTGACACTCATCAGGCCAGCGGCCAGTAAAATTGCGGTATTCATTGGCGAATCCTTTTCCATACGCCAGCGTATGGTTACATAATGCCTTGCAACAAACAATACGCACCCGTATGGTATTTTCCATGACCAAACCCCCGAGATTATCCAAGCAAGACTGGCTGAAGGCCGGGTTCCGCGCCCTGACCAAACACGGCCCATCCGGGTTGAAGGCCGAACCGCTGGCACGGTCTCTAGGGACCACAAAGGGTTCATTTTATTGGCATTTCAAGGATATTGGGCAGTTCCGCGAAGCCATGATGGCCCACTGGGAACAACGCGCCTACACGGACGTTGTCAGCCACCTTGAGGCAGAACCGTCTGTTCCCAAACGTCTGCGGCTACTTGGGCAAATTGCCGCAAATGCTGCGTGGCCGGACTATGGCGACGGGCCGATCGAACCGGCAATCCGGGCGTGGTCACGTTCAGAGGCGATGGCGGCGCAGGCAGTGTTGCGGGTCGATGCGCGCCGTCTGCACTATCTGGGTGGGTTGCTGGCCGAGATCGGCCTGACCAACCCGGATTTCGCCCGGATCATCTATGCCGGGTTGATCGGGCTGGAAGATCTGTCGTCGCGGGATGATAAGCCCGTTGAAACTCCTCTGGGTACTTTGATCGACATCGTTCTGACGCTGGAATGACGGTGCCGGTGCCACACAATGGCGTGCCCTGCGGGGCGGGAACTTGAACAACGGCGCGGCCCACGTTAGCAAGCCGGGTATGAAGATACTTGCCGCCACCTTGTTTCTTACCGCGCTTTCGGGTTGCTGGAACGATGAATCCGTCGGGGCCTATGGCGCAGCGAATCGGATCTGGGTTCTGAGCGAGTTGGACGGTGCGCCGTTTGTGCAACGGGCAACGCTGACGTTTCCCGACTCCGGAACTATCGCCGGCAAGGCGCCCTGCAACAGCTATTCCGGCGCGATGACCGCCCCTTATCCCTGGTTCGAGGCGAAAAACCTGGCGGTGACGCGCATGGCCTGTCCTGACCTTGCGGCGGAATCGCAGTTCTTATCCGCCCTGTCGGACATGAACCTGTCCGAAGTTGCGGGCAATATTTTGATCCTGAGCACCGATTCCGGGCGGGAAATGGTATTCAAAGCGTCCGAGTAAATGCCTCGACAAACCGCGCGCGCGCCTCTGGCAGGGGTTTTCCGGCCAGAACCGGGGCCAATTTGTGCATCAGGAAATATCCGGTTGTGCCCAACGCCTGAGCGACCTCTGTATCCGGGGCCGGTCCGACCCCACGCAAACATGGCGGCAGGGGCAGCATCCGCTTGGCCCACGCGCCTGCCCCCTTGGCCGACACCGCCCGACCGGACTTTGGCGAGACATAGATCAACCCATCGCTCTGCCCGGTGACGGCGCAGGTGGTCAGGTCAAGGCCAAAGCCCATCTCGTCCAGCAAGGCCAGTTCCCAGTTGAGATAGGCCAGCGGCCAGACCTCGTTCTGCCCCAGCAGGTCCAGCAACACCTCGGTACGGGCATAAAGCCCAGCGTGCGCCTCGCGTTCGGGCAGGCAAAATGCCAACAGGGCCGTGACCGTGTTCAGCCCGGCCAGCGCCAACCGCCCCGACAGGGCCGCCGCCGCGCGGCTGCGCAGGGGTTCGACCTGATAGCTGCCCAAATGATCCTCTAGCCGGGCGCGCCACAGCAGGTCGAGCTGTGCGCCCGGTTGCAGGATCGGAGCAAGTTTACGCCCGGCCCCGCCGCGCACGATCCCCGCGTGGCGACCGTGCGATTGGGTAAAAACGTCAATGATCGCCGAGGTTTCACCGTGGCGGCGCATGGTCAGAAGGATACCCTGATCGCGCCATTCCATGTCAGTCCAGACCGCTTTCGCCCAGCAGGTGGCGGCCCTGCCGGTCCTCAACCTCGATCACCCACAGGTCCGGGTCGGACCCGCGTTGCCGGGTGATCACGCGGTCGACTTCGGTCTCGGCCCCGGCGGCGATTTCCAGCC
>NVQY01000197.1 GCA_002400675.1 Paracoccaceae bacterium | reverse complement strand
TCAAGGATCACCGCCGCCGCCGTTACCGGCCCGGCCAGCGGCCCGCGCCCGACTTCGTCCACACCGGCGATACGCAGGTACCCTTGCGCGCGCGCCTCTTGTTCCAAACTGTCATCAGGTCCGTTCATGCCCTTTGCTGACCCGGTTCCGCGCCCGACTGCAAGGGAAATTCGCCCCCTCGCCCGCAGTTGACGCGATTTGCATTTGCCCCTAGCCAATCTTCCATGACTTACCGCTGGCTGGTGACGCCCTATTTCTTTGACGACCACGACCCGGCGCTGAAAGCGGCCGTTCCGGTGAACCATATCTTTCACCAAAACGATCCGGGCGACGTCAGGGATCGCAGCCCCGGCCAACTGGCCCGCACCCACGTCCCGATTGCCGCCTTTGTCACGCAGAGCGTACAGCGTGGCGAAATACCGGTTTCGATTGCCGGAGATTGCGGGGCCAGCCTGCCGGTGATGGCGGGGCTTCAGCAATCCGGGCTTGATCCGGTTCTGGTCTGGCTGGATGCGCATGGGGATTTCAACACGATCGAAACCTCGCCGTCAGGGTTTCTGGGGGGCATGCCTCTGGCGATGATGGTCGGGCGGGGGGACCTGACGCTGGCGCGCATGTCGGGGTTGGTGCCGGTGGACGAGGCCTCTGTCTGGCTGATCGGCGCGCGCGACCTTGATCCGGCAGAAGAAACGGCGCTGGCCATGTCGCAGGTGAATCGCGGGGATATGGAGGCGCTGGGCGGGTTGCGTTTTGACCGGCCGATTCATCTGCATATCGACAATGATGTGATTGATGCCCGCGACGTTCCGGCCAACAACTATCCGGTGACCGGCGGTCCCGGCCTGAGTGACGTGATTGAACAATGCGTGGAATTCGCCAACCATAACCGGATTTGCGCGATTTCGCTTAGTGGCTGGAACGGACGGCTGGACGGTGATGGCAAAACCGCGCGGGCCTGTGCCAAATTGCTGCGCGCCATTGTTGATGCATAAACAGTAAAAAAGGGAAGGCGCGCGGGCCTTCCCTTAAGGTGCGGCAACCGTGGGCGTCGCCGTGTTGTCCCGACTTAGCGGCGGGTAAAGCGATAGCCGTATTCGCGCAGGCATTGCGGCTCATAGCCAATCCTGCTGTTGGCACCATTCCAGTACCCAAGGCGGCATGCACGGGGCAGTGTGCCGTTAAAGGCATAAGCGGTTTCCAGACAACGGTTGCCGAACAGGTTGCGTTGACGGCCGTTCACCGATTTGGCGCGCAGGCATCCGCCCGGCAGGTCCAGCCGGTTGATTCTGGGGGCGGGGGGTTTGCTGTAATAGCTGGTGTGGGGCGTGTGTATCGGGCGGGTCACTGTGACCGGCGGCGTATAGGGCGGATTGCGCGAAACGACATATTGGTTGCGCTTGTTGCTTTGAATTGCCGCCCCAATCAGGGCTAGGGCGGCAAGCCCGGCAAACAATTTGGCGGTGTCGTTGCCAGCACGGGCCGGAGCGGCAGACAGGCCGGCGATGGCAAGGGCGGCGGACAGGACGAGGGTGATGAACTTGCGGTGCATGGGGTTACCTCTGATGTTGGTGTCATGGATGCCCGGTTGGTGTGGGCTGGTGATGTCCCAACACTGACCGATGGGGCGAAAGACAGGCAATATCGCCCGGATGTTATCGAATATCATCGCGCCAAAACCCTGTTGTTATTGAATATCCCCGCGTCCCCGCGCAGGATGAACACATGAAACATCTATTAGCCCCCCTCGCCCTGATCACCGCCCTTGCGCTGCCCGCCAGCGCAGTCGCGGCACCGGATTGTTATGCCGATTACAAGGCCAAACAGGACAATCCGTTACGCCTGCACTATGGCGTCATGCAGTTACAGGGTGCGTGCAAACGCAACCCCGCCAAAGCCGAAGTGTCCGCCCGTCTGGCGCAAAGCGGCTGGACCCTGCTGAATGTCATGTCGGTCTTTGGTCCCGAAGGTCTGAACGAAAGGAGAGCCAATGCCGGAAGCTTCTTTCTCCGCTTCTGAAGCGCGCCGCACGGGGTCGCGCATCGTTCATTACGGCATTGCCGCCATCGTCGTCGTCCTGACCGGGGCGGCGACCATCCTGTTTGTGACCCTGCCCGGGGCCAACGCTTTCAACGCACGGGTGGAACGGTTGTTTGTGGAGAACGATCTGACCAGTCAGGCGGAAATCAAGCTGCTGGAAATCCTCGCCCAGTCGGGCACCGCGTTTTCCGACACGCTGGCCAGTTACCGCATGGTAATCTTTGTGCTGCTGGTGTTCGCGACGGCAATGATGATTGCCGCGTTGGTGTTTCTGGTCATGCTGGTGACGCTGAACCGGCGCATGGCGCAGATCGAACGCAGCGGCATTCAGGTCAATTCCCTACTGATCAGCCGCGAGGAAAACACCGTCTACCTCAACAACCTCGATTTCAAACTGACCCCCGCCGCGATGGAAACCTTGTCGGTTCTGGCCGAGGCACGCATGGATGACGACGTTCTGTCCGGGGCCGAAATCGAAGCGGTCGTGTCGGGCCGCAGCGCCGCCGATTGCGACGAGGCCGCCGGGGCCACAAGGATCAAACGCCTGCGCGACACGCTGGGCAATCAGATGGTCAGCGAATTGCTGGTCAAGAACATCGCAAGGCGTGGCTATATGCTGGCGATCGAAAAGGACGTGATCCAGATGGTGTGACCCGCGCCCTTAGCGATTGGGCGAGGTCACCGATTGCTGCGGCGTGGGGGTGAAATTGGCGCAGCCGCAAGTGCCCTGATTGTCATAGACCAGTTCATCGTGGATCTGCGGGCAATTCGCCAGTGACTGCCCCTGAGGCACAAGCGCGCTTGGGGCCACCTTGCTAAATCCGGCGCAAACCCGCGCGCAAAAGCACCATTTGGGCGCAGGGGCGACGGTTTTACCGCCAAACATCCGCCCGGCCTGAACCGGAGCCCCGGCAAGCATCACGCACAGGCCCAAGCCCAGTATTTGCCTCGCCCGGTTCACGACATCCCCTTAATCTGGCCTTGTAACTGATCCTCCGCCGCCTTCACCAATGGGTTAACATTGATCATCTACCCTTGGAATTGACGTCAATCGCGACCATCTTTGACCCTGCGTCCCCCGCGTTGCAAGAGGCCCCTATCAATGAACATCCACACCCCCACCGCCCTTGCCGGCTATGGCATCGACATCCAGCCGCTTTCGGGCATGGTCTCGGTTTCGCGCGATGGCATTCTGCTGGCCTCAAGCAGCAATGCAAAGGTCATGTACGAAACCCGCCTTGCGCCGACCATCTATTTCCCGCGTGGCGATGTCTGCGTCGATCTGGGGGAAATGAACGCGCTACAGACGTTCTGCCCGTTCAAGGGCACCGCCAGTTACCGCGATCTGACCCTGCACGGCGACACCTTTAAGAATGCCGTCTGGAGCTATGACACCCCCCTGCCCGAAAGCGAGTTGATCAAGGGCTATGTGGGGTTCATGGGCGGCGCGGATCTGACGTTTGATCTGGGCGAAAATACACTGCACGACCCGGATGACGGCAATATCTCGGGGCCGCTGGTGGATTGGCTGATGCGCGGGGCCGGGTCACAGAAATCCCCCGAGGATCTGACCAGAACGCTGGCCAAAAAGCTGCTGGAAAACGGCATCTCGATTTCGCGCCTTACGGTGATGACATGGTCGCTGCATCCGCAGATCGCCGGTAAGAACTATCTTTGGGACAAGAAAACCGGCGAGGTGACCACCCGCGCGCCGTCCTACGAAATTTACGACACGCCGGCCTTTACCAACAGCCCGCTGCGGCATGTCTCTCAGGGGTTGGGCGGCGTGCGTCAGAAACTGGACGAGGCGCATTTCACCAATGATTTCCCTGTGTTGCAGGAACTCAAGGATCAGGGCGCGACGGATTACGTCGCCATGCCGCTGCCGTTTTCGGATGGGCGTACCAATGTGCTGACCCTGACCTGCGACCACCCGGACGGGTTTACCACCGCCAATCTTGGGCTGGTGTTCGAATGCGTTCAGGTGATCGGCCGGTTCTACGAAGTCTTTACCCAAAGGGAAAATGCCCGGTCCCTGTTAGAGACCTATGTGGGCAAACGAACCGGCGCGCGGGTGCTGGGCGGCGAATTCCGGCGCGGTGACGGCGATGACATCGACGCCGCCATCATGTTCTGCGATCTGCGCGATTCGACCCTGCTGGAAGAACGGCTGGGGCGGGCGGAATACATCAATCTGCTGAATGACTTTTTCGAAGTGACGTCAGACATCGTGCATGAAAACGACGGCGAAGTTCTCAAGTTCATCGGCGACGCGGTGTTGGCGGTGTTTCCCGGCGACGGCGACCCTGATTCCGCCTGTGCGCGGGCGCTGAAGTCGTCGAAAGAGATCGTCAACCGGCTGAATGGCGCCGGGGACAACCCGTGCGCGCACCCTTGCGACTGTTCCATCGGCATTGATTTCGGTCAGGTGACCTATGGCAACGTGGGGTCGCGCGAACGGCTGGATTTCACGGTGATCGGTCAGGCCGCGAACATAGCCGCGCGGTTGGGGGATTATGGAAAAACCGTCGGCCACAGGATCGTCGTTACCCGCCGTGTGGCCGGTCCTGACGCGCAGGCCGCCGCCGACATGATCGCCCTTGGACCGGTGCCGCTGCACAATGTTTCGCGTCCGGTCGAAAGCTTTGCAGTGGTGGCGTCCGACTAACCCGCAGCGAACTCTGCCAGTTGCGCCCGGCGCTCAACGTCCTGCGGAAACGCCTTTTCCAACAGCGCCGCGTACCTCCCCGCCAAGCCGCGCAGGGCGGTCAGACTGTCCGCTGCCGGGGCGCGTACTTCGTCGCCGTCGCATTCAAATACGGCCGTGTCGCCCTCCAGTGAAATCACCGCCGGGTCGTAGCCGCTAAAGGACACAAACGAAAAGCTGTCCCCGGTGGTCAGCGCCGCGCCCCCGCCCAGACACACCCCGGCGATCACCCCGTCCAGCGTGTCGCGGATGATGACGTCGCCGGTTGTGGCCTCGATCTCTATTCCCGCCGGGCTTTCGGGGTCCAGCAAGGCGGCAAGGTCACCGTCCTGAAAATTCGCCTCGTCAATCGGTCCCCGGTCCGGGTCAACCACAAAGAAACTGATCGCAATCGTCATCCGTACATCCCTTTATTGGCATCACATGCCCCGTGTTATTGGCATCACATGCCCAATGCCGCCTTGAGTTTGTGACAATCCACCACCGTCAGGCTTTCTTCGCCCATCGGGTAGAACATGACAACCCGCACCGGTCCCGTCGCCGAAGCCGTGGACACCCCAAGAGAGACCGAAAGCGTCTTTGCGCCGATCCTGACACCGTGCAAGATTTCCGAAAACCGCCGGCCGGTCTGGGCAAAAACAAAGCTGGAAAATGTGCCGCCCCCGGTGTTGAGCGCCTTGAGTTTGACCAGCGCCAGCGTTGCCGCTGCCGCGATGTCATCGGCGCTGGCCCCTTCCGGCCACAGGGTCGTGGTCTTGCCCGACCCCATTTTCTTTATCGCCTTTTCGTCCTGCGAATAGAACTCTGTCGCCGCACCATTGGACGCGGCCTTGTTCACCTTCTTTGTGCGCGCCAACAGCATTGCACAGGCCAGAACATCCTCTTCATGCATCAATTCCCCCGGCGCAAACGAGAAATGCGACCGGCAATGGCGTTCGCACATATGTTCAAGGTCCAGCTTGCAATCAGCGTGCCCGGTGATGTCGGCGTTATTGCCCATCGTAATCCGGGGCCGTGGCGGCGGCGGAGGCGGCGCGTCGGGGTCAGCAAAATCCCCCGGAAGCGGTTCCTTGGCCATATTGGCCCCGGTTGTCATCAGGGAATCCCGGCTTGCCGGGCCAAAGGTCTCTTTTGACCCATCCGGCAGACCCACGGTTTTAAAGGCGCGGGTGCCGATGATCGCGGCAAATCCTGCGGCGTTTTCAAGGTCTGCGTCCGCCGCGTCGAAACTGGTGTTGGCCGTGTCGAACTGATCCCCCGGCGGGTTGAACCTGATCCGCGCGATCTGCACCGCATGCATCAACGCCTGCGCCTTGGTTTCCAGCATGGATGTGGTGGCGTTCATCCCGGTCAGCGCGGCCTTGGCATCCGCAAGTTCCTTTGGTGCCCCGGTAGAGACATCGGCCATGGCTTCAATCCGGGTGAAATCATCCTTTTCTGCTGTCGTACGCCTGGGTTCCGGGGTTTTGTCGGCAAGTTTCAGAAATTCGCGCGCGGCATCGCGATACTGCGTCGCGCTGGATTGCCATTTGGTGCAGGCGGTAATCGCCGCTTCGCATATCAGCGTGGCGGCTTGCATATCGGCCTCGGTTGGGGTCGCGGGGGTGGTGGCCTGAACATAGCACTGGGGCGGTGGCGGGCTGACCGATACCGGGGGCCATGTGGGCGGTGGCACCAGTGCCAGACCGGTGACCACGCCGCCCGCCCGTGCAATAGCCAGCCGTGCCAGAACCCCTTGCGCCGAGCAATCGGCCTTGATTGACAACAGGTGCTTTAACTGGCTGGCCCCAGGCCGGTCGGCATCCGCCGCAGCCTTGGCCGCCGCTGCGCGCGCGTCCTGAACACCGGAGTCTGCGGAGGCGAGATCCATCAACTGACTGGCCGCCGCTTCGCCAAGATCACGCAAGGCATCCTTCATCGCGCCGCCCAGCGCGGCCCGTCCGGTGGCCGGATTGGTGGCAAACGTATCGGCCGGCCCGCGCGAGGCGTTGACCGAGGCTTTGGCGGTCACTTTGCTGACGCGACTTCGCGCTGCAAGCTGATGCGCGGCGTTGTCACCAAGCGCCTTAGCCGCCGCCAGCGCCGCACGCTGACCATCGCTGACCGCCTTGTCACGCACCACCGGATCAACCGCACCAAGCGCCGCTTGCGCCGCCTCTTGCGCGGCTTTGGAGGCGGCTTTGATCAGAGTGTCATCAATCGGTGCCGGTTTCCCGGCCAAGGCATCTGCCGCGTCACCGGCGGTGGTGGCCACTGTTCGCGCCAGATCGTTTGCGGCGTCTTTCGCGTCCTCATAATCAACGCCGTCAAGGGCGGCCTGACGTTGCGCCGCCCGTTCGGCAGAGGCGGTCAGATCGCCGGTATCCATCCCGTCAATCCGGTCCAGTTCCGCCGCTGCCAGCACCGATGTGCTGGCCTGCGCCGACGCGCCCTGCAACCCGTCCAACTTGCTGTCTATGTCAGGTGTCGGCCCGGTCGCCGCCGCCTTGTCGCGCAACAACGCGGCCTTGATCGCGTCGATATCGTTCAGCGCCAGAACCGCAGGTTTTGCCTTGTCGCTGGCAAAGGCCTGCGCGATCTCGGCGCTTGCGGCCATACCGCTGGCACCTTTTGCAACCGCATCCGCCAATGCCTTGCCCGCCGCCAATGCCGCCTTCATCGCCGGTTCATCGGCGGTTGCCAACCCGGCTTGAACCGTGGCTTGCGCGACCTGTCCGGCCTGCGCCAACAAGCCCGGATCAACCGAACCGGGGGCGGCTTTCAACGCCTTGGTCAACCCTTCGGCCATATTCGCAGCCTCTTGCGCATCCTTCTTCAGACGGGCCAGTTCACTGACAACTTCGGGA
>NVQY01000196.1 GCA_002400675.1 Paracoccaceae bacterium | reverse complement strand
CATATCCTCGGGCGGCGCAATCCACGGCAGGTCGCGCGCGCCCTCAAGCCGGTCCAGGCAGTCCGCCAGCAACTGCGCCGTATGATTGCGGAAATCGCCCCAATCCGCCGGGTCCAGCCGCCGGCCTTCCTGTGGTTTGTCCATGTTGCTTTTCCCGCCCCGCAAGTTTCGCTTTGATATGGGGTTAGACATTTCCCTCCGGCCCGTCACCCTATAAAAGCGCGCTTTGCACTTCCCCTTGCGCCTCAGGCAACCTAAAAGGCGGGGGCCAGAGGGGGCCGCTATGTCAGAACCAGAAATCACCCAAGACCTGATCGCCGCGCACGGGCTTAGCCCGGAGGAATACGACCGCATCCTTGAGATCATCGAACGCGAACCGACCTACACCGAACTTGGCATCTTTTCCGCCATGTGGAACGAACATTGCTCTTATAAATCCAGCAAGAAATGGCTGCGCACCCTGCCGGTTGACGGCCCGCAAGTGATCTGTGGCCCCGGTGAAAACGCCGGTATCGTCGATATCGGCGACGGGCAATGCGTGGTGTTCAAGATGGAAAGCCACAATCACCCCTCGTACATCGAACCCTATCAGGGCGCGGCCACCGGGATGGGCGGCATCCTGCGTGATGTGTTCACCATGGGTGCGCGCCCCATCGCGGCGATGAATTCCCTGTCGTTCGGCGAGCCTGACCACCCCAAGACCCGGCAACTGGTCAACGGCGTGGTCGAGGGTATCGGCGGTTATGGCAACTGCTTTGGCGTGCCAACCGTCGGCGGTGAAGTGCGCTTTCACGCCGCCTATAACGGCAATTGTCTGGTCAACGCCTTTGCCGCCGGTCTGGCGGATACGGACAAGATTTTCTATTCGGCGGCGTCGGGCGTGGGCATGCCGGTGGTCTACCTCGGGGCCAAAACCGGGCGTGATGGCGTCGGCGGGGCCACCATGGCATCCGCAGAATTCGACGACACCATCGAGGAAAAGCGCCCGACGGTGCAGGTCGGCGACCCCTTTACCGAAAAGCGCCTGATGGAGGCCACGCTGGAGTTGATGGCCACAGGGGCGGTGATCTCGATTCAGGACATGGGCGCGGCGGGCCTGACCTGTTCCGCCGTTGAAATGGGCGACAAGGGCGGGCTGGGCGTGCGCCTGAACCTAGAAGACGTGCCGCAACGCGAAGAAAACATGACCGCCTACGAAATGATGCTGTCGGAGTCACAGGAACGTATGCTGATGGTGCTGCGCCCCGAGCTTGAATCCGAGGCCCGCGACGTGTTCGACAAATGGGACCTCGATTTTGCCATCGTCGGTGAAACCATCGCCGAGGACCGGTTTCTGGTGATGCACAACAATGTGGTCAAGGCCGATCTGCCGCTGGCCACCCTGTCCGGCTCTGCCCCCGAATACGACCGCCCGTGGGTGGAAACACCGGCCTGCGAACCGCTTGGCGACGTGCCGCAGATCGACCCGATCGACGGACTGCGTGCGCTGATCTCTTCGCCCAACTATGCCGCCAAGCAATGGGTTTATGAACAATACGACACCATGGTCATGGCCGATTCCGTGCGCGTTCCCGGCATCGGGGCGGGCATCGTGCGGGTGCATGGCACCGACAAGGCGCTGGCGTTCACCTCGGACGTGACCCCGCGCTATGTGATGGCCAACCCCTATCAGGGCGGCGCACAGGCGGTGGCCGAAGCCTATCGCAACCTGACCGCCGTGGGTGCCGTGCCGCTGGCCACCACCGACAACATGAACTTTGGCAACCCGGAAAAACCGGAGATCATGGGCCAGTTTGTGGGCGCGATCAAAGGCATTGGGGCGGCATGTCTGGCGCTGGATATGCCGATCGTGTCGGGCAACGTGTCGCTTTATAATGAAACCGACGGCACCGGCATCCTGCCCACCCCGACCATCGGCGCCGTGGGCCTGTTGGCGCATGTGGACGACATCATCGGGACCACTGTGCGCGATGGCCACAGTGTGTTGGTGATTGGCGACACGGACGGCCATCTGGGGCAGTCGGCGTTGCTGGCCGAAGTGTTCAACCGCGAAGAAGGCGACGCACCGCATGTGGATCTGAAGCTGGAAAAGCGCCACGGCGATTTCATCCGCGACAACCGCGCCCTGATCACCGCCTGCACCGACCTGTCGGACGGTGGCCTTGCGCTGGCGGCGTTCGAGTTGGCCGAAGCGGCGGACGTGGGCGTGATCCTTGACGATGCCCCCACCGAAATCCTGTTTGGCGAGGATCAGGCGCGCTATCTTGTCGCCTGCAACTTTGATCAAGCCGAAGCGTTGATGATCGCCGGGGCCAACGCCGGCGTACCTGTGACTTCGGTCGGGCGTTTTACCGGCAATACCGTGCAGATCGGCAGTTCCGAGGCCCCGTTGGACGAATTGTCAGCCCAGTATCGCGCCGGATTTGCCGCGGCAGTTGCATGACCATGCGCCAGCAACTGTTCCTGCATATTGGCGATTGCAAGACCGGGTCCACCGTGGTCCAAACCATGCTGGCGGGGGGGCATGTGGTGCCTCAGGATGTGCGGCTGTTCTATCCCGGCCAAGCCGCGCATGGGCAACTACAGACCAGCCTAGGTTCGCGGCCCGATCTTTACCCGGCACGCTGGCAGGCCATTGCCCGGCGTCTGGCCAGCGCTGACTGGGATGTCGCGGTACTATCAAGCGAGCTGTTTGAGTTCTCCCAACCGGCCAAAGTCGCCCGCGCCCTGCAGGAAAACCTGCCCGAGTACGCCGATACCGTTAAGGTCATCGCCTACATCCGCCCCCACGCCGGACGGGTTTTGTCGCAATTTGCCGAGAACCTGAAACTAAGCCACGACACCGGCACAATGGCGCAGTTTCTCGACCGATTCATCGATACGGGGCACCTGAACTATACCAAACGGCTGGACGCCTGGCACGAACAGTTTCCCGGTCGCCTGATCGTGCGCCCGTTTATCCGCGATCAGCTGAAAAATGGCGACGTGCGCGACGATTTTCTGTCGATCATTCTAAATGGCGGGGCATACACCCGTGGCGGTGAACAAGACCCTAATGTGTCGCTGTGCCTTGCCGATCTGGCGCTTGTGCGCCTGCTGCAACGCCGCTTTTGCGAGTCCGGCGAGGTACCGATCGAAAACCGTGTTGCCTTTGGCAAGGTTTTTGGGCGGTTGTTGCAGGCGCGCGCGCCCACCGGCACGGGCGAAAAACTGGGCCTGCCGCGCGCGCTGTACGAGCGTATTCGCGCGCATTGCCTTGAGGACGCGCAAAACATGGACCAAACTTGGGCGTCCCCCCCCTGTTTTGAGCGCGCGTTGGAAACTGCCGCCGACGGTGTGATCGCCCACCCCCAGAGCCTTGAGGCCGAGATCCATCACAGCCCGGAAACCTTGCGGCAGACCATGGTCTGGGGTGATCTGATCCTGCACCAGATGCAAGACCCGCCCAAAGTCTTTGGCAAACGAATGCGTGCAATTCCATCGCGCCATTGACTTGCACCACGCCCAGCCACACCTTACATCTAGCCGCAGACCTTCCAGACCCTCAGGAGACCGACACATATGGCAATCCTCGCCACGGAAATAGAAACACTGATCCGCCAAAGCTTTCCCGACGCCGAGATCACGGTCATGGGCGAAGACGGCACGCATTTTTCTGCCGAAGTCACCGACGAAAGTTTTCGCGGCAAGAACCGCGTGCAACAGCAACGCGCGGTCTATGCGTCCCTCAAAGGTAAGATGGACGGCGCGAATGGCGAATTGCACGCGCTGGCCCTGACCACGAAAGTACCGGGCTAACATGAGCGTTTGGTGGATCATCGGCAGTATCGGCGCATTGATCGCACTTGCGGCAATGGCCGAGGCATGGGTCAAGCGTAACAACCGCCGCCCCCTGTCGCACCTGTCGCAAAACCGCCGCCGCTATGACGACCCCAATAAGCCGAACACAGACAACGCAGATTACCAACTGGACGTGAAAACCTACATGTACAGTTGCACCGCAATTTCCGGCAAAAGCTGGAAGGTGGCCCAGGATCCCGACGGGTACGCCAGGGCCATGATGCCAGACTCAGCAAAAGGACAGATAAAATGAGCGATACAGCAACCCAGATCAAGGAACAGATTGGTGCCAGCGACGTGGTGCTTTACATGAAAGGCACCAAGGAAATGCCGCAATGCGGGTTTTCCAGCAAGGTGGCCGGTGTGCTGAACTACATGGGCGTGGAATTTGCCGATGTGAATGTTCTGGCCGATGACGCAATCCGTCAGGGCATCAAAGAATTCTCTGACTGGCCAACCGTTCCGCAGCTTTACGTCAAAGGCGAATTTGTCGGTGGCTGTGACATCATCACCGAAATGACCCTGTCGGGCGAGTTGGACACATTGTTCGAAGCCAGTGGCGTGACCTTTGACAAGGACGCCGCCGAAAAGATCCGCGCCGCAAACGCCTAAATAGACCGATTGTTTCGGTATTGATCGCGCTGGCCCAAGGGCTGGCGCGATTGCGTTTTACGCCCCTGCAAAGCCCTCTGTTTGTGTGCGGTGACTTGCGTTATCGTGTCGGCAAACAACGGGGAACACTCATGGCCGATTTCTATGACCTTGGCAGCCACACCTGTCCGATCACCACCACTTCGCCCAAGGCCCAGCTTTGGTTCGACCGCGGGTTGATCTGGACCTACGCCTATAACCACAAAGAGGCGACGGTCTGTTTTAACACTGCGCTGGAACATGACCCCGATTGCGCCATGGCCCACTGGGGCATCGCCTATGCCACCGGGCCGAACTACAACATGCCGTGGGAATTGTTTGATGAGGCGGGCCGCGCCGCAGCACTTGAACTGGCCTATGACGCGACGCTGGCGGCGCTGGCGCTGGTCGATCAGGTGTCCCCGGTAGAGGCCGCGCTGATCCGCGCCCTGCCTGCCCGCTACCCTAAACGTGGGTTGGGGGCAGACATGCACGCGTGGGACTATGATTTTGCCGACGCCATGCGCGCCGCCTTTGCCGCCCATCCCGACCACCTTGATCTGCGCACGGTCTACGCCGAATCCCTGCTGAACCTTTGCCCATGGCAAATGTGGGATCTGGCCGCCGGCACCCCGGCCAAAGGCGCGCCAACGCTGGAGGCCCAAGAGGTGCTGGAAACTGCGCTGAACTCGGCGGAGGGGGCCATGACCCACCCCGGTCTTCTGCACCTCTACATTCACCTGATGGAGATGTCGCCGACCCCGGAAAAAGCGCTAAAGGCCGCCGACGCGCTGCGTACGCTGGTACCGGACGCGGGGCATCTGGTGCATATGCCAACCCATATCGACGTGCTGTGCGGGCATTACCACAACGTGGTTTTCTGGAACCAAAAGGCGGTAGAGGCCGACCTGAAATACTACGCCCGTGAAGGCGCGTTCAACATCTATTCCGGCTACCGGCTGCATGATTATCACTTTGTCATCTACGGCGCGCTGTTCATGGGCCAGATCGAACCGGCGCGCGCCGCTCTGCAAGGTATGTTCGACACTGTACCCGAGGAAATGTTGCAGGTGCAAAGCCCGCCAATGGCCGACTACTTTGAAAGCTACATGGCCATGGCCCCGCATATCCTGATCCGGTTTGGCCGCTGGGACGAGGCGATTGCGCTGGAGCCACCCCGGGATCAGACCCTTTATTGCACCCTGACTGCCACTACCCATTACGCCCGCGCGGTGGCTTTTGCCGCCCTTGGGCGCGTGCCCGAGGCCGAGGCCGAAGAACAGGTGTTCCTGGCCGCCCGCGACCGGGTGCCGGACACGCGGTTGCTGCATAACAACAAGGTGGTCGACCTGCTGCAAATCGCGACGCAAATGCTGCGCGGCGAGATTGAATACCGCAAAGGCAACTACGCACAGGCTTACGCGCACCTGCGCGCCTCGGTAGCGGCGGACGACGGATTGCCCTACGACGAACCCTGGGGCTGGATGCAACCCACGCGCCACGCGCTGGGTGCATTGCTGTTGGAACAGGGCCATGTGGCCGAAGCCGAAGCGGTCTACCGCGAAGACCTTGGCCTTGGTGGCGAGCTAAGCCGCGCCACGGTGCATCCCGATAATGTGTGGTCCCTCAAGGGCTTGCACGACTGTCTTAAAGCACGCAGCGAGGTGGTCGAGCGGGTGCAGATCAAACAACGGCTGGACCTGGCGTTGGCGCGTGCGGACGCTGCCGTAGGCGCGTCATGCTTTTGTGCTCAGGCGGCCATGCAGGCGGCGTCACCCGATAAAACATAAGCATCAAACTGAACATTTGCGCAAATCGAATATTCATGTATCCTAATATGTATAAACATCGTTCTGCGGGGAGACAGACATGCGACTGATTACCGGACTATTGGCACTGATCGGGGTGGCGGCACTGGCACTGGCCATCTGGGTCGGGCCGACCTTGTACAAATACAAAACCGCCTTTGACAGCTTTGACCCGCAGGCCTTTGACACTTACAAAAACATGGCCGACCGGCTGGTGGAAACCGGCAACGCGGCCGCCGCGACGGTCTGGAAGGCGAAAGTCGCCGAAGGCCTGAGTTTTGACGACGTGGACCAGTCGATCCAGCAAGTCGCCATTGACCGCAACATCAAAGGCGTCGGCGATCTGCCCTTGGGCGAACAGGTCGAAGCGATGACCGGTGCCCCGTGGCGCAAGCTCAAGATCTACCTCTATTGCAACCCTCTGACGGCGGCCAAGATGGTGGAATACGACATCTCATACGCCGCTTACCTGCCGTGCCGGGTGTCGCTGGTCGAGGATGAAAACGGCGACCTGTGGGTCACGACTCTGGACATGGACATGATGATCTACGGCGGCAAAACCCTGCCGGACGCGTTGCTGAAAGAAGCGCTGGAAGTCAAATCCATCATGCTCGACATCCTTGAACGCGCCTCCGAGGGTGATTTCTAGAAAACCCGCCAGCAACCAAGCGCAACCAAAAGTTTTACTTAAAACTTTTTGGCGTTGTTTTATGCCTATAGCGCTTGGTATTGGGCCGCTTGCCGGGCGGTCCACAGGACCGTGATGTCGAACCCGTCCTCGGTCTGGACCTCGCTTTGCACGATGTCCTGCTGAAACAGCCAGGCGCGTTGTTTGCCTTGGGCAAAACTGAGGCTCAGCACCTCTTGATGCCGCGCGCCCTGAACAATCTTGCCGACCTCATCAAGGAACGCCGGCAGCCCTTCGCCGGTCAGGGCGGAAATAGCAAACACCTGCGGGTCACGCTCTGCGCGGGTGCGTGCGGCGTCGGCCTCTTCCGGGTCCAGCAGATCCAGTTTGTTCCACAACTCGATGCGGGACCGGTCAGAATCGACGCCCAACGTGGTCAGGATGGTGTCCACGTCGCGCGCCTGCGCCTCTGAATCGGCGTGCGAGATGTCGCGCACATGCACGATCAGGTCGGCCCCAAGAACCTCTTCCAGCGTGGCGCGAAAGGCCGCGACCAACTCGGTTGGCAGGTCCGAGATGAACCCTACCGTGTCGGACAAGATCACTTCGGGGCCGTCGTCCAGGTCAACCCGGCGCATGGTCGGGTCGAGCGTGGCAAACAACATATCCTGCGCCATCACATCCGCCCCGGTCAGGCGGTTGAACAGCGTTGATTTGCCGGCGTTGGTATAGCCCACCAGCGCCACAATCGGG
>NVQY01000195.1 GCA_002400675.1 Paracoccaceae bacterium | reverse complement strand
CTGGTGCCGGCCATGTTGGCGTGACGCACAACGTCGCCTGATCGGTCCACCCCCGGCCCCTTGCCGTACCAAAGGCCAAATACCCCGTCGAACTTGCCCTGCCCGCGCAGTTCCGCCTGTTGCGCGCCCCACAGGGCGGTGGCGGCCAGATCTTCGTTCAGGCCCAGTTGAAAGGTCACGTCGTATTCGGCCAGCGGCCCGGCGGCGCGCTGCATCTGCAAATCGACCGCGCCAAGGGGCGAGCCGCGATAGCCCGTCACCAGACCGGCGGTATCAAACCCCGCCGCACGGTCGCGGGCCTTTTGCGCCAGCATCAGCCGCACAAGCGCCTGCGTGCCGTTCAAAAGCACCGGGGTCTTGTCGAGATCGAACCGGTCATTCAGGGATATCTTTTGCGTACTCATCTGTCGTCTCCCCACGTCAGGTCTTGGGCATCGCTTGGGTCAGATATAGGTCACAATTTCTGACCTGTATAGGAAAATATTCATGCATTTTGGCCAACTCGCCTGTTGCATGCGGTGGCACACATACTTTCATATAGGGTCAACGCGGCGAACCGAAAGTGTCTGAGATGGACTGGGACAAATTGCGAATATTTCATGCGGTGGCCGATGCGGGCAGCCTGACCCATGCGGGGGACAGGTTGAACCTTTCGCAATCCGCTGTGTCGCGCCAGATTCGCGCGCTGGAGGAAGGGCTGCATGCCACGCTGTTCCACCGTCATGCGCGCGGGCTTATTCTGACCGAACAGGGCGAATTGCTGTTTGATGCCACCACCGCCATGTCCAAACGGCTGGACACCGCCGCCGCGCGCATTCGCGACAGCGATGACGAGGTGTTCGGCGAATTGCGCGTCACCACCACCTTTGGCTTTGGCACGTTGTGGCTGGCCCCGCGCCTGCCCAAATTGTACGAGAAGTACCCCGAGCTAAAGATCGACCTGATGTTAGAGGAGCGCGTGCTGGACCTGCCCATGCGCGAGGCCGACGTGGCGATCCGCATGAAGGAACCCAGTCAGGCCGACCTGATCCGCAAGCGGTTGATGACGGTGAAGATGCAACTATACGCCTCGCGTCAGTATCTGACCCGGATGGGCGAGTTGACCCGCATCGAAGACATGGCCGACCACCGGCTGATCTGTCAGAACCCCAGTTCGGCGCAGGTCGGCGCGGGCGCGGTTCTGGTACAGCACCTGATGATGCACAATCCGCAATCCATGCTGACGGTAAACAACTATTTTGGCGTGTTGCAGGGGGTTTTGAACAACCTCGGGATCGGCGTGTTGCCCGACTATGTGACCGAAGATTTCCCCGATCTGGTGCATGTGCTGCCCGAGATTGATTCGGCGGATGTGCCGGTGTTTCTGGCCTACCCGGCAGAGTTGCGCCATTCAAAACGCATTTCCGCGTTTCGCGATTTTGTCCAGGATGAAATTATTTCACATCGCAAGCAACTGAGAGCATTAGGGAAAATATAGCTATGCATCAGACGCATAGCAGCAATGCTGCACTTGCGGCAAAAGGAACTTGAATGCACGATGCAGGATACCTAAATCAAGTATCGAAGGCGATGATGCTTCAACGCTCATCATCTTCACCTCCCTGTTGGACTTTGGCCGAGCCTTGTGCTCGGCCTTTTTTTTTGGCCTCTGCTAGTGCCTGCGCGCGCCGCGGTTACCGATAGCACCGGACCTTGGCACATATGACGCGGAAATTCCGGTGGCCGGAATTCAGGATGATATGGCGGGTTTGCGGAAAGAAATTCCGTGCAATTCAAGCGGTATTTGCGTAAATCCGTGTCTAATCTCGCATCGGTTTGCGCAAAAAATCAATAACAGGGACGTTCAGGAACGTGTTTAATCGAATTCTCTCGGCTTTTTCACTCGTGCTGTTGCTTGGCATGTTTGTATCCCCCGCACAGGCGCAAATCGCGCTGCCGGGATCATCGGCACCAACGTCTGATACGGTCACCCTGCCCGACCCGCTGACCCCGCAGGCAATCAGCGAAATGGTCGCACGCATGTCCGACGATCAGGTGCGTGGCATGTTGCTGGACCGGCTCGATGCGGTGGCCAAGGAACAGGCCACGCCGAAAAACAGGGTTACGTTGGGCGAAAAGATTACAAAGCTCTGGACAGCATTTTATACGCCGCTTATCGGCGCGGTACTGGCGCTTCCGGTGATGTTTTCGAAACAGGCCGAAGCAATTTCCATCTTTGCTGGTGCCTTTGGCGGGGCCGGGTTACTCGCCATGTTCGGCTTTACCGCGCTGGCCCTTGCGGCCGGATTTGCGGCAGAATACGCCTTGGGTTTCTTCACCCGACGCTGGCAAAAAACCGAGGTTGCGCAGGACGATTCAACCTTGTGGACCTCGCTGAGCTATCTGTTCCGCCGTTTCTTGCGTGAAATCATCGGGCTGGTCGCCTTTTACATTGCCCTGCGCACGGTAGGTCTGGCGTTACTTGACCAGCAGCAACTGGTTTTTGTCGCCCCGTTTGTTCTTTATCTGATTTGGTTGCCGCGCCTGACGGCAGCTCTTTTGCGGTTTGTGCTTGCCCCTGCGCGGGCTGACCTGCGCTTGGTCAACGTCTCTGACAACTGGGCCAAGTACCTTTATCACCATTTAGTCGGGTTGATATTTGTTGCCGGCATCGTCCGGTTCGTTGTCGAATTCAACCTTGCAAACGGCATGCCTCTGGCAGAGTCGCGCATCGGGTTCTGGCTGACCACGGTCATGCATATCTATATAGTCGTCATCGCCTGGACCGCGCGCGAGGGTCTGGCAGAGATCATTCGCGGCACCGACCCGGACCGCACCGCTTTTGATGAGGTCGTTGCCCGTTATTATCCGGTGTTCGTGGGCACCATTTCGGCCTTCATGTGGGTGCTTATGGTCACAATTACCGGATTGGGAATGGTCGAAATTCTGCTGCCGGCACCACAATATACCACCATGGCGTGGCTGTTCCTGCTGCCCGCGTTCGATACCACAATTCGCGGGCTGGTGCGCCATTTGTTGCCACCGATCATTGGTGAAGGCCCGGTCGCTGAAACAGCTTACCGCGCCACCAAACGCAGTTTCATCCGCATTGGAAGGGTCATTGCCGGGGCAATCGTCCTGCTGGTGATCGCCGGGGCGTGGAATATCGACCTGCGCAATCTGGCCGCCGCCGGGGTTGGCAGCAACTTTGCCGGCAACCTGATCGAGTTTCTGATGATTTCGGCCATCGGTTACATCGTCTACGAACTTGTTTCGCTGTGGATCAACCGGCGTCTGGCCAAGGAAATGACCACCACTGACGGCAATGTCGGCGAGGCTGGCGGCGATGGTGGCGGCGCGGGTGGCTCACGTCTGGCTACGGTTCTGCCGCTGATCCGGGTGACCGCGCAAACCGCCATTGCAGTGATATTCGGGCTGGTCGCGCTTAGCGCGCTGGGGATTGATACCACGCCGCTTTTGGCTGGTGCTGGTATCCTTGGTCTGGCGATTGGTTTTGGTGCCCAGAAACTGGTCACCGACATCGTGTCCGGCATCTTTTTCCTGATTGATGACGCGTTCCGGGTTGGCGAATACGTCGACATCGGCGGCACCATGGGCACGGTCGAGAAAATCTCAATCCGCTCGATGCAGCTACGCCATCACCGTGGGCTGGTGCATACGGTGCCTTACGGCGAAATCCCCAAGGTAACCAACTTTAGCCGCGACTGGGTGATCATGAAGCTGATGTTCACCGTGCCGTTTGAAACCGATCCCAACAAGGTCAAGAAGATCTTTAAAAAGATCGGTGCCGAGATGATGGAAGATCCGATCCACAAGGATGGGTTCCTTGAGCCGTTCAAAAGTCAGGGTGTGTTCCAGTTTGACGACGTGGGCATGGTGATGCGGGGCAAGTTCATGGCCAAGCCGGGCACGCAGTTCACCATCCGCAAGGAAATCTACAACCGCGTCAAAGCCGAATTCGACGCCGCCGGCATCCCGTTCGCGCGGCGCGAAGTGCGGGTGGCGATTTCCGATCCCGAACACCACGGAACCCTGAGCGAGGACGACAAGGCCAAGATCGCCGCCACCGCCGTCGCCGCCGAAGCCGCGCGTCTGCAGGCCGAACCAAAGCCCTGACCAATCACGCCAGCGGGTGGGTCCGGAAAACCGGACCCGCCCGCCGGCGCTTGCATCCCTGCGGGGATTGTGGAATTTTGACCAACGTCATGCGCCCTGTTCCCCCTATCGCACCCCGGCCTTTGCCAACCGCCCCGACGAGACGCGGACGGGCGGTGCTGGCCGCCCTTGCCGTATCCTTTGCCCTCGCCGCCCCTGCCCGCGTCACCGCGCAACAACAAGGCAGCATTGAAGGCGAATTATCGACCCTGCCCGAGGTCAGCGAAAACAGCGATTTCGGCTTTCGCAACGGGTCACTGGTGCTGGCCCCGATCCCGTTTTCCAACCCGACGATCGGCTCGGGGTTGATGTTGGGCGCGGGGTATCTGTTCAAGACCGATGCCACCTCGAAACCGTCGATGATCGGCGCAGGTGCGCTGCGGTCGGACAATGGCAGCATCGGCTATGGGCTGGCGGTCAATCTGGCCTTTGACAACAACCGCTGGCTGTTTGAATCGATGTTTGCCGAGGCCGATGTGCGCTATGATCTGTTCACCCCGCTGGGCAATCTGCCAATCCGGCAAGACGGCGTTCTGGCCCGGATGAGCCTTGCCTATGGCGTCACGTCCGAGTTGTCGTTTGGGGCTTCGCTGCGCTATCTCGACACCACGATCACGCCGGGGGCCCCGGGCCTGCCGCCAATCCCGCCGCCGTTCAACAAGTTCCTCAACACCGAAGTCGCCAGCCTTGGCCTGTTGGCCGAATGGGACCGGCGCGACGACACGATCTATCCGACCAGCGGCGGTTATCTACAATTTGAGGCCTCGCGCAACGTCGCGCTTAGCGGGTTTTCGCAAGATTACACCAAGGGCTTTGTCAACTACACGCACTACCTGAAAGTTGGCGGTGCCGGAGTTTTTGCGGCGCGCGCCTCGGCCTGTTCCGCGTCTGTAGATACGCCGTTTTTTGACCAGTGTTCGCTGGGGTCAACAGACGGGTTCCGGGGGTTTTCCGCCACGCAGTTTCTGGACCTGAGGTCGGCGTCGATACAGGTGGAATATCGCCAGCAATTCACCAAACGCCTTGGCATGGTGGCCTTTGGCGGCATCGGCATGGTTGGTCCGAACTACAAGGATCTGGACATCGGCGGCACCCACACGGCCTATGGGCTGGGCGCGCGGTACCGGGTGTCAAAGAAGTTCCCGCTGGATTTCTCGATCGATCTGGCCCGCAACAGTCTGGGTGAGGATCAGCTATATATCTATGTGGGCCAGCGGTTCTGAGTCCTTATCCCGGTGCCGGTTTTACCCCTGTGCCAGTTTTGCCGCGCGCGCGTCACGCAGGCGGGCAAAATCGTCGCCCGCGTGGTAGGATGACCGGGTAAGCGGCGTCGCCGACACCATGGAAAACCCCTTGGCATAGGCGGCGTTTTCGTAGGATTTGAATTCGTCCGGGGTGACAAAGCGGTCAAGGCGCTGATGCTTGGGCGTCGGTTGCAGGTACTGGCCGATGGTCAGGAAATCAATGTCGGCGGCGCGCATGTCGTCCATCACCTGGCGCACGGCGGTTTCATCTTCGCCCAAGCCAACCATGATGCCGGATTTGGTGAACATCGACGGGTCCAGTTCCTTGACCCGCTGCAACAGGCGCAAGCTGTGGAAATAGCGCGCGCCGGGGCGGACTTGTGGATAGAGGCCGGGCACGGTTTCAAGGTTGTGGTTGAACACATCGGGGCGGGCCTCGACGATTTGTTCCAGCACCTCGGGGGCGCATTTGATGAAATCCGGCGTCAGTATTTCGATGGTGGTTTCGGGGCTGCGATGGCGGATGGCGCGGATGGTCTGGGCAAAGTGCGCCGCCCCCCCGTCGGCGATGTCGTCGCGATCCACGGAGGTGATCACCACATGCTTCAACCCCAGCTTGGCCACCGCATCGGCCACCCTGCCCGGTTCGAACGCGTCGAGGTCTTCGGGCGGTTTGCCGGTGGCGATGTTACAGAAGGTGCAGGCACGGGTGCAAACGTCGCCCATGATCATCATGGTGGCGTGGCCCTGCGACCAGCATTCGCCGACATTGGGACAACCCGCCTCTTCGCAGACCGTGACCAGCCCGTGTTCGCGCATGATTTTGTGGGTGTCGGCGTAGCCTTTGCCGCCGGGGGCTTTGACGCGAATCCATTTGGGTTTCTTGGGCTGGGCATTGTCCGGGCGCCGCGCCTTTTCCGGGTGGCGCTGCTCGGGGATTTTCAGATCGCGTGACATGGGCGTGGTCCTGAGTTGGGTCGGCTTGGGTTGGCGGTTCTTACCCTGTCCTGCGCGGGATGTCTTGGCCGAAAATGCAGCGCGACAGGGGAGACCCCGGAGGATCTTGTTGTCAACCGGATCAACGCGTCCGCAGACAAGGTAAAGATCGTCCGGGTGATCGCCACAATCGCCAAGGCGCATGACATCGCCGCCCGCCATGATTTCGAGGCACTGACCAAGGTAAAACAGCCCGCGCCATAGCGACAAAATAGGCCATTGAAACAAATTTAGAATCGTTTTAATTCAGCCGGGAAGCTTATGAATTAAAGGATTTAAATATGCACGCTGGCGTCTCTCTTCCTGATGTGACCTTTCACACCCGTATTCGCGACGAAGCGGTGGGCGGGTCCAACCCGTTCCGCTGGCAGGACATGACCACCGCCGATTATTTCGCCGGCAAGCGGGTTGTTCTTTTCTCGCTGCCCGGTGCGTTCACGCCGACCTGTTCCACCTATCAGCTGCCCGGCTACGAGAACGGCTTTGACGACTTTGCCGCAGCTGGCATCGACGCGATTTACTGCATGTCAGTCAACGACAGCTTTGTGATGAACAAATGGGCGCAGTCGCAAGAATTGAAAAATGTTCAGGTGATCCCCGACGGCTCCGGCACCTTTACCCGCATGATGGGCATGTTGGTGGACAAGGACAACCTGAGCTTTGGCGCACGCAGCTGGCGTTATGCCGCCATCGTCAACGACGGTGTGATCGAGGCATGGTTCGAAGAGCCGGGCCGCGCAGATAACCACCCCGAGGACCCATATGGCGTGTCCTCGCCAGAAACCGTTCTGGCCCATCTGAAAGAAAACTCGTAACCCTAGGTGGGTGCTAAGGCACTGTTAAGGCTTAGATTTAAGACTATCGGGCCGGGATCATCCCGGCCCGAAATCTGTCCGACTACGGGCGGTGATCCCCTGCCCCACGTCGCGCAGGACCGCCGCCAGATCATCAAACCAGCCACCAACCGGGGTGCTTTGGCGACAGACGATCCCTATCGTTCGAAAGGGTTCCGGCGCGCAAAACCGACGCAGGCGCAGACCCGGTGCCGCCGCCATTTCCGCCCGCGCCGCCAGTTCCGGCATCAGGGTCAGCCCGAACCCTTCGGCCACCAGCCGCGATAATGTCCCCAGCGACGATGCGCCCATGTTGATGCCGCTGCCGGAACGATCCATGCCGCAGACCTCTAACGCCTGATCGCTTAGGCAATGGCCCTCTTCCAACAGCATCAGGTGCGAGGCGTCTATGTCGGCGGGGTGCATCACCATCGTCGTGCCCTGCAACCGCGCCGCCGACCCCGCCAGCAGGAACCGG
>NVQY01000194.1 GCA_002400675.1 Paracoccaceae bacterium | reverse complement strand
CAAGTCGTTGTCCAACGCCGCGATGTCATTGTGGCTGAAGGTCGGGCCGGTGATTTCCGGGTTGTCGGGGTGCCACACGGGCAGTTGTTCTGCCGCCGCTGCGCGCAAGGCTTCGGACAGGCGGACGATGGCGGCACCGTTTTGCGCCGTCAGGTCAAGGCCGAACTGTTCGGCATGGGCGATCACAAAGAACATGCCGCCCCAGGCGATATCGACGATTGCGCGGCCATATCTGGGCACGTCGATCACCGTGTCCAGATGCAGGGCAAAGGCGGGGACATTGCGAAAGGTCACCTTTGTCACCTTGCCGTTGTGGCACTCGGCGCGCACATGGATCAGGCCGGCGGGGGTCTCTAGCGTCAATTCCGTCACTGGCTCGGTCATTGGCAGAATGCCGGTTTCCAGCAACACCGTGGTCACGCAGATGGTGTTGGAGCCGGACATGGGCGGGTATTCGGTTTGCTCCATGATGATGAACCCGGCGTCGGCGCGCGGGTCACACGGCGGCACCAGCACATTACAGCAAAGCGCCGGCGTGCCGCGTGGTTCGCGCAGCATCAACAGGCGGATATCGTCGGCATTGGCCTGCATCCACTGCATTTTTGCGAACACCGACGCGCCCGGAATATGCGCCATGCCGCCGGTGATGACGCGCCCCGGTTCGCCTGCGGCGTGGGCCTCTACGGTGGTGATCATTCGCGATAGCTGCATTTGTGTTGCCTGTGGTGGTTTGCCAGCCCTACGCTAAAGCGCGAAAAGCCACCGCGTCCAGCCCATGTTGCCCGCCGGTGGCTCTGGCAATTACCCCGATCGTGGTCTATCTGCGCGATAACACGCATGGCGAAAGGCACCTGAGATGAGCTTTGAAACCCCCGGACCGGTCGAATCCTCGCTGCGCTCTGCGATCAGCCCGATAGAGGCGATCATCGAGGACGCGCGCAAGGGCCGGATGTTCATCCTTGTGGACCACGAGGACCGCGAAAACGAAGGCGATCTGGTAATCCCGGCGGAATTTGCCGACGCGGCGGCGATCAATTTCATGGCCACCCACGGGCGCGGCCTGATCTGCCTGCCGCTGACCTCGCAGAGGGTCGATCAGCTGGGCATTCCGATGATGGCCGTTAATAATTCCTCGCGCCACGAAACCCCGTTCACCGTGTCGATTGAGGCGCGCGAAGGAGTCAGCACCGGTATTTCCGCGCCGGACCGCGCGCTGACCGTGGCCACCGCGATCAATGAACAGAACACCATGGCGCATCTGGCGACGCCGGGGCACATATTCCCGTTGCGCGCGCGCAGGGGCGGGGTGCTGGTGCGCGCCGGTCATACCGAGGCGGCGGTGGATATATCCCGCCTTGCCGGGTTGCATCCCTCGGGCGTGATCTGTGAAATCATGAACGACGATGGCACCATGGCGCGGCTGGGGGAACTGGTTGAATTTGCCGCCAAGCATGAGCTGAAAATCGGGACTATTTCCGACCTGATCGCCTATCGCGCACGGCACGACAATCTGGTGGTGGAAACATCCCGCGAGACTGTCACGTCGGAATTTGGCGGTGACTGGGACATGCGCATTTTCACCGACCAGACCCACGGGGTTGAACATGTGGTGCTGATCAAGGGCGATATCACAACACCCGCGCCGGTGCTGATTCGCACCCATGCGCTGCACGAGGCGTCTGACCTGTTGGGTCTTGGTCCCAAACCGGCGGCGGAATTGCCCCGTGCGATGGAATTGATCGCCAAAGAGGGCCGCGGCGTGGTGTGCCTGTTCCGCGAGCCGCGCAATGCGCTTTATGCCAGCGACGACGACGGCCCGCGCACGGTGAAACAGACCGGGTTGGGGGCGCAAATCCTGTCGGGCCTTGGCCTGAATGAACTGGTTTTGCTGACGGATTCGCCCGAAACCCGCTATATGGGGCTGGACGCCTTTGGGCTGACCATTACCGGCACCCGCCCGATTCTGACAGAAAGCACAGAAAGCACAGAAAGCACAGAAAGCACAGAAAGCTAAGCCCATGGCCAAGACTGAAACCCACTACATCCTGCCCCGCCCCAGCTTTGACAAACCTGCCAAGGTGCTGATCGTGGTGGCGCCGTACTATCGCGACATCGCCGACAATCTGGTGGCCGGTGCCACGGCTGAGATTGAGGCCTGCGGGGCCACTTGGGAATTGGTCGAGGTGCCCGGCGCGCTGGAAATCCCCACGGCTATTACCATCGCCGACCGGCGATCGAACTTTGACGCATTTGTGGCGCTGGGCTGTGTGATCCGGGGCGAAACAACCCATTACGACACCGTGTGCAATGACAGCAGCCGGGCCTTGCAGATGATGGGTCTACAGGGGCTGTGCATCGGCAATGGCATCCTGACGGTGGAAACCCGGATGCAGGCCGAAGTGCGCGCCGATCCGGGCGAGATGAACAAAGGCGCAGGTGCGGCGGTGGCGGCCTTGCATCTGCTGGCGCTGAGCCGTAAGTGGGGCGGCCAAAGCAAGGGGATCGGGTTCAAACCAATGTCCGAAACCATCCGGCTTGCAGGCGATAACGACGGAAACCCCACCGCATGACCACTTCTTCTGAACCACAGAACACGCCGCAGAACACCCCGCTGTCCGGCAACATGAAACGCAAGATGAAATCTGCCGCGCGGCTCTATGCAGTGCAGGCGTTGTTCCAGATGGAGCAGTCGTCCCAGACCTCTGATCAGGTGGTGGCAGAGTTCCTTGAGCACCGTTTTGGCGCGACCTATGACGGGGCCGAGATGATTGACGGCGACATTTCGCTGTTTCAGCGTCTGATCCAGGATTCGGTGAACTTTCAGGCCTCGATCGACCAGTTGACCGACCGGGCTTTGGTGGCCAAATGGCCCATCGCGCGGATTGACCCCACTCTGCGCAGCGTGTTTCGCGCTGCGGGGGCCGAGTTGACCAAATCCGACACGCCGCCCAAGGTTGTGATCTCTGAATATGTCGATATTGCCGCTGCGTTTTTCCCCGAAGGAAAAGAGCCTAGCTTTGTCAACGCGGTGCTGGACCACATGGCGCACGAGGCGCGACCTGAGGCGTTTTAACTCATGCAAATCGGTCATTTCGCCATGGATTTCCCGGCAAGACGGCTTACATTGAAGATGCAGGAGGATACCCCATGCCCGAATTGATCAAACTTTACATCCGTCACGTTCTCATCGGCTTTGCCATTGCTGCGGCCTTTGTCGCCATGCTGTTGTGGTTCAATGTGATGAACCTGTGGCACCTGATCAGCACGTCGGACGTCGGGTTGGTTGCGCTGTTTGTGCTGTGGTTCTCGCATGGTGTGGTGTTTGCCGGGGTGCAGTTCGCATTGGCGATCATGCTGATGGCCGAACCCGGTCCAAGCGGTGGCAAACGCCAGCGTGTGACGCAGCTGATTCCGGTCCTGTTGCGGGTCGGTGCGGATCGCAAAGATCGAAATCAGGATGATGGGCGACTTCGCTAGAACGCGGGCGTCAACACCCCAACCTATCGCAATCAGTTAATTCAGACACAACGTATGCACTGGGCATGCCCAAGAAAATTCGCCGAATTTTCTTCGCTTGGGTCGAAAGTCTGGTGCCCCGAAAGGCTATAGTGTGGCGGGACCACCAATCAACCGTGTGGTTTTGATTCCCGGGAACCTGTATGTACAGGTGGGTGCCAGGTAAACGGACCAGGGCCCGAACAGAGCCAGCTCCCTATGGAAAATTTAAGGCCTCTGGAATGCTGCCATTCACGCGTAGGGCAGAACCCGCCACTCTTTCCACATAAGATGCAATGGCGGGTCCGACAAGGGGGGGCGGTTATTTTCCGTCGCCGTGTATCGCATCGCGCATCTGACCCATATGCCCGTCCCAGCCTGTATCAAGCGCCAGAACCAGCCCGAATGCCTCGGCACCCGCCGGCAGTCCGCTGTGCTCCAGCGACAGGCGTGTGCCGCCACCTGCCGGTTCCAGCGTCCATTTCACCAGACTGCCGGCCTCCCCCATGGGTTTGATGGTAAGGGTATATTCCAGATACTCGGGCGGGCGCAGGGCCAGAACCTTGCCCCAGATCATCAGGTCGCCGCTGGTGGCGCCAAACATCGCCAGCGTGGCCCCTTTGGCCATCGCAGTCTTTGGTCTGTGGAACCAGATGCCCAGCTTGTCCAGGTCGGTCAGCCACGGCCAACCGACACAAAGTCAAATGCCCCTTCCTGAAATAAGTAAACGATGCATGGAACGTCCGACACGCAGGCTCTGATATGCGCCAACCCATTGGGAACTTGTTAGAATGCCCCCGCGCCAATTTTATGGGCAGTGCTTGGGTCTTTGCCTTTGGCATAGTGTATCATGTCGCCCTGAATCACGATTCCGAACATGTTGGCCGATTTGACGTGCATCGGGCTGGCGATCCCGGCGGGCAGGCGCATCATGGATTGATAGGCCCGGGTAAAACGGTCGCCTTCCAGCGCGGCGAATGCGACGCCTTCCGGGGTGGTGATCCAGTCCAGTTCAGAAGGGGGGGGGGCAAAGTGATTCTCGTTGGTTCTGACGCGAGGACCGGAGGCGCGAACGCGGCCATGGCACCAAGAACGAATGAGGCTGGGCGGTGCAACATCATAGGTGGCTCCATGTAATACCATTTGGTATCTCATACTCAGGATACCAAACAGTATCATGTCAGGCCGCATTTGCTGTCTTGCCTTTTGTTCATGAATTGTTCACATTTACCCCCATGACGGCAAAAATGCAATCCGGACAGAAACTTGCGCGCGGCGTGGCGCGCCACATGCGCGGGCACGGGTTTGTTTCCATTGAGGAATTTGTGCCAGCGCGGGGGCTGCGGGTGGACGTGATGGCGCTTGGTCCCAAGGGTGAATTCTGGGTGATCGAGTGTAAATCCAGCCGCGCCGATTTTCAGACCGACAGCAAATGGCAAGGCTATCTTGAATGGTGCGACCGGTATTTCTGGGCGGTGGATACGGATTTTCCGACAGATTTATTGCCCGAAGGTACCGGGTTAATTATTGCGGACGCCTATGACGGCGAAATCATCCGCATGGCCCCGGAAATCAAGCTGCCTGCCGCGCGGCGCAAGGTATTGATCCAGAAATTCGCCACCCATGCCGCGCGCCGCTTGCAGGCCTATCGTGATCCGGGGACCGCCGGATTGACCACATCTCACAAGGAAGGGAACCAAGATGATGATTAAATATTACTATCCCGATGGCGACTGGTGTTACCGCGCCTTGCACACTGCGCACGCAGTATTTCACAACCCGGAAGGCAAGTTGATCGCGCGCGCCGAGAAACCCGACGGCAGCGCGTTGTACGAATTCGAGATAACCGGATTTGAACTGGTTGGCCCGGGCGAGGTTTATACCTAGCGGTCTGCCCCTAGCGTTTCTTCGCCGCCACCGCGCGCGCCTGCGCCGCCGCCGAGCGGATTTCTTCGGCGATTTCCTCGGCTTCTTCGGGTTCGAAATCCATCGGCACTTCGACGCCCTGGCTTTCGATGAATATCCGCACCATGCCTGCGTCGGTTGGCCCGATCTGCATGTTGGCCTCGATGTCTCGTTCGGTGTTGATACCCATGGCGGCCTCTCTTGGTGACGTGCGGCGTGTTATGGCCCGTGCTACTCTGCAACCGCTTGAAAATCAAGCGAGAGGGCGGCTGTTGATGCCTCAGTTGCGGCGCAAAACCCGTCGATAGCAAACCATTGCGCGGATTTGACGTCGATTTGCACGAACAAAGCTGGCGGGTTGACCTTGTGACCCCTTGCATTCACTCTGAGTGTTGTCTAAATCGCGTTCCAGTGCCGCCTTAGCTCAGTTGGTTAGAGCGCCTGATTGTGGATCAGGAGGTCCCCCGTTCAAGCCGGGGAGGTGGTACCACTTTTTTCCTGAAGTTGGTGTAAGGCGGGCGCGTGCCCGTCAGGCCAGAACGCTTAGCCATAGCCAGACGGTCAGGATTGATGCGCCGGTTGCGATCAGGACGGATGACGCCGCGACCCGCTTGGCGCGTCCGTACATGTTGGCAAAGATATAGGCATTGAACCCCGGGGCCATGGCCGCCGTCAGCACCGAAGAGCGGAACAGGTCCTGAGGCAGGTTCAGCGAGGTGCCAAACAGCCAGACAAGGCTGGGGTGGACCAGCAGGGACAGGGCGCAAACAAACAGGATGGTGCGCAGGTCGCCTTCGGGGCGGTATTGCACCAGCACGCCTCCGAGTGCGAACAATGCGCCGGGCAGGGCCGCGCGGGTGATCAGCCCCAAGGCATCATCCACCACTTGTGGTAGGGCTAGTCCGGACAGGTTGACCAGAAACCCAAGGCCGATCCCCACCAGCAATGCGTTTTTGAACATCGCGCTAAACACGGCCTTGGCAAAGGCGCGGCGGCTCTTGCCGCGATTGCGGACAAACTCCATCACGGTGATGCCGAGGCCATAGCAAAACGGCGAATGCAGGGCGATGATGGCATAGTTGCCGACCAGATTTCCGGGGCCGTAGGCGCGTTCGGTGATTGGCAGGCCCAGCAGGACCGAGTTTGAGAACAGGGCGATAAAGCCGATGGCGACGCTGTCTTCCCAATCGCGGCGAAACAGCAGGCGCGCGCCGGCGATTCCCAGCGCAAAGCTGATGGTTGCGCCGCTGTAGAAGCTGAGCAGCAGGCGGGGGTCAAAGCTGGTCGACAGGTCAAGCCGGGCGATGGCGAGGAACAGCAGGCAGGGGATGGCGAAGTTCTGGGTAAAGCGCATCAGCCCGTCGATATGCGACGCGCTGAAGTATCCCGCGCGAGTGGCGATATATCCGGAGCCGATGACCAGAAACACCGGCAGGATGACGTCGATCAGGGTTTGGAACATGGGGTGTTGTGTGTGGCGGGGGAATGGAGGGTTTTGGGTTTTGGCGGCGGTGTGCGTTTGTCTGTGGGGAAAAAGAAAGAGAGTATTTGTGACAAGAAGAAGGGGGCCGGATCAGCTTTGAAGTGGGACATGGATGCACATACCGTCAAAGGCCGGGGTGATATGGTCGGGGGTTTCGGCGGCGACTGTGGCGTAGTCGAGGTCGATGTGCATGTTGGTCAGCACTGCGCGTTTCGGGGCCAGTTCGTTGATCCATTGCAGGGTTTGTTCAAGATGCGAATGGGTTGGGTGCGGCGCGCGGCGCAGGGCGTCGACAATCCAGGTATCTAGGTTGTGTAGCTCGGCGCGGGCCTGGTCGGGCAGGGTGGCGACGTCGGGCAGGTAGGCGAGGTCGCCGATGCGAAAGCCCAAGGCGTCGATGCTGCCGTGGCCGACGCTGAAGGGGCGGAAATTGATCGGGCCGCCGGGGCCGTCGATGTCGAACGGGCCGTCGATCGTTTTCATGTCGAGGATTGGCGGGTAGGGTGAGCCTTCGGGTTGCACAAAGGCATATCCGAATTTCGCGAACAAGGCGTTTTGGGTGTCGCCATCGGCCCAGACCGGGACTCGTGCGCGCATGTTGAACACGATCATTCTGAGGTCGTCGATCCCATGCACGTGGTCGGCGTGCGAGTGGGTATAGGCCACCGCGTCAAGCCGTCCGGTTCCGGTGTCGAGCAACTGGTTGCGCAGGTCCGGCGAGGTGTCGATCAGAACGCTTGTGGTGCCGTCCGGCCCGTCGCGTTCCACCAGCATCGAACAGCGCCGGCGGGTGTTTTTGGGGTTGTCAGGGTCGCAATCGCCCCAG
>NVQY01000193.1 GCA_002400675.1 Paracoccaceae bacterium | reverse complement strand
AAGGTAGGGTGCAGATTCTAGGGTCGAGGCATGGCCCTCGCGGTCGCGCATCTGGGCAAGGTTTTTGATTTCGCCCTGAAGGTCGGCCTGGCGCGCGCGGATGACGGCGAGCTTGGCGGCATGGCCGTCGATTTCGTACTGTTTTATCCGCTGAACCAACTTGATCGCCGTGATCCTGCGTTCAAGAGACAATGGATCAGGCCGCCGCAGCCAGGTCCTGGCGCGCTTCTTCCATTTCGTAGAAATTCGGCTGTAGCCCGGTGGGGATGTTGCCGCGCCCGATTTCAACACAAATCGTCGGCGAGTGATTTTGCAGAAGCGCAATAAAGATGTCGCGGATGACGCTGTAGAAGGCAGCGTCCTGTTCCTCGATCGTGGTCAACTTAGTCGCGAGCGGGGCCACGAACAGATAGGCCAGGAACACGCCGAGGAAGGTGCCGACCAACGCGCCGCCGATCATCTCACCCAGAACCGCCGGCGGTTTGTCGATTGACCCCATGGTCTTGATCACACCCAAAACGGCGGCAACGATGCCGATAGCGGGCAGCGCGTCAGCCACCGTGGTCAGCCCGTGCGCTGGCTTCATCGCCTCGTGGTGATGCTTTTTCATCTTTCTGTTGATGACATCTTCGTTCTGAAAGGGGTCGTCGAACTGAAGTGCCAGCATACGGAAGCTGTCGGTAATCAGATCCAGCGCAAAGTGATCCTTTTGCAGTTTGGGAAATTGCGAAAAGATGGCGCTGTCCTGCGGGTTTTCAATATGCTCGTCCAACGCCAGAATGCCGTTCTGCTGATAGATCTTTGATAGCGTGTACATGACGTTCAGCAGGTCGATATAGTCTTTTTCTTTCCACTTCGGCCCCTTGAACGTCTTGACCAGCGACTTGCCCGTGGTGACCAGATCACCGAAAGAATTAGCCGCAATAAAGGAACCCACGGCTGCGCCGCCGATTATCATACCCTCGAATGGCAGGGAATAAAAGATCACCCCCATATCGCCGCCGGCCAACACATAGCCGCCGAACACCATACTGATAACCATGATGAAGCCAATAATGATCGTCATATTGTTCCAAACCTGCTTGGTTCCGCCGGCCCACGTATGGTGGCACATTTGCGCAAAGTGATTGTTTGATTTCTGCACATAGCATGCCTCTTATGCAAGGATAAAATTTGACTAAGAAGGATAATTGACAAGATTGATGGAACTGTTACTAGGTAATTCATGTAATTTACCTTGAATGACACGGGCCTAGGAATGAACAACAAGGAAAGCGCACTGGCCGTACTGATGGAACCGGTCGAGGTGCGCCATGTGTTTCCGCACTGGCCGGACGGTATGAATCTGGCGATTTGCCTGCTGGACAGTGGCGAATGCCGGATGTTCATCTATCGGTGCGAGGAAGCCGACTCTTTCCCGACGCGGATGCGCAGATATCTGAAACTGCCGGTGGAAGACATTTGCATTTTTCCGGCAAGGGCAGGTTACCCGTCGCGCAAGTTGTTGTATTCCGACGAACAGCGGTTGTTGGCATTGGTGGCCGACGCGCCGGAATTGGTCGAGGAAGCAATCGACTATTCCTCCAACTACCTGTTCGCACTTGAGGAAGGGCTGGACCCTACGGCGTTCCTGTCCCGTCCCACAGAGGCCATCCAGGGCGGATCGGGGCCACGAATAGCGGAAGCGGCGGTGACAAAGCCCACCCGGAAACCGACTGCAAAAGCGGCTGTTCAGCCCCAACCGGCAACAAAGCCCACCCCGAAACCGACTGTAAAAGTGGCTGTTCAGCCCAAGCCGACGACAAGGCCCAACGAGTCGTCCCTACCGGCCTTCCTGCGTAAAGCTGACGTCGCTCAACCGGGGTCGCAATTTCGCTCGGCCATCGAGATCAGCGCTTCTGAGGAACCGGCAGGTGCCTACCGGTTGTTGGCCGAGCAGAATGGGTGGATCATCGTAGAACGCCCGGGCGTGCGGGGGGGCGATGTCCGGGTAAGCGACCCAGGGAGTATTTCCCTGAGTGATGACCGACGGGTGGTTGCGGTGCGGTTGATGCCGATCTGGCCCACTGTCGGGTCACTGCCGGTGCGAATTTTGATTCGGGCCACGAACCTGCCCCACAGTTTGATTGCGATACTGGCCAAAAGCATTGGCGAGGTGCAATTGGAATCCGATGGGAATTTTCTGTTCCTGCACTTGACCACAGCCCAACCTATCGTTCTGCCAACACCAACAGCCGAGTTGGACCCCATCAGCCAGGCACCGGAACCGGTGGCCGTGAAGACCCCAAAGCGCAAGCGCCGGTTGGGGGCGAACTTTCGCCGTCAACTGTGGCTGGTGGGTGGGGGGGCTTCGTTGCTGTTTCTGATCGGCGTTGGGTTGCGGTTCGGTGCGCCGCCACAAGTCCCGTCCGATGAACCGAATGCGTCAATTGACTGGAACCGCTACCGGATCGCAGGACAACCGGACCAGTCGGGGTAGGCGGCTCTTTTCGGCATCTACCCGACCGGTCAGGAAATCAGCGCAGCACATTACGCAGGTTTTCAAAGGTTTTGTCGTTCAGCATTGTCAGCCTGTTTACCGGCGTCTCTTCGACCACAGTTTCTTGCATCGGCTCTTTCTGTGCCGGAGTCTCGGTCGAGGCAATTTGCGTTTCCTCCGTTGCCGGGGTTTCGGGGGGGATGGCATTTACCTGATCGGTGCTTTCGGGCAGTGCATCTGCCTGTGCATTCGCAACCTCAGCCGTGCGGTACTGCAACAGCAGGGTGATGCGGCGGTTGGTTGGATCTTCGGGGGCTTCAGGTACCAGCAATTCAGTATCGGCCTTTCCCGAGACACGGACGATACGACCGGGTTGAACCCCGGATTGCGCCAAAATGCGCCGGGTCGTATTGGCGCGGTCGGTGGAAAGATCCCAGTTGTCATAGGATTTGCGGCTGGTGAAGGGAACCGAGTCGGTGTGGCCGGTGATCACGAGCGAATTTGGCAGGTTGGTCAGCGAATTGCCCAGATTCTCTACCAGGATATGCGCGGCTTTGACCATCTTCGGGCTGCCGCTGGAAAACATCGGCTTGCCTTCCTGATCAATCAACTGGATGCGCAGGCCTTCGACGGTGCGTTCGAAGATCACGTTTTTCTGGAGCGGACGCAAATCAGGATTTTCCTGCATGGCCTGCATGATTTCTGCTTGAAGCTTGTCGAACTGGGCCTGGTCGGCCTTTTGCAGCGCTTCCTGTGCGGCGGCGTTAGATTCTCCGCTGCCGGTTCCGGCGCGTTCGCCCTCGGCATCTGCCATGGTTTCGGCATTATAAGCCTTGGCGACATCTCCTGCGGCAGGGTTTTCGTTGGTGCCCTTGGTGGTGCCACGAACCAGTTGCTGAGGGTCGGCGGTTGGCGTGACATCGCGAACTTCCCATTGTGCGGGTGAGGGATCGTCGACCGGGCCGTTTTCCGATCCCCGGGCCACGACGGTCCCATTGGAAGCGCTGAGGATTCCCGGCGGGCCAAGGGTTGCGCCGTCAAGTACGCCGCTGCCCCCTGGCATCGTGGCGTTGGTGAAATATTCGGCAACCCCACGCAATTTCTGTTCATCGGCGGATGACAGAATCCACATCAGCAGAAAAAAGGCCATCATCGCGGTCATAAAGTCGGCATAGGCAACTTTCCACGCCCCGCCGTGGTGGCCACCACCTTCGATGACCTCGATTCTTCGAATGATATTTACCTGCTCGTTTCGCGCCATTTCCCTCTGCCTCGTAAATGCCGGCTGAGCCGGTCTTGTCGCCGACCAGACATATTTAGCCTGGCGGTCATTCACGAAGTTTCGATGAAAAACAGGCCCTCAGGTGGACCAAAATGAGGCAATACTAAGGCAGATTTTGCGGCGCAGGCGTCAGTCAGCCGCAGCGGGTTCTTGGTCACGGTTGTACTTGCCCAGGCCTACGCGTTTTGCATAGGCCGCCTTGCGTGCGGAATAGCTTGGGGCAACCAGCGGCATGTCCTCGTGCAGATCGAACACGCTGCGGTATTCCTCTTCCGACAGCCCGTGTTCGGCTTTCAGATGGCGCTTGAGCATGGTAAATCCGCGGCCGCAGCATAGGCAGAATACTTTGTCTTCGCTGACAGCGTTCTCAATGGGAATTGCCGGCCCCTCAAAACCGACCGCGGCCGGACTCGTGGACAAGCTAACGTTGCCCCGGACTGCCGGTGCCAGTGCGGTGTTCGTAACGGCGAAAACGCTGGTCAGACGTGCGGTCAGCGCAACGATGTCGTCTACCGTTGCGGTGCTTCTGGCTGCGAAGGCCGCCGCCACCTGAGCCACCGCCTGCATGGCGGAATCTGTTAATCCCGCATGTTCGACAGAACCAGCCCACTTTTCATGATTACCTATCATTATCTTACCACCCCTTAAGGAACTCTTGAACCAAACCTACAAATCAAGAAATAATACCAAATATAGCATGTTTCTGTCAAAGATAAGTTTTCCTACATATCCTTTGCAGACACAGGCGGCTTCAAATGGCCCCAGTACTTGTTGAACCGTGATTCGATCGCGATCATCCCTATCGAAAGGATTTCGTCAACTGCGGTGCCGACTCAGTTCAGCCGGTGTTGGCCGCTCCAAAGACCATCAAGCAGGCTCTTCTTGGTTTCTTGTTGTTTTTTGCCAAGAACAGACGGCAGGGTGACCCCGGCGTGTTGCGCTACATCGCCCCCGTGGCGGGATGATGAAAGCGAAAGCCCCGGCATGGATCCCTCGACCGTCTGTTGGGCGGTGCTGAGGACTTCATGAAGAAAATCATCCCCATCAACGATTTCGAGAAGAAGTTTGATGCGATCAGCCGCCGCCACTGCGGCGAGGCGGCCAATTTTGGCGCTGCAAGTACCTGCCATCGATGTAGTCCCCATTCTTGGTATTCTCGCGGCGCATTCTGCTGCCTGTTCTTGAATATATTGTTGCAATGGTTAAATTATTGCCAAAGTATGCAAAAAACAGTTGGAAAAAATGGTTACCGTGAGGTTAATCAATACTTGTGGCTGTGGGAATAGTTCTTGCGAGCAAAATTTTAGTCCATAGAGGCTTGTATTGTAACCAGTTTTTCAACATTAACGCGAGTACTTGGCCGGTGTCGGTGATTCGGAAACTATCGAACGGCAACGGCTTCCTTGGACGAATGGACAAGACAGGGCGGGAGCCACCGAACGATGAGTTCGAAACAGGATTATTCCTTGCAAAACCTTGCGTTGGTGGTGGATTCTGATGCCAGCGTCCGGATGTCGCTTGATTATCTATTCGGGGTGGTCTGTCGCCGCAACGTACAAACGATGCCGGATTGCGTCGAGGCCGTCAGGGTGTTGGCCTGCGGCCCGGTGCCCGAAATTGTGGTGGTCGGATGCTTTGGTACCAACAATGGCCATCTGGAAATGATCAGGGCCGCCGCAGCGATGACCCCCAAGCCGCTGGTGATCGCCGTGGATCACGAAGGCACCCCGGAAAATGGTGTGAGCGCGTTTCTCGCTGGGGCGGATGAGGTGGTGCGCTTGCCGTTCTCGCTTATGGAATTCGCGTTGCGGCTGAGGGGTCGGATGGAAGCTGTCGGAAAGGTCAGTGAATTCGACTTCGGCACCGATGATGATTGGGATGCTGAGGCGCATGTTGCACATCGGGCCGGCTTGACCTCGGCAGAGGCGCAAGTGCTTCGCGTGCTGATCCGCCGGGACGGGAAAATCGTGTCGCGTGAAGAGTTGAGCCGCGCGATAGACAATCGGCCCTGGGACTATGGAGACCGGAAGTTCGATGTCCACGTGGGGAATATCCGCAAAAAGCTGAAAATGACTTTCGACGCCAGGATATCGGTGCGCACGATCCGTTCAGCCGGCTATCGTCTGACGATGAACGAGACAGAATCCCGCGCCAGCAAGAACAATCAAGAGTAGAATCCTTTCGGAGCTGATTCGACTGTGCCGCAGTTGCAGGGCTTACAGAGAATCGCTTTGCCGGCCTTCCTTACGGGTGGCGCAGTGGGACCGTCAACAAGTGAAATGTAAATGTGCCAAGGTTAGCGATTTTTGCCACTAAGTATTGTTTCAGGCACTACTTGTAGTAATCACAAGCATATATGCGCATATATATGGTATATTTTCGTTATTGCGCAAGTATTTGGCCAATGCGGGGAATGCCGATCTCTCTTGGCCCGGGACCGGACAATGGGCGGTGCTTGTAGGCAGGATGCGCCCAGAGAGCGGACAGCTTTTACAAATAATATGTTCAACTGTAGGGGGGCGCGCTATATCCTGTGAGCGATTGCATTAATAACATCTTGTGGGGCAGGTTATGAAAGAATGTGAACTGTTGGATCTGATTTGGGGCGGTGCCGTGGCTTCGCGTGATGCCAATTCCATGTCACCTCTGGCGCGGGTATTGGATGCGCTGCTGGTGGTTCCCACGATTGCGCTGGTTTCCAGTGGCGGCCATTCTCATCCGGTTGCCATGGTAGAGGGCAACGAATTGCTGCCCGGGGCAACACTTGGCGACGTTCTGAGCGAGGAACTGGGAATTCATGTGCCGCACGGTGCGATCGTTCTGATCGAACCGGTGACGATGGCCGATGCCACCGAAGTTTCTGGTGCTGATCTGGGGCGTGATCTGGGCAAAATACTGATGTCCATGGCCTCGATGCCAATAGAGTCGGTTACGCGACACCTGGGAGCCGTTGGCGATGTGCCAGGCCGGTATCTGCCGCAGGGAGCCCGCCAAAGCGTGGCGCCTGACCGTCGCCAAAGAGTCGCGCGAGGCTGATCGCAGGGTGCAACGGGCCGGAATAAGTGCCGAAGGACCGGAAATCCACAGCGGTCAGCCAAGTTTAAACTTCTATTAAGCAAATACAACTTTCCAGAAATCCTTACTTGTGTTCTTGTTGCTACAGCTAACCATGCAGTTTCGAGAGGCGAGTCATGATCAGTTTCCCTTTGACAGTATACCGGGCGATGCCCCCGGGTTGCCCGATGGCGGCAGGATAGCTGGATGGGTGGTTTAATAAATCTTTTGTCAGGGTCAGGGCAGGCGTCTGAAATGGCCAGTGCCCGTCAGGGTACACAGGGCGCGGGGTTTCGGACCGTGTTTGGCGTAGCCACGCAGACCGGAGGCAAAGCTTTGGATCAACCGCTACCCACTCCTCCCGTTTTGACCCCGCAGGCGACACTGCTGAACCGGCTGGGTGAGGTGCGCGAACGGGCGCTGGCAAACGTGGATCAGGTTGAAGGCCAGGGTCAGATGGACGCGTCCGGCGGGCTTTCGGGGCTGGTCTCGTCGCTTGCACTGGCGGTTGCAGAGTTCGATCAGGACACCGGGTTGGGGTTGACCCCCGCCTTGCAGTCGGGGCTGACCCCCGAACTGGCGGCGGCTGATCCGGCTGCGACCCCTGACACGTTGGGGGGCGAGGTGCCCGAACCCCTGAACGATTCACTTCAGGCCCTGGTGGCGGTGATTGGTTTCGTTGAGCGGACAGCACGGGTTCTGCCGTTGCCGCCGGTGGGCTTGCCGGGTATCCAGTTGGTTGACGGCGCGATAGCTGGCCCCAAAAATGGGGCCTCCATAGCGCAAGGTGAATCCATTCCCGCAACCGCGACAGATATCGCCAGCGTTCTGCCCCCCCGCGCCACGCTGGCCGCAGCCGCTTCCATATCCGCAACGACAGGCAAGGCGGCGGGCGTATTG
>NVQY01000192.1 GCA_002400675.1 Paracoccaceae bacterium | reverse complement strand
TCGTTCGTCACCCCGGAACGCTCAGGCGTCGAAGCCGCGCGCAAGACCATGGGCGATCAGGGCGACGCCAAGGCCCAAAGCTGGATACGGATACATTCCCTGGGTGCGGTCGTGATCGGCGATGACGTCGAAGTGGGGGCGAATTGTACAATCGACAATGGTACAATACGGAACACCGAGATCGGGTCGGGGTGCAAAATGGATAATCAGGTGCATATCGGCCATAACGGCAAGCTGGGGCGCGATTGCCTGATTGCCGGGCAAAGTGGCCTGTCCGGGTCGGTGACCTTTGGCAACAACGTCATCATGGGCGGCCAAAGCGGCGTGTCTGACAACACATTTGTCGGCGACAACGCGATCATCTCCGGCGCCACCAAAGTGCTGTCCAACGTCCCGGCGGGCCGGGTGATGATGGGCTATCCGGCGGTCAAGATGACCATCCACACCGAAATCTACAAAGCCCAGCGGCGCTTGCCCCGGTTGTTCGCAGAGGTCGCCGCGCTGAAAAAGGCGGTGTTAAAGCTGGGTTCGAATGACTAACTACCAAGGCACGCCAACGGGTCAACAAGGAGCCTCCATGAGCATCCGGGAAAAGGTCATTGCCATCGTCGCCGAACAGGCGGTTCTCGAAGTGGGGGACGTGAGCGAAAGTTCAACGCTGGAAAGCCTTGGCATCGATTCCCTTGGGCTGGTGGAAAGCATCTTTGCCATCGAAGAGGAATTCGACATCACCATCCCGTTCAATGCCAACGATCCCATGGGCGGCGAATTCGACATCTCAAGCGTGGCGGCGATCATCAAGGGCATTGAGTCGCTGATTGCGGACAAGGCCTGAGGTGGTCACGCTGACATGAAACGCGTTGTTATCACCGGGGCCGGCACCATCAATGCGCTTGGTCACTCAGTGCCCGAGACGCTGGACGCCATGCGCGAAGGGCGCTGTGGCATAGGCCCGCTTGAGTTTCGCGACGTTGAACGTCTGTCGATCCGCATCGGCGGGCAGGTCCACGGGTTCGAGGCAACCGTGCATTTCAACCGCCAGCAACTGTCGCTGTATGACCGCTTTACCCAATTTACTCTGATTGCCGCGAAAGAGGCCATAGCGCAGGCCGGGATCGAATTCACCGATGAATTGGCGGCGAAATCCGGCGTGGTTCTGGGCACGGCCGGGGGCGGGGTCAGCACTTGGGACGACAATTACCGGTCGGTTTATGAGGATGGCAAAAACCGGGTGCATCCGTTTGTGGTGCCCAAGCTGATGAACAACGCCGCCACAAGCCATGTGTCGATGCAGTATAACCTGCGCGGGCCTTGTTACACCGTGTCCACCGCTTGTGCGTCGTCCAATCACGCCATGTCTCAGGCGTTTTCCATGGTGCGTTCGGGCATGGCGCCGGTGATGGTCACGGGCGGGTCGGAATCGATGCTGTGCTTTGGCGGGGTCAAGGCATGGGAAGGGCTGCGGGTGATGTCACGTGATGCGTGCCGCCCGTTCTCGCTTGGGCGCAATGGCATGGTGCAGGGCGAAGGCGCGGGGATATTCGTGTTTGAGGAATATGAACACGCGCGCGCGCGCGGGGCGGATATCCTGTGCGAAGTGGCGGGGTTCGCCATGACTTCGGACGCGGCTGACATCGTCATGCCCTCAAAGCAAGGCGCGGCGCGGGCCATGGCCGGGGCGCTGGCCGATGGCGGTATCGCGCTGGACGAGGTGGGATATATCAACGCCCACGGCACCGGCACGGCGGCCAACGACAAGACGGAATGCGCGGCGGTGGCGGATGTGTTCGGCCCGCACGCCGACCGGCTGATGATATCGTCCACCAAGTCGATGCACGGCCACCTGATCGGCGGCACCGGCGCGGTCGAGTTGTTGGCCTGCATCATGGCCCTGCGCGAAGGTGTGATCGCACCCACCATTGGCTACGAGGAACCGGACCCGGAATGCGCGCTGGACGTGGTGCCAAACGAGGCCCGCGAGGCCGACGTGTCGGTGGTCATGTCCAACGCCTTTGCCTTTGGCGGGCTGAACGCGGTGCTGGCGCTGCGGCGGGTCTGAACCGGCAGGGCCATGCGCGGCCCTACCGGATAATCTTTGGGTCAGTTAGAGACCACATCCACCACATCGTAGCCTTCGGTGAACCCCTTGAGCGACAGTTTCAGGTTGATGATCTGGTCCGGGGCCGGGGCGGGAACCAGAGAAACGATCGCCTCTTTGCCCTTTTTGAACGCGTCGATATCGGCCGCTGTCAGGCCGATCTGGGCAACACAGCCGATCGGGTTGCAGAACGAATAGCCATAGCGTTTGCCGGGTGCGCCATCGACCGAAACGGTGATCTGCGCCGGTAGCAGCGTCTCAAGCGGCACGATGATGGTTCCGCCGGCAATCGCCTGACCGCCCTCTTTCAGACGGAACAGCGACATTTCAGCCACCGCAGAACCTTTGTCATCCAGCATGATCTGAAGCAACGAACAGGGGTCGGTTTCGGCCTCTGTGCGGATACAGGCCAGATCCCAGGCCCCGAATTTTTCTTTCGAATACCGTTCGCCCAGCTTGGGTTCGGTGTTGACCGGTTCGCCCAGATCCAGCCCGTTGCTGTCGGTCTGGTTCTGCGCCATCGCGGACGTGCCAAATGCCATCAGGGCGACCAGGGAAAGCGGGATCAGTTTTTTCGTCATTGGTGTTGCCTCATTGTGGGTCAGAAATGCTTGCAGCCCCTTTACCACGCTTACAAAGGGGTGTCAGACCAAAATCGCGTTATTGGCGTGGATTGTGGGCGATGTTCAGCCGGTTGGCGGGTGGCGCTGGTTGTGGGGCCCCTGTTTTGGATCGGGTGGGGGGGCGTCGGGCCAGCGCGGTAGCAGACAAAAAAAAGAGGATCACGAATGATCCCCTTTTTCTATTGTTTCTCCCCGTCGGACTGGCCGACTTATTATGTGTGGAACCTAACGACTTGCCCCCCCTTGGGTCAACAGCTAACGGGAAAATATTGTTGGGGATGTTGGGTTTGACCGGTAATTGATGTCTTGACACCGCGGAAAAGGCGCTGTCGCCCCAGCGAAAAAAAGGACCGTGCCCGAAGGCACGGCCAGTCTGACAGGGAGGAAGTCAGCCCACATCGAGGAAAGAACCCGTTGCGGACATGAAACAACTATCGCAGTCAAAGGTTAACTTTGTATGCTCATAGAGAATGACAATCAGGGCAAAGGGCAGGGCGGACATGCAAGGCAAGGTTTTTATCGGTGGCGGCGGGGTTGAATACGGCGAAAAACAGGGGCTGACCCTGAAATACGCCAACCGCCACGGGTTGGTCGCAGGGGCCACGGGCACCGGCAAAACGGTCACCTTGCAGATCCTCGCCGAGGGGTTCAGCGACGCGGGCGTGCCGGTGTTCCTGTCGGACGTCAAGGGCGATCTGTCGGGGTTGGCCAAATCGGGGTCGCCCAGCCATAAGCTGCACAAACCCTTTAGCGACCGCGCGGCAAAGATCGGTTTTGACGACTATGCCTATCGCGCCTCACCGGTGACGTTCTGGGACCTGTTCGGGGTTCAGGGCCACCCGGTGCGTACCACGGTGGCGGAAATGGGGCCGCTGTTGCTGGCGCGTCTTCTGGAACTGTCCGAGCCGCAAGAGGGCATTCTGAACATCGCTTTTCGGGTGGCCGACGAAGACGGCATGGCCTTGCTTGACCTCAAGGACCTGCAAGCGATGCTGGTATGGGTCGGGCAGAACCGCACGGCGCTGTCGCTGCGCTATGGCAATGTGTCGACCTCGTCGATAGGGGCGATTCAACGCCGCCTTCTGGTGCTGGAAAATCAGGGCGGGGCGGCGTTGTTTGGTGAACCGGCGTTAGAGCTGGCCGATCTGATGCGCACCACGCCGGACGGGCGCGGGATGATCAACATTCTGGCCTCTGACAAGTTGATGGCGGCCCCCGGGCTATACGCGACGTTCCTGCTGTGGTTGCTGTCGGAATTATTCGAGGAACTGCCCGAGGTCGGCGATCCGGACAAGCCGAAACTGGTGTTCTTCTTTGACGAGGCGCATCTGCTGTTCGATGACACCCCCAAGGCGCTGGTGGACAAGGTGGAACAGGTGGCGCGGTTGATCCGCTCAAAAGGGGTTGGGATCTATTTCGTCACGCAAAACCCGGCGGATGTGCCCGAAGACATCCTTGGCCAGCTTGGCAACCGGTTTCAGCACGCTTTGCGTGCCTTTACCGCGCGGGACCGGCGCAACCTGCGACAGGCGTCCGAGACCTACCGCGAGAACCCGCGCTTTTCCACCGAAGAAGCCATTCGCGAGGTCGGCGTGGGCGAGGCCGTGACCTCGATGCTGATGAAAAAGGGCATCCCCGGGGTGGTCGAACGCACCCTGATCCGCCCGCCATCGTCGCAACTGGGGCCGATCACCAAGGCCGAGAGGGCGGCGGTGATTGCGGCCTCGGATATGGGCGGCAAATACGACAAGGTTCTGGATCGCAAATCGGCCTATGAAATTCTGGCAAAGCGCGCTGAGTCCGCGGCAAAAGAGGCGGAAGTGGCCGAGGTTGCCGCCGAAGAGAAATCTGTGGCCGAGCGGGAATTCAACGCGGCGCGACGCTTTTCCGGCGGGCGGGTGTCGCGATCTACGTCGCGCTCGATGCGCCCACGCGAGACCTATGGCTCGGCCATATCATCGGCGGTGATCAAAGAGTTGAAGGGCACCACGGGCCGCCGCCTTGTGCGCGGAATTCTCGGCAGCCTGTTCAAGGGGCGGTAAAATGCCGGCCGCCCGGAAAACGAAGGTTGGTGCCTTGAAGCTGCAATAGCATTGCGCCATAATCGATTGATTGAACGATAGTTTGCTGCATATTTTTTACGAATATTTTTTTCGGAGTGCATCGCCAGCTATGGGGCAAATTCTGTTTATTAACCAGGCGCGGCGTCTGATCAGGACTGGCACGCCTGAGATACGGCTGCCGAATGGTCAACAGCTAACTTTCGGTGACGGATCGGAACCGTCGGTCTCTATCCACATCAAGGACAGCGCAGTTTTTGCCGCCATCCTGCGCAATCCCGAACTCGCACTGGGCGAGGCCTATATGGATGGTCGTCTGGAGGTGGCGGGGGATGACCTGCGCGGGCTTTTGATCCTGGCGATCCGTAATGCTGATGCTGGAAATCTGCCGCCGATTCAGAAACTCGCGGGGCGCGCGCGCGTGGCGTTGCGGCTCTGGGCGCAGCGCAGTCCTATTGCCGTCGCGCGGCGCAATGTCGAGCATCATTACGAGTTCCCGGCCGCTTTCTATGACCTGTTCATGGAAGAGGACAAGCAATATACCTGCGCTTATTTCCAATCACCCGAAGACACGCTGGAACAGGCTCAGGCAAATAAAAAGGCCCATATTGCCAAGAAACTTTTGCTGCGCCCGGGAATGCGGGTGATGGATATCGGCAGCGGATGGGGCGGATTGGCGATCACTCTGGCGCGCGATTATGGTGTGCACGTCACCGGTGTTACGCTGTCGAACGAACAGCTTGGCGTGGCGCGGGAACGGGCCGTTGCCGCCGGCGTCGCCGACCGGGTCGATTTCCGGCTGGTGGATTACCGCCATGTGGACGAACAGTTCGACCGGATTGTTGCCGTCGGGATGCTGGAACATGTGGGCCAGCCTCAGTACGGGACCTATTTCCGCAAGATTTCTGCCAACCTCAAGGATAACGGTGTCGCCCTGATCCACTTTATCGGGCGGTCCGGGCCTCCGGGGGCAACGTCGCCGTGGATTCAAAAGTACATTTTCCCCGGCGGATACATCCCGGCGCTGTCCGAGGTGATGGGCGCGGTTGAACCCACCGATCTGATCGCCACGGATATAGAAGTGTGGCGCGGCCATTACGAACGCACAATACAGCACTGGGAGCAGCGCTTTGAGGGGAACGCCGACAAGGTGCGCGCGATGTTCGACGACCGATTTGTGCGTATGTGGCGGTATTATCTGGCCGCCGCCGGGGTCTCGTTCTCGGATCGTTTTCAGGTACTTTATCAGCTTCAGCTGTCAAAGCAGTTGCTTACGGTGCCCAGCACACGGGACTACCTTTATCAACACCCTGCGCAGATGCCCGCCCCGCAACGCAGTAAAATATTGGAAAGCAACGATGTCTGATACCTCGCGCCAGGAAATCGTCAACTCATTTTACCGGATGCGTCAGGCGCTTGGGTATCTGGGGCTTCTCTTGCCGCTCACGCTGATTCTGGGCGGGTTATTGTCGGTCGGCAATGTGGAGCCGTCGATCAGCGATTATTACCACACGATCCTGCGCGATGTCTTTGTCGGCACGATGATGTCGATCGGTATATTCCTGATCAGCTACACCGGGTATCGTCGCGAAGGCACCGAGCGGGTTTCCGATGACTGGGTTACCACGATGGCCGGTGTGTTTGCGGTTCTCGTGGCGCTTGTGCCAAATGAACTCCGGTTACAGGCGCAAGAGGTCGATGCCGTGCCCCAGCAGATCCTGGGCATTCACAATGCTGCCTTCGTGCATTACGCCTCGGCGCTGATGTTCCTGAGTTGCCTGGCCTATATCAGCCTGTTCAAATTCGCCCGCACGGCCAAGCCGGTCCGGCGACGCATCTACATCGCCTGTGGGCTGGCAATCGTCGTCGCCACCCTTGGCACGATTGGCGCGTCGGTCTTTCGTATCATGGGCAGCGATATGCAACGTCAGTTCGTCAACGACAATCGCATCATCCTGTGGTTCGAGGCGTTGGGCGTCTGGGCCTTTTCCCTGTCATGGCTGACCAAGGGGCGGGCCGATCTGTCCCTGATCAGGTCGTTGCGCCAGATGGCCCGGTCGCAGGGTAAATCCGGGTCTGAAGGGCGCTGACGAATCCACTGCCGCGTGATGGTCCGGCCATGAAAACGCGCCGCCCTCGGACAGGGAGGGCGAGGGTGGTGCGCCAATCTTGCGGCTCACTTTTCGGGAATCAACCCGCGTGGCCAGAACCGCAGGACCAACAACAACACAACGCCCATAGTCAACAGCCGCATATGCGCCGCACTGCCGATCAGGTGCGCCTTGAGTGCGCTGCCCTCGGCCATGCCCGACGTGATGCCCTGCATGATCAATAGCCCCATCGGTTCCACCTGAACCCACAGGAACCAGATAAACATCGACCCCAGCACGGCGCCGAAATTGTTACCCGACCCGCCAACGATCACCATCACCCAGACCAGAAAGGTAAAGCGCAGCGGCTGATAGGTGCCCGGCGTCAACTGCCCGTCCAGCGTCGTCATCATCGCGCCGGCAATGCCGACCACTGCGCTGCCCAGAACAAACACCTGCAAATGGCGCGCGGTGACGTCCTTGCCCATGGCTTCGGCGGCGGTCTCGTTGTCGCGGATCGCGCGCATCATCCGCCCCCAGGGGCTTTTCAGCGCCATTTGCGACAGCCACAGCACGATCAGCAGCACGGCCATGAACAACAGCCCATACCCCGCCTTGACATACAGCGTCGAGGCCATCACCGGATCAAAGCCAAACCCGGCGGCACTTTCGACAAAGCCGGGGTCGTTCTGCAAGTCAATCTCGTAAGGCACGGGACGCGGAATGCCGACCACGTTCTTTACCCCGCGCGCCAGCCAGTCTTCGTTCTTGAGAACGGCGATGATGATCTCGGCAATGCCCAGCGTGGCAATCGCCAAATAGTCCGACCGTAGCCCCAGCGCCGTCTTGCCGATCAGCCACGCCACCCCGGCGGCCAGCAATCCGCCCACCGGCCACGCCACAA
>NVQY01000191.1 GCA_002400675.1 Paracoccaceae bacterium | reverse complement strand
ACGCTGGACGAACTCGACAACGACATCACCCGCGTCACCCCGGCCTCATTCGAACCGACCATCGACTATGTGGTCACCAAAATCCCGCGCTTTGCGTTTGAGAAATTCCCCGGCGCAGAACCCCTGCTGTCCACCGCAATGAAATCCGTCGGCGAAGTCATGGCCATCGGCCGCACCATCCACGAATCGCTGCAAAAGGCGCTGGCCAGCATGGAAACCGGCCTTACCGGCTTTGACGAGGTCGACATCCCCGGCGTCGCGGCCGATGTGTGGTCCGATGCCGGGCCGGATCATGCTGCGGTGATCAAAGCCATCAGCTTGCAAACCCCCGACCGTATGCGCACCATTGCCCAGGCCATGCGCCACGGGCTAAGCGATGACGAAATCCACAACGTCACCATGTTCGACCCTTGGTTCCTCGCCCGTATCCGCGAAATCGTCGAGGCCGAAGCCGACGTAAAAGCCACCGGCCTGCCAACTGACGAGGCCGCCCTGCGCGCGCTGAAAATGCTCGGCTTTACCGACGCCCGCCTTGCCACCCTGACCGGCACCACCGAAGCCCATGTGCGCAAGGTCCGCCGCGCCGCCGGGGTTGTCGCAGTGTTCAAACGCATCGACACCTGCGCCGCCGAATTCGAGGCCCAGACGCCCTATATGTACTCCACCTACGAGGCCCCGATGATGGGCGACGTGGAATGCGAAGCCCGCCCGTCAGACCGCAACAAAATCGTCATCCTTGGTGGTGGTCCCAACCGTATCGGTCAGGGGATCGAATTTGATTACTGCTGTTGTCACGCCTGCTATGCGCTGACGGACGCCGGATATGAAACCATCATGATCAACTGCAACCCGGAAACGGTCAGCACCGATTATGACACTTCGGACCGCTTGTATTTCGAACCGCTGACGTTTGAACATGTGATGGAAATCCTGCGGGTTGAGCTGGAAAACGGCACGCTGCACGGCGTCATCGTCCAGTTCGGCGGGCAAACTCCGCTGAAACTCGCCAATGCGCTTGAGGCCGAAGGCATCCCGATCCTTGGCACCACCCCGGACGCCATCGACCTTGCCGAAGACCGCGAACGGTTTCAGCAACTGGTGGAAAAACTGGGGCTGAAACAACCGCGCAACGGCATCGCCTCGACCGACGAACAGGCGATGGCCATTGCCGAAGAGCTTGGCTTTCCTCTGGTCATCCGCCCCTCATACGTTCTGGGCGGGCGCGCCATGGAAATCGTGCGCGACATGGCCCAGCTTGAACGCTACATCTCTCAGGCGGTGGTGGTGTCGGGCGACAGCCCGGTGCTGCTTGATAGCTACCTGTCCGGTGCGGTTGAACTGGATGTGGACGCGATCTGTGACGGCACCAACGTGCATGTGGCCGGCATCATGCAGCACATCGAAGAGGCCGGCGTGCATTCGGGCGATTCCGCCTGTTCGCTGCCGCCCTATTCCCTGTCCAAGGAAATCATCGCCGAGGTCAAGGTCCAGACCAACGCATTGGCGCTGGCCCTGAATGTGGTCGGCTTGATGAACATCCAGTTCGCGGTCAAGACCAACGAAGATGGCGACGATGACATCTACCTGATCGAAGTCAACCCACGCGCCTCGCGTACCGTGCCGTTTGTGGCCAAATCCACCGACAGCGCCATCGCCTCGATCGCCGCGCGGGTGATGGCGGGTGAGCCGCTGACCAACTTCCCCCAGCGCGCACCCTACAAGGACGTCACCTATGACACCGTCCTGCCACTGGCGGACCCGCTGACACTGGCCGACCCGGACATGCCGTGGTTCTCGGTAAAAGAAGCGGTGCTGCCGTTTGCCCGTTTTCCCGGCGTCGATACGATCCTTGGGCCGGAAATGCGTTCAACCGGCGAAGTCATGGGCTGGGATCGCGATTTCCCGCGCGCCTTCCTCAAGGCGCAGATGGGCGCGGGGGTGATTTTGCCCAGTACCGGTAACGTCTTCATTTCAATCAAGGATGACGACAAAACACCGGAAATGTTAGAGGCCGCCCGCATCCTTAGCGACCTTGGCTTCACCCTAACGGCCACCCGTGGCACCCAAGGTTGGCTGGATGAAAACGGCATCGCCTGTACGCTGGTCAACAAGGTCTACGAGGGGCGGCCCGACATCGTCGACATGATGAAGGACGGGGCGGTGCAACTGGTAATGAACTCGACCGAAGGCGCACAGGCGGTCGAGGATTCCAAGGGCATGCGGTCCGTCGCCCTGTATGACAAGATCCCCTATTTCACCACCGCCGCAGGATCACACGCAGCCGCGCTGGCGATCAAGGCACAGTCCGAAGGCGACGTGGATGTGAAGCCGTTGCAGGGGTAAATCTACTGTCTTGGGGTGGTGTAGGGTGGGTGAAACCCACGCCCCCCAAACCTCAAACCGCCGTAGACAGCCGAAAACTAAGCGCCTCGGCCACGTGCGGGCGGCGCACAGTCGTCGCCCCGTCCAGATCAGCGATGGTGCGCGCCACCCGCAACACACGGTGATACCCGCGCGCGGACAGGCCGAACCGTTCGGCGGCGCGGATCAGCAATTCGCGCCCTTCGGTGTCCGGGGTTCCCACCTGTTCCAACACACCACCCTCGGCGTCGGCGTTCTGGCGCAACCCCGGGGCCGCGTCATAGCGGTCGGCCTGCACGTCCCGCGCGGCGGCAACACGGGCAGCGACAACCTGCGACGAATCTCCGCTGGCGGGCAGGTCGAGGTCGGCAAAGCCCACGGGTGGCACTTCGAGGCGGAGATCAAAGCGGTCCATCAGCGGGCCAGAGATACGCCCCAGATAGTCCTCGCCACATAGGGGCACGCGGGCGCAGGCGCGGGCCGGGTCGCTGAGGTAGCCGCATTTGCACGGGTTGGCCGCCGCCACCAGCATGAACCGGCAGGGGTATTTCACATGCGCATTGGCGCGTGCCACCATGATTTCCCCGGTTTCAATTGGCTGGCGCAGGGTTTCCAGCACCGTGCGGGGGAATTCCGGGAATTCGTCCATGAACAGCACGCCGTTATGCGCCAGTGACACCTCGCCCGGTTTGGCCCCGCGCCCGCCGCCGACGATGGCAGCCATGGACGCCGTGTGATGCGGTTCGCGGAACGGGCGGGTGCGATTGATGCCGCCTGCGTCGAGCAACCCGCACAGGGACCGGATCATCGAGGTTTCCAGCGCCTCTGCCGGAGTCAGGGGCGGCAGGATTCCCGGAATGCGCGCGGCCAGCATGGATTTTCCCGAACCGGGCGTGCCCACCAGCATCAGGTGATGACGCCCGGCGGCGGCGATTTCCAGCGCCCGTTTGGCGCGTTCCTGCCCCTTTACGTCGCGCAGGTCGCGGGTTGAGGGGGTGGCGCAGACTTCGCCCGGTTTGGCCGGGGGAAGTGGCGATTGCCCGGAGTAGTGGCGGACCACATCGTCCAGTCCCTTGGCCCCGATCACCTCTGCGGCCCCGACCCATGCGGCCTCGGCCCCGGACGCGGCCGGGCACAGCAGGGTGCAGTCCTTTTCAGCCGCCGTCATCGCCGCCGGCAGTGCGCCCAGCACCGGCACCAACGTGCCGTCCAGTGACAATTCGCCCAGCGCAAGGGTGCTTTCGGCGGCGTCCACCGGGATGATGTCCAGAGCGGCCAGCAGGGCAAGGGCGATGGGCAAATCGAAGTGGCTGCCTTCCTTGGGCAGGTCCGCCGGGGACAGGTTCACGGTGATGCGTTTGGAGGGCAGTGCGATCGCCATGGAGCCAAGCGCCGAGCGCACGCGGTCACGGGCCTCGGAGACGGCTTTGTCGGCAAGGCCGACCACCGAAAAGGACGGCAGGCCAGGGGAAATGGCGCATTGCACTTCGACCAGGCGGGCGTCGATGCCCTGAAACGCTACGGTGTATGTGCGCGTGACCAATCTGTCCCCCATCGTGACGTGGTGTTTGATTGGTTAACGGGTAGCGGGTCAGGGGTTTAAGAATGGTTAACGTGGCACCATTTTGCGGCGTGGGAATTTGAGTACTTGGAACAAGAAGAAGCCGGGGGGTCAGGGATAGGTGGGCCAGGGTGTTTGTGGGGTTGCGACGTCGTAGGGGAACGGGTCGTAGGTGGTTTTCAGGGCCTCGGTGCGCCAGGCAACGACCGCGGGGTCGCTGAGCAGGGTGTGGCAATAGGCGCGCGCGGCGTCGCTGACCGGCAGGTCATAGCCGATGATGCGGGCGGCAACCGGGGTATAGAACACGTCCGCAAGGCTATAGTTGCCGAACAGCCAGCCAGTGGGTGCGCCTGATATGGCGCGGGCATGGGACCAGAGGGAGTCGAGGTGGGCGAGGTCTTTGGTAACGGCTTCGGAGGCTTTGAAGCCTTGATTTACATGGTGCAACTGCATCGGGCAGGCGTCGCGCAGCGCGCCAAACCCTGAGGTCATTTCGGCGCACAGCCAGCGGGCGGTGGCGCGGGCGGCGCGGTCGCGGGGCCAGAGGCCGGCATCGGGGTGGCGTTCGGCCAGAGTTTCGCCAATGGCCAGGCTTTCGCTGATCACCGTTCCGTCCGGCGTTTTGATGGCCGGGACCAGACGCGCCGGGGCCAGCGGGGCCATTTCCTGTGCCATGGTGCCGGAATAGAGGCCAATCATGTGCGTGTTGCAGGGGATGTTGAATTTCTCGAACATCAGCCAGCCGCGCAGGGACCAGCTCGAAAACAGGCGATCGCCGATATAAAGTTCATAAGTCATGGGCGGCAGGTTAGGCAAAGACGCGCGGATTGGTAAAATGCTGATTTGTCGCACCTCCCATCACAGGACGTGATTTATGCGCCCTTCGTGCCAGTGACCGTCCGGCAGGAAGGTCAATTGGGTGACCGACAGGTTGTCGATCCGCTGAGCAAAGACCGCGTGTGTGTCAAGGCGCAGGGCACGTTGGATCTGGGTCAGGATCACGCCGAAATGGGCGACCACGATCAGGTCCCTGCCCCGGTGCGCCGCGATCAGCGCATCAATGGCCCGGTCCACGCGGGCGCACACCTGATGCCAGCTTTCGCCGCCGGGGGGGCGCACGTCGCCGGGGTGGTCCCAATAGGCGCGGATCAGGTCGGGGGATTGTGATTCGATTTCGCTGTGGCTGCGTAGTTCCCATGCGCCAAAGTTGATTTCGCGCAGATTTGGGTCGTGTGGCAGGCGGGTGCGGGAGCCTTGCACCGCGTCCGCTGTGGCCGTGGCGCGGCAGAGGTCGGACGACACCACCAAGCCCGTTTGCGGCAGATGCGCGGACAGGCGGGATAGTGCTGCGGTGTCGCTTAGGTCGGCGGGGAGGTCGGACCAGCCGACCATCACCTTGGCGTGGGTCGGGCCGTGGCGCACCAGAAACAACCGGGTCACGGCAGGGTTCCCTTGAGCACCAAGGGCAGGCCGACCGTGACCTGCACCTCAAGTTCGGCGCGGGCGGCGAGCGTGATGTTCAGGCGCCCCTGCGCCTCGCGGAACTGCCGTGCAAGGGCGTTTTCGGGGACAATTCCCTGACCGACCTCGTTTGAAACGATCACCAGATCGGCGGGGCAATTTTTGATGGCGGCCAACAGGGCGCTTTGCGCCACGCCGAGATCGCTATCGGCCAACAGGTGGTTGGACAGCCACATGGTGGCGCAATCCAGCAGGCATATCTGGCCGGTTTTTAGCCCGGACAAGGGTGGCCCCAGATCCATTTGCGCCTCGATCAAGGCCCAGCTTTGATCGCGCCGCGCGGTATGGGCATCAACTTTGGCCCGCATTTCACCATCAAGAACTTGTGATGTGGCAAGGTACATCTTTGATTTTTCTGAAGATTCCACGAACTCTTCGGCCCAGGCAGACTTGCCCGAGGCCGCCCCGCCAACAATAAATGTGACTCTTGGAAACACTTTTATTACCTTTTCATTGGTTGGCATGGTTTAATGGCTGCCTAGCCCATGGTGGGGACGCAAAACAAGACACCTGTTGCGCCCGATGATCTGGAGGATCGAATATGGCACTGGATTTCGCACAAGACCGGTCGATGACCCGCAAGGCGATGAAGGCCGAAATGCTGGATGCCGACACCGAACGCGCCCTTGCCGTCGCCTGGCGCGACCACCGGGACGAGGCGGCCATGCACCGGCTGATCAACGCCCATATGCGGCTGGCGATTTCCGTGGCGGGCCGGTTCAAACGCTATGGGGCACCGATGAATGACCTGATTCAGGAGGCCGGGCTGGGCCTGATGAAGGCGGCGGACAAGTTCGACCCTGACCGGGGCTTTCGGTTTTCCACCTATGCGATCTGGTGGATCAAGGCGTCGGTGCAGGAATACGTCATGCGCAACTGGTCGATGGTGCGCACCGGGTCGACGTCGTCGCAGAAATCGCTGTTTTTCAACCTGCGCCGGGTGCAGGCACAACTGGAACGGGACGCCGCACAGCAGGGCGTGGACCTGACCGGATACGAGCTGCGCGAAAAGATCGCCGTGGAGATTGGCGTGCCGCTGCGCGATGTGGAGATGATGACCGGGCGGCTGGCGGGGTCAGATTTTTCCCTGAACGCGACCCAGTCTTCCGAGGATGAGGGGCGCGAATGGATCGACATCCTGCCGGATGACAGCGCGCAGGCCCCCGAAGTGGTGCAGGCAAGTCATGATACGGCCCAATTGCGCGACTGGCTGGTGGCGGCAATGGCCAACCTGAAACCGCGCGAGCAATACATCCTGCGCGAACGCAAACTGCGCGATGACACCCGCACGCTGGAAAGTCTTGGCAACGAGTTGGGGCTGTCCAAGGAACGGGTGCGCCAGTTGGAAGCAGCGGCGTTGGAAAAGATGCGCAAGCGGCTTGAGGCGGGATCGCGCGAGGTGCACGATTTGCTTGACTAGGGTGCTTGGCGAAATGGGCTGGCAGATTGCACCGCACGGGCCTATGGTCGGGGCGTCCCCGGAAAACGAGGCGCTAAATGCTGGCCAACAAACGTATATTGCTGATTATCGGCGGTGGCATCGCCGCCTACAAATCGCTTGATCTGATCCGAAGGTTGCGGGAACGCGGGGCCGATGTGTCCCCGGTCCTGACCCGCGCCGCCGAGGAGTTTGTAACACCTTTGTCGGTGGCCGCACTGGCCGGCCAACCGGTGCACCGGGACCTATTCGATCTGACATCCGAGGCCGAAATGGGCCATATCCAACTGTCCCGCAGCGCCGATCTGCTGGTGATTGCGCCGGCCACCGCCGACCTGATGGGCAAGATGGCGGGCGGGTTGGCAAACGATCTGGCCTCGACCCTTTTGATGGCCACCGATACGCCGGTGCTGATCGCGCCGGCGATGAATGTGCGCATGTGGGAGCACCCGGCGACCCGGCGCAATCACGCGCAACTGATCGAGGACGGGATTACCTTTGTCGGCCCCAATCAGGGCGACATGGCGTGCGGCGAATACGGGGCCGGGCGCATGGCCGAGCCTTTGGAAATCGTCGCCGCGATCAAAGCCCGGCTGGCGGATGGACCCTTGGCGGGCAAACGTGTGCTGGTGACCTCGGGACCGACCCATGAACCAATCGACCCGGTGCGCTATATCGCCAACCGCTCGTCCGGCGCACAGGGCAGCGCGATTGCCGCCGCACTGGCATCGCTTGGCGCAGAGGTGGCGTTTATTACCGGACCGGCTGACGTTCCGCCCCCGTCGGGGGTCAGGGTGATCCCGGTAGAAACCGCGCTGGAAATGTCCGCCGCCGTCGATGCCGCCCTGCCGGTTGATGCGGCCGTGTTTGCCGCCGCCGTGGCCGATTGGCGGGTGGCCAGCGCCAGCGATCGCAAG
>NVQY01000190.1 GCA_002400675.1 Paracoccaceae bacterium | reverse complement strand
GGCGACCCGGCCAATACTGGCCAGCACCTGCAAAACGGAACGGCCAAGTGCGGCCAGAGCATCAAGCGGGTTCATTCGCGATACAGCCGCGCATAACGCGGTCCAAGCGACGTCAGGATTTCATATCCGATGGTTCCCGCCTCTCGGGCCAGATCGTCGACGCTTTGTTGCGGGCCAAGGATCGACATGTGGGTGGGGTCTTCGGTCAATTCAGTCACATCGACCCCCAGCATATCCATCGATACGCGCCCGACCAAAGGACAGGCAACATCGTCCGCAAACACCCGGGCACCGCCCCCCATCGCCCGGATCAGCCCATCGGCGTACCCCGCGCCAAGGGTCGCAATGCGCGACGGGCGGGTTGCGACCCAGGTGTTGCCGTATCCGACTGTTTCGCCCGGCTCCAACTCGCGTATCTGGATGACCGGCACGTCAAGGGTGACAACGGGTTGCGCCGCACCAAACGGCAAGCCGCCATAAAGACCGATGCCAGGGCGCGTCAGGGAAAAGTGATAGTCCTTGCCAAGCAGGATTCCCGCCGTCGCAGACAGTGAAAGTGGTACATCAAGTTCACCCGACATCTCTTTGAAAGAATTCAATTGATGTGCGTTCATAGGGTGGTCTGGCTGATCGCCACAGGCCAGATGCGACATCACCAGAACCGGCTTTTGCGCAACGGCAATATCACGCAACGCAACCCATTCGCCCGGCTCCATCCCCAGTCGGTTCATGCCGGTATCCAGCTGAATGCCAAACCGGTGCCCCGGCAGGCTTTCCACATGGCGCAACATCTGATCAACCGAGTTAAGCATCGGCGTCAGATCATTCGCCCCCAACAATCCCGCGTCCCCGGCCATGTGCCCCGAGAACACCGAAATCCTTGGCCCCGGTCCCAAAACCTTGCGCAGCTCAACCCCTTCATTGGCCTGCGCCACAAAGAAATGCCGCACGCCGGCCCCGGCCAATGCCTTTGAGACCCGGCCAAGACCCAGGCCATAGGCATCCGCCTTGACCACCGCTGCGGTTTCGCAGGTGGTCATGGCGTCAAGTGCGCGCCAGTTGGCGATCAGCGCCTGTAAATCTATGGTCAGGGTTGGTGAACTCATGAGGGTGTTCTTGCCACCGGGGCAGGTAAGGTCAAGGGGGAAAGCCCGGTTTGTTGCGTGGTTTTAGGGGGAAAATTCATGCAACGCCCCACTACGCATGCGCCAGATCTGTCACGTGGCCTGCGCGCGCGAATGCCACCAGATGCGCACTTCCTGCGCTAACCCTGAGGCATGAAACTGCGCCATCAACGTGCCATCCAACTCCATGCGCGGCAGCGGATCGCCGGGCTTGCGGTCTGGCAGGCCCGTGCCGGTCGAGGTGGCCCATATCTGAAACAACTCTTCCGAGGCCACCTGATACGTGACGTTCCACTGGGCAATACCCACATCAGGTTTGTTCGGTAACACATTGTATCTAAGGGAAATATCGCGTTGCAGCAATATCCGATCCCAATAGGAAATCAACTGATCCGGCCCGGTCTGCATCTGAAACGGTGTGTTGAAATATCGCCCGTCCGGCATGAAAAGCGCGGCGAATCCGGGCGAATCTTGCCCCTCCCAGACGCGTTGATAGCTTTGCATGAATGCCTGTATGCCCATGTCCTAAAACTCTTGATCGTCGTCTTGCTGCCAAGGCTTGGCGAGGTTGCCAAACCGGGTAAAGCGCCCCTCAAAGCTAAGTTCGACGGTGCCGATCGGCCCATGGCGCTGTTTGCCAATGACCACTTCGGCCTTTCCGTGCAGCTTTTCCATACGCTCCTGCCACACGGCCATTTCGTCCAAACGGTCATCGGATGGCTTTTCCCGCTCGGCATAATATTCCTCGCGATAGACAAACATCACCACATCGGCGTCCTGTTCGATCGACCCGGATTCACGCAGGTCACTTAGCTGCGGGCGTTTGTCGTCGCGGTTTTCCACTTGCCGCGAAAGCTGGGACAGGGCGATGACCGGGATATCAAGTTCCTTGGCTATCGCCTTGAGTCCCATGGTTATTTCGCTGATTTCATTGACCCGGTTTTCCGAGCGTCCGGTGCCGCGCACCAGCTGAAGGTAGTCGACAATCAGCACGTCCAGCCCATGCGTGCGCTTTAGACGCCGGGCGCGCGCGGCCAGTTGGCTGATCGGCAGCGCGGGCGTGTCGTCGATATAAAGCGGGCAGGCCTCAAGCGTCTTGGCAGCTTCGACAAAGCGGCGGAATTCGCCTTCGGTCAGGTCTCCACGTCGAATCTGGTCCGACGGCACTTCCGAGGCTTCCGACAGGATCCGCGCGGCAAGCTGTTCGGCGCTCATTTCCAGCGAGTAGAATCCGACAACGCCGCCGTCGATGGTGCCGATCGTGCCGTCCGGTTTCTTGCCCTTTTTGTACGCCTTGGCCACGTTAAAGGCGATGTTGGTCGCAAGCGAGGTCTTGCCCATCGATGGCCGCCCCGCGAGGATCAACAGGTCAGAGCGATGCAATCCGCCCAGTTTCTTGTCCATGTCCGTGAGGCCGGTTGATACGCCGGCCAGGCCGCCTTCGCGCTGATAGGCTGCGTTGGCCACATTAACTGCATCCGTTACTGCCTTGAGAAAGCTCTGAAAACCGCTTTCGGTCTGGCCCTGTTCGGACAGCTTGTAAAGCTGCTGTTCCGCCTCGACGATCTGATCTTTTGGTTCGCTTGATACATCGACCCGCGCGGCCTTGTCCGAGATGTCGCGCCCCAGCCCGATCAATTCGCGCCGGATGGCGAAATCATAGATCATCTGCGCATAGTCACGCACCGCAAAGGCGCTGATTGCGGCCCCGGCGAGGCGCGCGAGATAGGCGGGACCGCCCAGTTCCTTAAGCCCCTCGTCATCCTCCATGAACGCCTTGAGCGTCACCGGCGAGGCCAGCGCGTTCTTGGCGATCCGGGTCGCAGCGATCTCGAATATGCGGGCGTGCACCGGGTCGTGGAAATGCTGCGGGCCAATGATCTGCGCAATGCGGTCATAGACGTCGTTATTGGTCAGAATCGCGCCCAAAAGCTGTTGTTCCGCCTCGACGGAATGGGGCATCGCGTCCGGTGTTTCCGGCTCTGGCGACGTCGCGCCGAATGAGGTTATTTCGTTCATGTCTGTCCCTGCCCGGAGCGTCCTGCATTGGACCCTTCCTTTGGTGTGACCTCATACAAGAACCGCCGCCCGAGAGGCAAATTGTATCTTTCTGTGGATAGCCTGTGCATATCAATAGCCTACCACATGATGACGCGAATTGCATGATCGCGTCAACATTTTGTAGCGTGCCCGAATTCCGGTAGGCTTATTTCTGCCGGGCGTCCTGCCAGTCTCGTGGGGCGTTGAGAAAGCTTTCCACCTCTTTCAGGGTCGCGCCCTCAAAGGCGTTTGATGCTTTGGCCTCGGCTAAAACGTCCCACCATGTGCATAAGGAATGCAAGGTAACGCCATGGGCGCCAAGGGTCTTTTCGGTGTCGGGAAAGATGCCGTAGTAAAAGATCACCGCTGTGTGTGCGCAACTCGCGCCGGTTTCGCGAATCGCATCGACAAAGCTGATTTTCGATCCACCGTCAGTGGTCAGGTCCTCGACCAGCAAGACCCGCTGACCGGGGGTCATGTCGCCTTCGATTCGCGCATTGCGACCGTAGCCTTTGGGTTTTTTGCGCACATAGGTCATGGGAAGGGCCATGCGTTCGGCCACCAGCGCGGCAAACGGGATCCCGGCGGTTTCGCCCCCGGCGATGTTGTCGAATGCCTCGAAACCTACGTTGCGCATGACCGTGACGGTCAGGAAATCCATCAGGGTTGATCGGATGCGCGGGTAAGAGATCAGCTTGCGACAGTCGATATAGGTCGGGCTGGGCAGGCCGCTGGCAAGGGTGAACGGATCATCGGCGTTGAAATGCACTGCCTTGATTTCCAGCAACATTCGGGCGGTGAGGCGGGCCATTTCCTGGGGCGAAGGATAGGAGGTAGGGATCATTTTCTTGGTCGCCTTTCTGTTGGTAAATCATATCGTTGGCTGGTTTTCTTCGTGTGATGCGCGAAGACTCCTGGCAGGGCGGAAGAGCAGTTATGGCGCAACGATCCAATGCAGGTCGAAACCGGGGTCGAACACGGTGACGGGGCCGTTTGGCGTGGTGATTTTAGCCGGATATGTCACCGCCGCGCCGCGGGTCAGGGTCAGGTAGCTGTCGTTGGCGTCGAGGCGGTAAAAGCCGGGGCCATGCAAAGATGCAAAGCCCTCAAGCTGGTCCAGCGCGTCTTCGCGTTCAAATACTTCGGCCAGAATGGACATGGTGTTGGTGGCGGTGAAACACCCCGCGCAGCCACAGGCGGTTTCCTTGGCGTCGTCCATGTGCGGCGCACTATCGGTGCCAAGGAAAAACCGCGCGTCGCCAGAGGTGGCCGCGCTTACCAGTGCCAGCCGGTGGGTTTCGCGTTTGGCGACGGGCAGGCAATAGTAATGCGGGTGGATGCCGCCGACCAATATGTGATTGCGGTTGATCACCAGATGATGGGTGGTGATGGTCGCGCCAAGGCCCGTGTCATGCGCCGTGATATAGTCAACCGCTTGCGATGTGGTGATATGTTCCATCACCACGCGCAGGCCCGGGGTGGCGCGGCGGATCGGGTCCAGAACCCGGTCGATGAACACCGCCTCGCGGTCAAAGATGTCGATGTCGCTGTCGGTCACTTCGCCGTGGACGCACAGGGGCAGGCCGATGTCGGCCATACGTTCCAGAACCGGGCGCACCTTGTCGAAATTGGCCACGCCGCTGGCGGAATTGGTGGTGGCCCCGGCGGGGTACAGTTTGACTGCGGCGATTAGCCCGCTGGCATAGGCGGCGGCCACGTCATCGGGGTTGGTTTCTTCGGTCAGGTACAGGGTCATCAGCGGTTGGAACTTGGACCCGACCGGCAGGGCCGCAAGGATACGGTCGCGGTAAGCCCCGGCATCCGCCCCGGTGATCACCGGCGGCACAAGGTTGGGCATGATGATCGCGCGGGCAAAGTGGCGCGCAGTTTCGGGCAGCACCGCGCGCAGCATATCGCCATCGCGCAGGTGCAGATGCCAGTCGTCGGGGCGGCGTATGCGTAGGGTGTCGGTCATGGCGCATCCGCTAGCACAGGCCGGGTGGTCAGGCCAGAGGGCAGCGGCGTTTTAGCCGGTTTTGCCCAGTGCCCAGATTCGGATCGCCTCGGGGTCGGCGGGCAGGGGTTCAGCCATGCCGCCGGCAAAGGCCTCAAACGCCGCGCGGGTGCCTTTGGACACGCCCACCAGAACCGGCACGCCGTCGGCCATGGCCGCACCGATGGCGGCACAAAACCCGCGCCCTTCGGCCTCTTGCGGGCCAAATTTGTTGAGGATCATGATGCTGGCCCCTTCGGTCCCGGCTGTCTCGACGGCGGCCACGGCGGCCTCAATCCCGGCCGGGTCAAGGCGGCAGCCTTGTGCGCCCTTGCCCAGGGATTGCGTGATGCGGATTTCCGGCCCGTCCGGCAGCACCCGCAGATCCATGTCGCAATGGTGATCCCCCGGCGTTTCGCGGCCCAGAACCTTGACCACGCCGGTAACGTTTTGCCCGTTTTCAGCCAGCCACGCGGCGGCCTCGCTTAGCAAACGATCAGTTTCGCCGCGCCCTTCGGCGCTGATAAAGGCCAGCCGCATGATGTGTTCCTTTTGTTCCGGTGTCTGGGGCAAAATCATAGGGGACGCGCGCGCGTGGATGAATGACTCATATCAAACCACGGTCAGTTTCCGTTTCCATGCGCGGCTTTTTTCAGCTTAAACAAGGCGTGTCGCCAATGGTCATAATCCGGGCGATCAACAACAACGCATTTTTCGGAGGGCATCGTGGCCACATCGCATCAGGGATTTGATTTCATTGTCATCGGCGCAGGTATGGCCGGGGCGTCGGTGGCGGCTGAACTGGCCACGCACGGCCGCGTCGCCCTGCTGGAGATGGAGCGTCAGCCCGGCTATCACACCACCGGGCGTTCGGCGGCGATATTTGCCCCGGTCTATGGCCCCCAACCGATCCGGGCGCTGACCCGCGCCTCTGGCGATTTCTTTGCCACGCCCCCCGACGGGTTCGCCGAACATGCGCTGATTTCGCCGCGCCCGATCATGATGATCGCCCGCGAGGATCAGGCCGACAAGCTGGGCGCGATGATGGCCGAAGTTGCCAGCGAAGGCATTGGCGAACAGCTGAACGCGACCGAAACCCGCGACCTTCAGCCGATGCTGCGCGATGGTTACGCGGTCGGCTCGGTTCTGGATCGCAGCGGGCAGGATATTGACGTGGCCGGGCTGCATCAGGGGTATTTGCGCGCCTTTCGCCGCTCGGGCGGGGTTCTGGTCACCAATGCCACGGTTGCGGCCATGCAGCGAACCGCCAAGGGCTGGCAGGTCAGCGCGGGCGGGCAGGACTACGCCGCACCAGTGGTGATCAATGCCGCCGGGGCCTGGGCCGATGAGGTCGGCGCGCTGGCCGGGGCGGGGGCGATTGGTCTGGTGGCCAAACGGCGCACGGCGTTGATGATCCCGGCCCCCGAGGGTGTCGATACCGGGCCGATGCCGCTGACCAACGACATCGAAGAACAGTTCTATATGAAACCCGACGTCGGGCAGTTGCTGGTCTCGCCCGCCAATCAGGACCCGATGCCACCCTGCGACGTGCAGCCCGACGAGATGGACATCGCCATCTGCATTGACCGCATCGAACGGGCGTTTGACCTGACGGTGCGCCGGATCGAAAACAAATAGGCGGGCTTGCGCAGTTTCGTCGCCGATGGCGTGCCCGTGGCCGGGTTTTCGGGGCAGGTTGAAGGGTTCTTCTGGTTGGCCGGGCAGGGGGGCTACGGCATTCAGACCGCCCCGGCCTTGTCGCGCTATGCCGCCTGTCTGGCGCTGGGGCAGGCCATTCCGCAGGATATTCTGGATCAGGGGTTAGAGCCGCAAAGCCTTGCACCCGAAAGGTTGGGGGCCTGACCCTATCCTCTGACGTGACGGTCATGTTGCTTGCGGGGGGACGTGGCGATTAGGGTGGTTTGCAAGGCCGGACTCTCCGGCGGACCTGCGTAGACACCCACAAAAGAAAGCCTGTTTGCATGACCAATGACCTGATCACCGCGCGCGATGCTTTTCTGGCCAGCGTCCCCGAGGCGCGCATCACCATCAATGCCCGCGATTGGGGCGCGATCCGGGTGGGGGATGCTGGCCCGGCGCTGGTGATGATCCCCGGAACGCTGGGGCGGGCGGATATCTTCTGGCAGCAGATCACAGCACTGTCGGGGCAGGCGCGCATTCTGGCGCTAAGTTATCCGGCCTCGGGCGGGATTGCTGACTGGGCCGGGGATATCGCCACGATGATCGCCGATCAGGGGATGCAGGGGGCGGTGGTGCTGGGGTCGTCTCTGGGCGGGTATCTGGCGCAATATGTGACCGCCAGCAGCCCGGATCTGGTGTCGGGACTGGTGGCGGCAAACACGCTGGCCTCGGCCAAGGGCATCGACCAGATGCCGCCCTACAAGTTCGACCTGATCAACACGCCGATAGACGATTTGCGCGCCGGGTTTTCCGCTGGGTTGACGGGCTGGCTGGAGCCTGAAAACCCCTACCGAAACCTTGCCGAACTGCTTCTGGCCGAGGTCAACGGACGCATCCCCGGACCCGAATTGCGCACCCGCTTGCAGGCGTTGAAAACCGCGCCCGACCTGCCGGCGCAAACCCTGCCGGGGACGGCGATCTATACCGTCGAAAGCGACGATGACCACCTGATCAGCCCACCCATGCGCGCCGCCTTGCGCGAT
>NVQY01000189.1 GCA_002400675.1 Paracoccaceae bacterium | reverse complement strand
TAACAAAAAGGTTTGTAAAAAACGGCAGAAATTACCTGAAGTGCGCGTACAAAACGCTCAAAACGCGCGGGGCGGGGGGGGGGTACTAGCAGTCAGTCCCCCATCAGCGCCGCATCAAACGGATATTTGGTCAGGTTCTCAAACCCGTCCTCGGTGACCAGAACCTGATCTTCCAGCTTGATGGAAAATGCGCCGCCAACCTCGCCCACGCAAGCCTCGACACACAGGACCATGCCCGGCTCAAGCGCATAGTCAAAGGCACCCGGCACCGCCTTATCCGGGTAGGACACCAGCGGCCATTCATCGCACAGCCCCACGCCGTGCATGATACAACCATACTTTTGCGCCTGAAACTTGTCGTCCAGCCGGTGCGCATTCGCGGTCAGTTCGGGGATGGTGATGCCGGGTCGCAGCATCTGCATGTTGGTCATGATATGTTCGTGCGCGTGGCGCATGGCATAGATCATCGAGTTCGAAGGCTTGGCATCCCCGACCCACCAACTACGTGAAATATCTACACAAATACCGTAAGCGCCGATCAGATCGGTGTCAAAACTGATGATTTCATTGGTCTGCACGATACGCGGGCCGCATTCCTGAAACCACGGGTTGGTGCGCTGGCCAGACGACAACAGCCGGGTTTCGATCCACTCGCCGCCGCGCCGGATGTTTTCGGCGTGCAGCACCGCCCAGATGTCATCCTCTGAGGTTGCGCCACGCGGTACATTTTCGCGCGCGAACCTTTCCATCCCGGCCACCGCGACCTCGCAGGCGTGCGCCGCACAGCGCATCGCCAGAATTTCGTCCGGGCCTTTGACGGCGCGGGATTTCTCGGTGACCTCTTCGCCGTCCATGATCTCAAACCCCTGCGCCTCAAGCGCGCGCAGCCCGTGCAGCATGATCTTGTCCACCGCCAGACGCTTGTTGCCGGGGCTGTGTTCCTCCAGCAAAACCCGCACCTCATTGGCAAACACATCGGCCTGAACGTCGATCTTGTCGCCGCGATCAAAATAAAACAGATCAGCCCCCGAGCGCTGTTCGCGCACCAACGGATTGAATTTGCTCAGAAAAGGAGAGTTCTTGTAGTCCCAGATCACCATATAGCCATCGGCGCACAGCAACACGGCGCGAAATGGGTTGTGGGTGTTCCAAAGCTGCATGTTGGTGCTGTCGGTGGCATAGCGAATGTTGAGCGGGTCAAACATCAGCAACCCGGCGTAACCGCGATCGGCAATATGTTTTGTCAGCCGTTGCCAGCGGTGATCGCGCATCGCCGCAAGGTCCGGCAGCTCCAGCCCCGCAGCGGCCCATTCGCCAAACGCCAACTGCGTCGGGCCGATTTCGATCCGGTCATTGTCGTTGGGGCTGCCGTCGCCCAGGGTCTTGCCCCGGTTCGGGTCGATCTTTCGGGTGTCGCGGTAATGGCTGGGCATGGTCCGGTTCCTTTTGCGGGGTGCCTGCATGCTGGCAGACATCCCGCCCCGGTCCGGTCAGATTGCGACCTTGTGTCGGTCGTTTTTGGCCGACACCCGCGCGCGTGGGTGATAGGGCTGCCCCATGAGCGAGATTTTGCAAACGTCCCTGCCGTATGACCCCATGGCCCCGCGCGCCTTGCCGGGGATATCGGCGCTGAAGACCGAAGATTGGCTGACCCACGACGAAGCCTATGATGCCCAGATGGGCGAGCGTGACCGGTTGCTGCGCGACCACCGCCCGGATGTTCTGGCGATGGACCAAGACGCGCGCCCGGCGGCGCAAGAACTGCTTGATCTGGTGCTGGGGTTGGCGTTTCCCGGGGCAGGGGCGCAGGTGACGCGTCCGGACGGGGTGCAGGTTGTCATCGACCGGGATGACCCGCTGGGCACGCTGGGGCGGCTGATACAGGAAGACCTGTGCATCCTGCAAAAGACCGATGATGTGCATGTGATGACCGGGGCGGTGCTGTGTTTTCCGGCCAGCTGGACGCTGGCGGAAAAGTTCATGGCCCCGCTGATCGGCATCCATGCCTCGGTTCAGGGCTATGACGCGGGTATTGCCGCACGGGTGCAACGGCTGTTTGACGGGGTGCAGGCGGGCCGGCCCCTGTGGCGGTTCAACGCGCTTTGGTATGAGGATGCGACGCTGTACCAGCCGCGCAGCATCAATGACCCCGAAACTGTGCATGACGCGGAAAACGCCGGCTATCTGCGCAGTGAACGTCAAAGCATCCTGCGCCTGCCGCAAACCGGTGCGGTGGTGTTTTCGATCCACACCTATGTTTTGGCACGGGCGGCGGTAATGGGCGAGTTTAGCTAAAGATCACTGCCCGACCAGCGGCAGGTAGGACACCGCGCTGGCCAACGCGCCAGAGCTTTGCAGCATGACCAGCAGACCGGTCAGCGACAATACATTGGTGTTCAGCCGGAAATCTTCGCCGCGCATCAGATTGACCGCCGCCATTGACAGGGCCACCGGGGCCGACAGAAACGCGACCATGCCGGTCATGCCCCATGTGGCCAGTCGGCGGATGTCATTTTGCGCCTGTTCCTCGGGGGTTATGGCGTTGAAATCCTCGGCTCCGGGCGTGAACCGATAGGCCAGCGCCAGAGTTTCCTGGTCGGTCAGGTCGATCAGGCCAATGTCATCTTCGCTGGCGGTCACCTCGGACAGGGCGTCATAACGCTCGGCCAGATCATGGGCGGTGTCGTCCACTGAATGAAAGGTCTCGTCGGAAACTTCGATGTTCTCCTGACCGCCGCGCACCCGGCGGGGCGAGACGTTGGTAAAGGCACCCAGAAACTGTTCTACACTCAGCTTGGTCTTCGGCTCAAGCCATTCGATCGACCGGGTGGCGAACACATCAACCATCCGGTACATCATCACCACCAGCATCAGTTCGGAAATGTCCTTGTCATCCTGTCCGGCGGCAACCGGACACAGGGAAATCTCAAGCCGTTGCAGCGACTTGTTGCCCATGCGCAGTTCATAGATCGCGCCCGGATCATCGGCCAGCGTCAGCTTTACCGCGTAATGACTGGCCACGACCCGTGCATTCGAGGTGTCCAGAATGCTTTGGCGTTCGACCGGATGGCCGTAATCCTCAAGCGTTGCGGTCACAATCCGGGTAAACCGATCCAGAGCCTGATCCGGGTCACCGAAAAAAACCAATCCACCGTGATATTTACCAGCGTGATATTTACCAGAATGCGCCATGGCCGAAGCCTCCGTCGATTTGCTGCGTTGATTAAGAAGGTAGGCGGCAACGGTGGTAAAACTGTGACGAAATCAGAGTGACTTTTGGGCTTTGGGCGCGCGGTGGCGGGAAAACTCCGCCGAAATTCGGCCCGAAACCGCTGAAAATCGCCGGGTGCCCGCGAATAATGACCATTTTGGGGCGCAAACTTGACAAGTCCTTGGTACTGGCTGATTTCAGCCGTCGATTCGGGCCGCCATAATAGCGATGGCCTGCTGGTAAACCGTTGCCGCATTCCATTGCTTGATCACCGCAAAATTCGGCTGCCCCGGCTGATAGCCTTTGCCGCGTTTCCAGCCCTTCTTTTGCAGGAAATTGGCGGTCGAGGCCAGCGCGTCAGTGGCATTGTAGAAATCGACCTTTCGGTCGCCGGTGGCATCGACGCCGTACTTTAGCGCATTGCCGGGCAGGAACTGCGTATGCCCCAACTCGCCGTGCTTGGCCCCCAGCGTGGCGCTGGTCAGGCTGCCCTTGTCCACCAGTTTCAGCGCGCCGATGGCGTGGGGCACAAAGAAATCGGAGCGGCGGCAATCATAGGCCAGCGTGGTGATCGCCGACACGATGGGGCTGTCGCCCATAAAGCTGCCAAAGGCGGTTTCCATGCCATGCAGCGCGATCAGAATGCCCGCAGGCACGCCGTATTGTTTTTCCAGAGCCGCGTAAAATGCCGGGTTGCGCGCCTTGCGCTTGCGCCCTTGGGCCACGATCGTATCGGCCCCGCGCAGGGTCATGAATTTCTCAAGACTGTAGTGAAAGGATTTCTGATTGCGATCCGCCGCGATGGTGCGGCTGGCATATTGCGCCTGCGCCAGCGCCTGAAGCCCGCGTTTCTTCACTCCGGCCTTTTTGGCCTCGCGGGCAAACTCGCGTTTCCAGGTCTCGAACCCGGCTGAGGTGTTGCCACATTGCGCGGCCTGCGCCGATTGCGCGCCCAAAATCCCGGCCAATACCAATCCCAACAATCCCAATCGACCCATCTTGCCCTCTTAATTAAAACCCATCCAATAGGCTGCACGCTAACCCCAAGCGCCGGGTTTGCCAAAGCAAAAGCCGGTCAGACCTACCCGTTTCCCTATTGCATCTGGTCTTTGCGCGCCCGAAAGCCAGATGGGGCGACGCCGGTCATTTTTCTGAATGCGCGGGAAAAATTGCCGTGGTCCGAATAGCCAAGCGACAGGGCGATATCAATCACCGTCATGTCGGTATCGCTCAGCAACTCTTGGGCCCGCACACGCTTGGCCCGGTTCAGAAGGTCGCGGTAATCCACCCCTTCGCGACGCAGGTCGCGTTGCAGTTTTTGCACGCCGATACCCAACTGACAGGCCGCCCCGTCAATATCCGTCTGCCCTTCCAAAAGCCGCAGGGTGATGGTGTTGAACACCGTGCCCAACGTTTCATTGCTCGGCCCTGCCGCCTCAGAGGCGCGAACCGCATCAAAGGTGATCCTTTGCCCGTCCCCAAACGGGCGCGGGGTCCGGGGCGACAGATCCCGATTGCGGATCGCCATGCTCAGGTAAGGGGTGCCAAAGCGAACCGGAAAGGGCACCTGCGCCTCAAGCAAACGCGCGTCCGCGTCGCGGGGATAGCTGACATCGACCCATTCGGGCAGCCATAGCGGCCCCAGATATGACTGTATGAACCGGATTGTCGGCCAGATCAGGTGGTCACAATGCTGAACCTGACTAGATGTCTGCATAGGCGGGGCAACATAGCGCCAGAAAGACACCTGCGCCCCGGGGACAAACACTACTTTCCCACCGGTTTGCTGAAACCGGGAACTTTGATTGGCGCGGATCAGCCCGTCTCTCAGGGTCGCGGCTTGAACACTGTATTTCATCCACAATCCAAAAGTCTTATGAGTCATATCCTTGCCAACGTGCAGGCCGAAGCACCGATCGCCTGCCGCTCGGGCTGAAATTTCAAACAAGGATCGTATTGCATCGACCGGAATCCAGGTCTCGGGGAACTGGATCACCTCCATCGGCAATCCGGCCCGCCCATAGGCGCGCGCCACCGATCTGGACCCGGCCCATTGCTCAAGAAGATCGGGCATGTTGCCCAATCCGTTGGCCTTGGTCATCGGAACAAAAAGACCGGACATGCGACTCCTGAGGGGGTGACGTGAAATGATAAGTTCTGCGCGTAACCCGCGAATACTATGTGCCTTGGCTGATCGCGTAAACCGCGACCGGACTGAATGGCCGTGCCAATAGGGAACTAAGGAGATTTTTACATGAGTTTTATGAAACGAATTACCAGAGGGGTCGGACGAATGGCCCTTCCTGCGTTAGCGATTGCGGTGGCCGGTAGCGTGACCGCGCAAGAGGACAAGCCGATGAATTTTCTGGTCATCTGGGGCGATGACATCGGCATGTGGAACATCAGCGCCTATAATCAGGGCATGATGGGCTATCAGACGCCGAACATCGACCGGATCGCCAACGAGGGTATGTTGTTCACCAGTTCCTACGGCGAACAATCCTGCACCGCCGGACGTGCGGCGTTTATCACCGGACAATCGGGGTTTCGCACCGGACTGCTGAAAGTTGGCCTTCCGGGGGCAAAGGAGGGCATGAGCCCCAAAGACCCGACCATCGGCGAATACATGCAGTCAAAAGGCTACATGACCGGCCAATACGGCAAGAACCATCTTGGCGATCTGGACGTAATGCTGCCAACCAACAATGGCTTTGACGAATTTTTCGGCAATCTCTACCACCTCAATGCCGAGGAAGAGCCGGAAAATGTCGACTATCCCAAAGATCCTGAGTTCCGCAAGAAATTCGGGCCGCGTGGGGTGATCCGATCTTCAGCTGATGGCGAAATCGAAGACACCGGCCCGCTGACCAAAAAGCGCATGGAGACCATCGACGAAGAAATTACCGCCGGCGCGCTTGATTTCATGGACCGCGCGGTGGAACAGGAAAAGCCGTTCTTCCTTTGGTTCAACTCGACCCGGATGCACATCAACACGCGCCTGAAACCGGAAAGCGTGGGCGTGACCGGTCTGGGTGTCTATCCCGACGGCATGGTCGAACATGACGGCATGGTTGGCGAATTGCTGGACAAGCTGGATGATCTGGGCATCGCCGACAACACCGTGGTGATCTATTCCACCGACAACGGGGCCGAGGTATTCACCTGGCCGGATGGCGGCACGACCCCGTTCAAGGGCGAAAAGAACGACAACTGGGAAGGCGGATATCGCGTTCCGATGATGATCAAGTGGCCGGGTGTGATTGAACCGGGCAGCAAGTCCAATGAAATCATCAGCCAGTTGGACTGGTTCCCGACATTCATGTCGGCGCTGGGCGATCCCGACATGAAGGAAAAGATGCTGGACGGGCCGCAGTTTGGTAAGGAAAACACCAAAGTGTATCTGGATGGCTATGACTTCATGCCGTATTTCCGCGGTGAAACGGAAGAAGGTCCGCGCAAGGAATTCTTTTACTTCTCGGACGGCGGCGAATTGCTGAACCTGCGCTATGGTCGCTGGAAAGTGGTGTTCGCCGAACAACGGGCCGAAGGCTTTGATGTTTGGTCGGAACCGTTCATTCCCCTGCGTCTGCCCAAGATCATCGACCTTTACAGTGACCCGTTTGAGCGGGCGCAGGATGAGGCCGCCAACTACACGCAATGGCGTCTGGACAGGACGTTCCTACTGGTTCCGGCGCAGGTGATTGTCGGGCAGTTCCTGGCTACCTTCAAGGACTACCCGCCACGTCAGAAGGCCGCAACGTTTGGGATCGATCAGGTGCTGGAAAACCTGCAACGCAATCAGGGCGGCTGACCCCTCGGCCCAACCCCCTGAAAACGAACAAGGGCACCCAATCCAGGTGCCCTTGCTTTTTCCGTAGGATGGGTTTTCAACCCATCAAACCTTAGCAGCTGTAATACATACCGTATTCAACCGGATGCGGCGTGTGTTCGTAAGTCTCGATCTCTTCCATCTTCAGACCGATATAACCTTCGATCTGATCCTTAGTGAACACATCCCCGGCCAGCAGAAAGTCCATGTCGGCCTCAAGCTCGCTCAACGCCTCGCGCAAGGACCCACAAACGGTGGGGATATCGGCCAGCTCTTCTGCGGGCAGATCATACAGGTTCTTGTCCATCGCCTCGCCCGGGTCGATCTTGTTCTTGATCCCGTCCAGACCGGCCATCAACAGCGCGGCAAAGCACAGGTACGGGTTGGCGCTAGGATCGGGAAAGCGTGCCTCGACCCGCTTGGCCTTGGGCGATTCAGACCACGGGATACGAATGCAGCCTGACCGGTTGCGGGCCGAATAGGCGCGCAGAACCGGGGCCTCAAAGCCGGGGATCAGCCGCTTGTAGCTGTTGGTGCCGGGGTTGGTGAACGCGTTCAGCGCCTTGGCGTGCTTGAGGATACCACCGATGAAATACAGCGCCTCATTCGACAGATCGGCATATTTGTCGCCGGCAAACAAAGGCTTGCCCTCTTTCCAGATCGACATGTTCACATGCATGCCCGACCCGTTGTCGCCGGCGATTGGCTTGGGCATGAAGGTGGCGGATTTGCCGTAAGCGTGCGCGACGTTATGCACAACGTATTTGTATTTCTGCAACTCGTCGGCCTGATGGGTCAGGGTGCCAAAGATCAGCCCCAACTCGTGCTGACACGATCCAACCTCGTGGTGATGC
>NVQY01000188.1 GCA_002400675.1 Paracoccaceae bacterium | reverse complement strand
AGAGCCGACATAGCGCGGCCCGCCTGATACAGGCCGGCCGCGTTGTTTTCTCAGGCGGTCAGACCTTCTGGTTCCTCAAAACCCCCGGCGCGGCAACAGGCGGTCAGCGTGTTGGCCAGAAGGCAGGCGATGGTCATCGGCCCAACGCCCCCCGGTACCGGTGTGATCGCCCCCGCCACCTGCGAGACCGAAGCGAAATCCACATCGCCAACCAACCGCGTCTTGCCTTCGCCTTTTTCCGGCGCGTCAAGCCGGTTGATGCCCACATCAATCACCGTGGCCCCCGGTTTGATCCAGTCCCCCGGCACCATTTCCGGCCGCCCCACCGCCGCCACGACGATATCAGCGCGCCGCACCACATCAGGCAGATCACGGGTGCGCGAATGGGCGATGGTCACGGTGCAACTATCGCCCAGCAACAACTGCGCCATAGGTTTGCCAACGATGTTGGAGCGCCCGATGATCACCGCGTCAAGCCCGCTCAGGCTGCCGTGGTAATCGCGCAGCATCATCAGACAGCCCAGTGGCGTGCAGGGCACCATGCTTTTCTGTCCCGTTCCCAAAAGACCGACGTTGGAGATGTGGAACCCGTCCACATCCTTGGCCGGGTTGATGGAATTGATCACCAGATCTTCGTTGATATGATCCGGGACGGGCAGTTGCACCAGAATGCCATGGACGTTGTCATCGTTGTTCAACTGGTCGATCAGCGCCAGCAAATCCGCCTCGGGCGTGTCGGCATCCAGCTTGTGTTCATAGGAATTCATGCCGACTTCGACGGTCATTTTGCCCTTTGAACGCACATAGACCTGGCTGGCCGGGTCTTCGCCCACCAGCACCACGGCCAGACCGGGGGTGACACCATGGGATTGCTTGATCTTGGCCACATGGGTCGCGACCTGCGCGCGCACCTTGGCTGCGAATGCCTTGCCGTCGATAATCTTTGCCGTCATGTTTTGTCCTTTTTGGATGGTGCGAATGGTGGGTTGCACCCACCCTACGATATGCGGGTAGGGTGGGGTTTGAGCCTGTTAAGAAATGCTCCGGGGGAGCATTTCAGGCGAAAACGGTGTCAGCCCAGGTAACCCACGCGCCGTTAAAACAGCCCTTCAACCTCGCCCGCGGCGTTCATGCCGATCGACAGGGCCGCCGGTTTGCGCGGCAATCCCGGCATGGTCATGATCTCGCCGCAGATCACCACGACGAAACCAGCGCCCGCCGACAGGCGTACTTCGCGGATCGGGACGGAATGGCCAACCGGGGCGCCGCGCAAGGACGGGTCGGTAGAGAAGGAATACTGCGTTTTCGCCATGCAGATCGGCAGATGGCCGTACCCGGCGTCCTCCCATAGGCGCAACTGGTCGCGGATCTTTTTGTCGGCCAACACTTCGTCGGCATGGTAAATCCGCTTGGAGATGATCTCGATCTTTTCGAACAGGCTGATGTCGTCGCGGTAAAGCGGGGCAAACTGCGCCGCCCCGCTATCGGCCAGTTCGGCCACGCGGTTGGCAAGGTCAACGGCCCCTTCGCTGCCAAGTTCCCAGTGGCGGCACAGGATCGCCTCGGCCCCTTCGGCGGCGGCAGAGGCGCGGATCACTTCGACCTCGGCGTCGGTATCGGTGACAAAGTGGTTGATCGCCACCACCACCGGCACCCCGAACGACTTGAGGTTCGAGATGTGACGCGCAAGGTTGGGGCAACCTTCGGCCACGGCAGCCACGTTTTCCGGGCCCAGATCAGCCTTGGCGACACCGCCGTTCATCTTCATCGCCCGCACAGTCGCAACCAAAACCACAACAGCCGGGGAAATGCCCGCCTTGCGGCATTTGATGTTCATGAACTTTTCAGCCCCCAGATCGGCCCCGAAACCGGCCTCTGTCACCACATAATCCGCCAGTTTCAGCGCGGTTTTGGTAGACGTCACCGAGTTGCAACCATGGGCGATGTTGGCAAACGGTCCGCCATGCACAAACGCCGGGTTGTTTTCCAGCGTTTGCACCAGATTGGGCTGCATCGCGTCCTTGAGCAGCACAGTCATCGCCCCATCCGCGCCGATATCGCGGGCGTAGATCGCCTTGCGCTCGCGGGTGTAGGCGACGATGATATCGCCCAGTCGCTTTTGCAGGTCTTGCAGATCATTGGCGAGACACAGGATCGCCATGACCTCAGAGGCCACGGTAATGTCGAACCCCGACTGGCGCGGGAATCCGTTGGCCACGCCGCCAAGGCTGATCACGTTGTCGCGCAGGGCGCGGTCGTTCATGTCCATCACCCGTTTCCAGGTGATGCGGCGTTCGTCGATCTCCAGTTCATTGCCCCAATAGATGTGATTGTCGATCAGAGCCGTTAACAAATTGTGTGCGCTGGTAATCGCGTGGAAATCGCCGGTGAAATGCAGGTTCATTTCCTCCATCGGCACCACCTGGGCCATGCCACCCCCGGCCGCCCCGCCTTTCATGCCGAAACACGGGCCAAGGCTGGCCTCGCGGATACAGATCGCCGCGTTCTTGCCAATCCGGTTCAGACCGTCCCCAAGACCCACCGTGGTCGTGGTCTTGCCCTCGCCCGCAGGCGTCGGGTTGATCGCGGTGACAAGGATCAGCTTGCCATCTTCGCGATCCATGATCGAATTGATGAAGTCCTGACTGACCTTGGCCTTGTCGTGCCCATAGGGCAGCAGTTCTGATTCAGGAATACCCAGCCGGGCGCCGATCTCCTGAATGGATTTCTTTTTCGCCTCACGGGCAATTTCGATGTCGCTTTTGAAACTCATTGGTTCATCCTGCACTTAAATCCATGAAGCTGGTCACGCGCGGCCAACCCATCCTCAGCCTTACCCGCAGGGAGCGCAAAAATGGCGGCGATTTCCGACATTTTCAGCCCTTGATGCGGCGAAATCAACTTTGGAATACCATTGTATGCCGCAATCTACGCAAATCCCGACCATGCGCCAGCCCGTTTTGCAGATTTTCCGCCCCAACAACAAAAAATGCCCGGACAGCGTCAGCTATCCGGGCATTTTCCAACTGACCTGCGCGGTCAGCTAGAAGGTTCAGGCTCCATCCCGCCTTCGGGCGGGGATTTCTTGGGCTTGGTTTTTGGGATCGACGTGACGCTGGGCGCGCTGCCCTCGCTGGGCGTGTCGTCCTCGTCATCGTCAATATGCGGCGGCTCGCCACGCATCACGCGCTTGATCTCTTCGCCGGTCAGGGTTTCGTATTCCAACAGGCCCTGCGCGAGCCGTTCGAATTCTTCCTGCTTGTCGTCGATGATCTTGTAGGCAATCGCATAGCCTTCGTCGATGAACCGTTTCACTTCGGATTCGATCAGCTCTTTGGTAGAGGCCGAAACCGAGAACCCACCAGCGCCGCCGTTGGGCAGATAGCCTGCTGCGGCCTCCTGATAGTCGATGTTGCCGACCTTGTCGGACATGCCATAGCGCATCACCATAGAGCGCGCCAAGGCACTTGCCTGCATGATGTCGCCCGCAGGCCCGGAGGACACCGAATCGGCACCGTATTTGAGGATTTCAGCGGCTTTGCCGGCCATGGTCATGGCGATGCGCTGTTCCGCCTCGTCCTTGAACATTTGCAGCTTATCCATTTCCGGCAGGCTCATCACCATGCCCAGCGCAGAACCGCGCGGGATGATCGTCGCCTTGTAAACCGGGTCGCATTTGGGCAGCGAAATACCAACCAGCGCGTGCCCGGCCTCGTGATAGGCGGTCTTTTCCTTCTGGTCCTGCGTTAACACCATCGAACGGCGTTCAGGCCCCATCATCACCTTGTCCTTGGCCTGTTCAAAGTCGATCATGGTGACAAACCGCCGGCCAAACCGGGCGGCCATCAGCGCGGCCTCGTTCACCAGATTGGCAATGTCTGCGCCTGAGAAACCCGGCGTGCCACGGGCAATGATTCGCAGGTCCACATCCGGGCCCAGCGGGGTCTTGCGGGCATGAACACCCAAAATCTTTTCACGGCCTTTGATGTCGGGGTTGGCGACTTCGATCTGACGGTCAAAACGGCCGGGACGCAGCAATGCCGGGTCCAGCACGTCCTTGCGGTTGGTGGCGGCCAGAATGATCACGCCTTCATTGGCCTCGAATCCGTCCATTTCCACCAGCAACTGGTTCAGCGTCTGTTCGCGTTCGTCGTTGCCGCCGCCGTATCCGGCCCCACGATGGCGCCCCACCGCGTCGATTTCGTCGATGAACACAATACAAGGCGCATTTTTCTTGGCCTGCTCGAACATGTCGCGCACACGACTTGCACCGACGCCCACGAACATTTCGACAAAATCCGATCCAGAAATTGTGAAGAATGGCACGCCAGCCTCGCCAGCAATAGCCCGCGCCAACAGGGTTTTACCGGTGCCGGGAGGGCCAACAAGCAACGCACCCTTGGGAATCTTGCCCCCGAGTCGCGAGAATTTCTGAGGATTTCGCAGGAATTCAACGATCTCTTCCAGCTCTTCCTTGGCTTCGTCGATCCCGGCCACGTCGTCAAATGTGACGCGCCCATGCTTTTCCGTCAGCATCTTGGCCTTGGATTTGCCAAAGCCCATGGCCCCGCCTTTGCCGCCGCCCTGCATCCGGTTCATGAAGTAGACCCAGACGCCGATCAACAGCAGGAAAGGCAGCAAGGTGATCAGGAACGACTGGAACCCGGATTGCTGCTGTTTCTCTGCGCGGTAGGGAACATCGTTATCTGTCAACAGCTTACTGATCTCGGCGTCTTCGGGTTTGATGGTGACATAGTCCTGCCCATCGCTGCCCCGGAACCGGACCTGTTCGCCGTCCAGCGTGGCCTGACTGACCTCACCATTTTCCACTGAATTCACAAAATCCGAAAAGGTGATCTCGCGGCTTTGCATGGTGCTGCCCGATCCGCTGAACAGATTGAACAAAGCCAGGATCAGCATGAACAGTACGACCCAGAAGGCGATATTTCGTGCGTTGCCCAAGAAAACTCTCCTAAATGTGCGACCGCGGGGGAAGCGGCCTGCTTGAGGTACTAAATAGAGATGATTTGCGCAGGTTCAATGCGATAAAAGCGATGTAAAGAAGTCTTCGCCCCCTGCGACCAGTTCGGCAGTCCATCCGTTGGCCATTCCGGCAAGCGGTGCGGCCACCAGATCATCGTCGTGCCAGACCGATGGCGAGGCGGCCAGAACGGCGTTGGGAACCCCGGTTTCACGCCATTGCGGACACAACATAAGGCCGCGTTGCCCCAGCGGGCGCACCTCGCAACCCGCCCCGTCGCCACCAAAGAGGGACCAGCGCCGATCCCATAGCTGATCACACGCGGCGTGTACCCGCCGGACGGCGTTATATTCGCGGCAAATCCAGATGCGTTTGCCTTGGCGCAGGATACGGCAGCCGCAAAGCGTGGTCGACTGGCCAAGTTTCACCGCCCCCAGCGCGTCCGCCATGGCCGCGCGGCGGGGCGCATATTCCGCGCCACTGATCCAGACCAGCGCGCGTTGCAACAACCGCCGGCCAATCTCGTCCGGGAGGGTGCGGAATTTGTGCAGGTCGACCACGACATTGCCGTCAAGGATCGTCACCATTTCGCGCGCGCCAAGGAAACTGTACCAATCCAGCGCCTCGCGCGCTTTGTTCATGTTATGCGCCACCCCGGCCAGCGATTGCGCGGTCAGGCCCAGCGGTTTCAACACCTCAAGCGCGCGCCGGACCTTGACGCGATCATATTGCAGATCGTCATTTGACGGGTCTTCGGCCCAGTCCACGTCATTCTGGCGCAGATAATCGCGCAGATCATCGCGCGCGATGCTTAGCAGTGGGCGAAACACGCCGATGCCGTGCACAGTACGGCGCACCGGCATGCCCGCCAGCCCGGTCACCCCGGCAGAGCGGATCAGCCGCATCAGCACCGTTTCGGCCTGATCGTCCGCAGTATGCCCCAACGCCACGTCCATAATCCCGTTTGAACGCGCCCAGTCCGACAACAGCCGATAGCGCGCGCGCCGGGCCTGATCCTGAAGGTTTCCGCGCCCGTCCCAGTCCTGCCATTTCAGGGTCTCGTGGGCGACGCCAAGGGATTTGGCCAATTCACCAACCTGTTGCGCCTCGTCCGCGGATTCGGGGCGCAGGCCGTGATCGACGGTCGCGGCATACAGCCTGACCTGATCCGGTTGGAAACAATGCGCCAGTATATGCAAAAGCGCGACAGAATCGCCGCCGCCCGATACCGCAATACCCAATTTTTTCGGTGGTGACGCGTGAAATTGCTTGCGTACCGTGTTCAGGATATCATCTGAAATTGTGCTCAAGTGCAGCCCAGCGTCGCCATTTCCTGACTGGCCGAGCCTGCCGCATCGGCCGTCGGGAACCGCACACCAACTTCGCCCAGCGTCACGCAGGCCTGATCGGTCTGTCCCAGACGACCCAAGGCCGCGCCCAGTTCAAACAGCGCGTCCGAGGCCACGGGGCCAGTGGGATTGCCGGTAAAACTGGCCAGATAGGCCCGCGCCGCTTCGCGGGTGTCGCCCAGACCGTCCAGAGCCTTGCCGCGCCCCAGATTGACCTCTGGGGACAGCGGGCTGCCGGGATAAGATTGTTCGAACTGAAAGAACAACTCAACCGCCTTGCTATAGTCGCCAGCCTCTAACGCTTTGACGGCCAGCTGATAATCGGCCTTTTCGCCAACCGCCAACTCGTCGCTCAGCGTGCCTTCCGGGCTGTCACCACCGGAAACAGCAACCGGGGGCACATCGCCACCCAATGTGGTGGTTTCACCCAGTTGCCCGACATCGCCGCCCTCAAGTTCGACCAGACGGAATTCGAGATCGCCAATGCGGTTGGTGCCATCTTTCACGATCCGCTCTATGCGAAAGCTCATCTGTTCGGTTTTTGCGGTCAGTTTCTGCAACGCGGTTTCCATCGCCGACACCCGGTCAAGCACGCTGGTACCGGTCAGCGAACTGCCCGGCGCGCCGGTTGTGGATAGCTCACGCTTTAGCCGCTGAACTTCGACATAAAGAACCGTTAGTTCCTGCCGGATATCCGCCAGCGTCTGATCCTGCTGGGCAAAAACCTGACCCGGCCCGAACATCACCAGCACGCCAAGCGCCAGAACTGCAATGCGCATAAATTTACCCCGTCAATCCGCTGGACAGCACCGTTACGGCCCGCCGGTTCTTAGCATAACAGCTTTCTTCGCTGCAAATCGCGATCGGGCGCTCTTTGCCATAGCTCAGCACTTTCAGGCGATCGCCCGAGACGCCGCGCGCCATCAGGAATTCACGGGCGGCATTGGCCCGGCGTGCGCCCAGCGCAAGGTTATATTCGCGGGTGCCCTGTTCGTCGGCGTGGCCTTCGATGACCGCGTTGTAATCGGTATTTGCCAGCAACCACTGGGCCTGAGCATTCAGAACCGAACGCGCCTCGTCAGTAAAGGTGGATTCGTTCACCGGAAACAGCACGCGATCGCCAACGGATTGCTGAAAGAACGCCGGCGACGATGGGTCCGACACCGATCCGGCCGCCGCCGCGCCGCCACCCGCCGATCCGGCCCCGCCATTTCCGGCGGCGTTGGTACACGCGCCCAGCACCAGAATTGCGCTGATTGTCAGGAATTTACCCAGAATGCCCATGTCGTTTGCCCCTTGTTTTTCAATTATTGTTGCTTGTGTCTTAGCACATGCGCGGAATGTTGTGAACGCAACACACTTATTGTTGCAACGGTGACCACGAAGGGTCCGACCCCCCGTCGGGCGTGCGCACGGGACGCAGGTTGCGCCCGCTGATATCCACCGAATAAAGCGATGCCCGCCCCGAGACCCCCTGTGTTTCACGCGTGAACATGATGACGCGCCCATTTGGCGACCAGGTTGGCCCTTCGTCCAGGAAAGACGCGGTCAGCAGGCGTTCTTCGGATCCGTCCACCCGCATGACGCCAATGTGAAACCGGCCCTTGCTTTGCTTGGTAAAGGCAATCAGATCGCCGCGCGGCGACCAGACCGGGGTGCCATAGCGCCC
>NVQY01000187.1 GCA_002400675.1 Paracoccaceae bacterium | reverse complement strand
GCCCCAGCCCGGCGACATTCTTTTCCCCGCACAGCGCCATGGTGATGTCCATTTCCTTTTGCAGGATGTTAAGCGCGGTGGTCACGCCCTTTTGCCCCATCGCCCCCAGCCCGTAGATGAACGCGCGCCCGATATAGGTACCACTTGCCCCCATCGCTATCGCCTTGAGAATGTCCTGCCCGGACCGGATGCCGCTGTCGAGATGCACGTCGACCTCACCGCCCACCGCGTCCAGAATCGGCTGGAGCGACCGGATAGAGCTAAGCGCGCCGTCCAACTGCCGCCCGCCGTGGTTCGAGACTATGATGGCATCCACCCCCAGTTTGGCGGCCATTTTTGCGTCTTCGGCGTCGAGAATCCCCTTGAGGATCACCTTGCCGCCCCATTGTTCCATCAGCTTGGAGACCTTGCCCCAGTCCAGCGTCAGGTCGAACTGTTCACTGGTCCATGACATTAGCGACGAGGCGTCGGAAATGCCGTCCACATGGCCGACGATATTGCCGAATTCGCGCCGTTTGGCCCGCAACATGCCCAACCCCCATGTCCATTTGGTCATCAGGTTGGCGATGGTTTTCGGGGTCAGCTTGGGCGGGGCGCTGAGGCCGTTCTTGAGGTCTTTGTGGCGCTGCCCGAGGATCTGCAAATCCAGCGTGATCACCAAAGCCGAGCATTTGGCGTCCTTGGCCCGCTGGATCAGCCGCGAGGTATAGTCGGTGTCGTTCATCACATATAGCTGGAACCAAAACGGGTTTGTGGTCGCCTCGGCCACGTCCTCGATCGAGTTGATCGACATGGTGGACAGGGTGAACGGCACGCCGAAATCCTCGGCGGCGCGGGCGGCTTTTATCTCGCCATCCGCGTGCTGCATGCCGGTCATGCCAACCGGGGCAAGGGCCACCGGCATGGCCACATCCTGACCGATCATCTGGCTGTTTGTGGTGCGCCCGCTCATGTCGCTGGCCACCCGTTGACGCAGGCGGATCAGGTCGAAATCCGAGGTGTTTTCGCGGAAGGTCTGTTCGGTCCAACTGCCGCTTTCGGCGTAGTCATAGAACATCCGGGGCACCCGGCGTTCGTAGATCCGTTTGAGGTCGTTGATGTTGGTGATCACCGCCATGGTGTGCCCCCCGTTGTCGATTTCCTCTTGGGTATCAGAATTTCCGTTACAGGCAAGGGCGCTGTCAGATGGTTTGCACCGCGCCCTGATAGACCCGCACGATATGGTCGTCTGCCTTTGCCGCCAGCGCCGCAATCTCGCGGGTCTGATCGGCGTTCAGAACACCGCCTTCGGGGGCGGCGGCAATCGCGGCAAGGGCACGGTCACGGGCGGCCTCGAACGCGCCGCGCCGGCCCGAGGCCTCGTAATCATCGCGGCCCTGACGTTGGAACACCCCCGGTATCAACTGATCCCGGCAGGCTTTGACCGTGTGGTCGCTGTCAAGGAAATGGCCCCCCACCCGGATCGACGACATTTCGTCCCAGTTCAGGGCGGCGTCGCTGATGTCGGGCGTGCGGATGAACCGGCGGATCATTGCGCCGATTTCATTGTCCAGCACCGCCTGAACCGGGCTGAACACGGTGGCGCATTCCAGCTGGCCAACGCCGCCAAGAATATCCGCCCCCGCCAGCGCGATGTTCTGCATCAGCATCGCGCGTTCTGCCATCGACTGATGATCCACGTCGGGCGTGTCCGACCCGGACCCGTAGGTGTGGGACACCAGTCCGAACTCCTGTTTGACCAACTGGATCGCCAAATTCGCCGCCTGCATCGCCTCGACGCTGGACTGAAGCGCCGACCCCGTGCGCATATCCAGCGCGAACATCAACGGGGTGGCGATCATCGGCGTGCCGGGTGCCAGAACATGCGCCATTGTCGTCATGCCGACAATTTCCGCCGCCGCCATCAGCGCCGACGCCGATCCCGATAGGGGGGCCGTGCCCCCCGCAGAGGGCAGCGAACAGGCATGTACCGGCACGCCGTATTGGCCGGCCTGAATGATTACCTCGGTATCCATGTATTTGAATTCCAACGGAGAAAACGAACAGGTGATGACGCTGGTCGACGGGTTGGCGCGCAATTCAGCCTCGCCGCCCGCAGCGATGGCGGCGATCTTCATCAGGTATTCGACGTTTTCTTTCTGATAGGGTTGCATCCAGACATGTTTGTGGGTGTGGGCGGTGATGGCGGCATAACTGTGGATGTCCGCCGTCACTTCGGGCACGCCATGCACAAACGGGTGGGCGATGAAACCGACCTGTTCAAGGTCGTTGGCCACGGCAACAATATCACCCACGGCGGCCAGATCCATGTTGCGATAGCTGGCATCGCGCGGGTCCACATAGCCGTGCCCGCCGGTGCCGGTGCGCAGGATGAACCCTCCGTCACTGCGCGGCAGGGACAGATCGAACGCGCGGGATTTGCCAGCCAGACGCACGGTTTTGGGGGTCGCGGCCAATGCCTCAACCACCAGCGATTCCGGCAGGCGCAAACGGCCTGCGGTGGTGCCTTCGACCGCGCCGGCCTTTTTCAACGCCGCGTGGGCCGCCGGGTGCACCACCATGACGCCGTAATCGCCCAGCAATTGCAGCACCCGTTTGCGCATGAACGCCATCCGGTCGCTGTCGAGAAACCCGAACCCCGCCCGGCCCGTCAGAACCGGATCAAGCGAGAACGCGTCCGCATTGGACCGTGTTACCGGCGGATTGGCACGCCCGCGCCGTTTTCTGGATTTTCTTGGTGTGCTTTCGGCCATTTCAACCTCTCCCAGTGAAAGACAAAGATTGGCACACACCGATTCCGCTCACTGCCTGCCGACTTGAGCAAGGCAAGGTTAGGACGGATGGGCGATTTTTCCAAGCGTCTTGTGGGGGGGCGTGTGTGTGGCGTTGTATTTAGTACGGTTTCGTACTATTTAGTCCGCTAGAAAACAAACAGGAGCGCACATGACCCTTTCACGACGCAAGGCAATCGCATTGATCGCAGGCGGCACAATTCTGGCGGCAGGCACCGGATTTCTGAGCACCCGGACACCGCAAAAGGCCCTCGCCCCTTGGGCGGCGGCGGGCACATACGCCGACCCGCGCAAACGCGCGCTGTCCTATGCGTTGCTGGTGCCCAACCCGCATAATCTGCAACCGTGGCTGGTCGATCTGGAGGGCGAAGACGCCCTGAGCCTGTATCAGGACCCGGACAGGCGCATCCCGCACACCGACCCGTTTGACCGCCAGATCACCATCGGGCTGGGGTGTTTTATCGAACAGATGACCATCGCCGCCTCGCTTGACGGGTTGCGCGTGGATGTGACGCTGTTTCCTGACGGGCCGGATAGCCCAGTGGCGCGCGCGGTGTTTTCCGATGGCGGCGACCCCGATCCACTGGCCGGGGCGATGTTGGACCGGCGGTCCTGCAAGGAACCGTTTGCGGCCACGCCCATCGAGGACGCGAAGGTCAGGGAACTGGCGGCGTTTGCGACGATCTACACGGACGCGCCGACGGTCGCGGCCTTGCGTGAGTTGACGGTAAAGGCCTGGATGGTGGAATGGGAAACCCCGCGCACCCGCGAGGAAAGCATTGATCTGATGCGCTTTGGCAAGGCGCAGATCAATGCCGACCCGGATGGGATCGCCCTGGGTGGCCCGTTTCTGGAAAGCCTGATGCTGGCCGGAGCCCTGACCCGAGAGGGGCAGAATGACCCCGCAAGCGCGGCGTATAAACAAGGCTTGGAGGCGTATCGCGAAATGCTGCTGGCCACGCCGGCCTACGCCGTGCTGACCTCGCCCGGTAACAGTCGCGCCGATCAGATTGCCACGGGCGCGCGGTGGCTGCGGCTGAATCTGGCGGCCACGCGGGCGGGGTTATCGCTGCATCCGGTCAGCCAGTGCCTTCAGGAATATCCTGAGATGGCGGCGCAGTATGGTGCGGTGCATGATCTGTTGGCCGCCCCCGGTCACACGGTTCAAATGCTGGGGCGGCTGGGCTATGGTCCGCAAACGCCGCGCACGCCGCGCTGGCCGCTAGAGGCAAAACTACGGAGCAGTTGATGCAGGAAGACGACCGGGCGCTGCTTTTTGGCGTGTTCAACGAGATCGCAATCATCGACCAGCTTGGCCGGGCGCAGTTGGAGGCGACGTTGCCCAAGGGGCTGATCGCCGCGCATTTTACCGTGCTGAACCACCTGATGCGGGTGGCGGACGGGCGTACGCCGGTAGAACTGGCGCGGGCGTTTCAGCTGCCCAAGACCTCGGTGACGCATACGGTCGGGGCTTTGGCGAAACGCGGGTTGGTGGATGTGCGGCCCAACCCCAATGACCGGCGGTCGAAATGTGTGTGGCTGACCGATGCGGGGCGGAAATTGCGCAATGATACGATCACGGCGATGGCCCCGGATTTTGCCGCGCTGGTGGCGGCGATCGACCCGCAAAAGCTGTTGGGGATCCTGCCGGTGCTGCGCGAATTGCGCGCGTTCATGGATCACCGGCGCAATGCAGAGCCGCCACGGGACCGGCCACTGGACGCGACCGGCACAGCGCCGTCAGGCTGAATGCGCACCGTCCGTCAGACTGCGCACAAACTCCAGCACCTCGGCCACAGGTTTGCCCGCGCCGGTCAGCGCGACAATGGCAGACCCGACCACCACACCATCGGCGATCCCGGCAATGGCGCGGGATTTCTCGGGCGTGTTGATGCCAAAGCCGACAACCACCGGCAGGTCGGTGCCCGCCTTGATCCGCGCGACTTCGGGGGCGACGTCAACCGCTTCGGCCTCGGCCGCGCCGGTGATGCCGGTGATCGAGACATAATACACAAACCCGGAGGTATTTTGCAGCACCTTGGGCAGGCGTTCATCATCCGTCGTCGGCGTGGCAAGGCGAATAAAGTTCAACCCGGCGGCCTGCGCGGGCAGGCATAGTTCAACGTCTTCTTCGGGGGGCAGATCGACGATGATCAGCCCATCAATCCCGGCGGCCTTGGCCTTGGTCAGAAATGTGTCGACACCCTGACTGTAGATCGGATTGTAATAGCCCATCAGCACGATCGGCGTGGTGTCGTCGCCTTGGCGAAACGCCGCCGCCAGTGCCAATGTCCGGTCCAGCGTCATGCCCGCGCCCAGTGCGCGTTGCGCGGCCAGTTGGATGGTCGGGCCATCGGCCATCGGGTCGGTAAACGGCAAGCCCAGCTCGATGATGTCCACCCCGGCCCCCGGCAGACCCTTTACCAGTTCAAGCGACGTGTCGAAATCGGGATCCCCGGCCATGACGTAAGATACAAACGCCTTTTTGCCTTTTGCCCTAAGCTCTGCGAATTTGGCGTCGATACGTGTCATCGGGTGTCCTTTGATCCTTGTCGTATGCCGATGTGCAGAATACCGGCGGAGAAATCAATCCCGCAGATGGTCTTTCCTTATCCACGTGCCCGGTCGCGCCCGACTCAGAACTGTTTGCGCAGGCGTACTTCAACCGCATTGACCCCGGGGTTAACTGACGATGTGCCCCCGTTCGACTTGTGGGTAAAGGCCAGCGACAACCGATCCCCGGACTTCAGCGTATAGCCGACGCCCATCAGGCTGCGGATTTCAAAATCGCTGCCCAAGTCGTTTAGCGGGGTCGAGGGGTGGTAATAACCGGGCATCACGCTTCCTTCGAGGAACCAACCGCCCTTGAGCGCCAGCATACCGGACATTCCCGCGCCGATAAAGAAGTCCCCGTTGAAATGCACCGAAACAGCCCCGGCCCAGCCGGCCTGAAATCGTCCTCTTTCGTAAAACGGGATCGCATGGACCTCAAGGTCGAGCATCCCCTGATCTTCAGATTTAACATTGGAAAAATCGGCATATCCCAGACCAAGAACCCATTCCTGTGCGGGTGCCTGTATCGCGCTGGCCATCAGGGTAACAAATGCAAGGGTGAATTTCACGTCGCACCTCCTTTGGTAGTGAGTCTTAGAATGGCATAGCGCCAAGGAAACCTCCAGTGGCACCAACGTGAGAATGCGTGAACCCACCGACATACCTTGCGTCGGTGACAACACAGGCCTAAAAGCAGCGCCTGAACCGGATCAGGAGACCGCGACATGGGTTTTAAAATGGGTATTGTTGGATTGCCGAATGTCGGCAAGTCCACGTTGTTCAACGCGCTTACCAAAACAGCGGCCGCGCAGGCTGCGAATTTCCCGTTTTGCACCATTGAACCCAATGTCGGCGAAGTCGGCGTACCCGATGCCCGGCTGGACAAACTGGCCGAGATTGCCGGGTCGAAAAACATCATCCCCACGCGGATGACGTTCGTGGACATTGCCGGGCTGGTCAAAGGCGCGAGCAAGGGCGAAGGGCTGGGCAATCAGTTTCTCGCAAACATCCGCGAAGTTGACGCCATCGCCCATGTGCTGCGTTGTTTCGAGGACGGCGACGTCACCCACGTCGAGGGGCGCGTTGATCCGGTGGCGGATGCGGCGACCATTGAAACCGAACTGATGCTGGCCGACATGGACAGTATCGAAAAGCGGCTTCAGGGATTGTTGCGCAAGGTACGCGGCGGCGACAAAGAGGCGGTTCTTCAGGAACGGTTGCTGAAACAGGCGCTGGCGATGCTTGAGGAAGGCAACCCCGCGCGCATGGTCGAGGTGGACGAAGAAGACATCAAATCCTGGAAAATGCTGCAACTTCTGACCGCCAAGCCGGTGCTATATGTCTGCAACGTCGGCGAAGCCGAGGCCGCCCAGGGCAACGATCATTCAGCCAAAGTGGCCGAAATGGCCGCCGCCGAAGGCAACGCCCACGTCATCATCAGCGCCCAGATCGAAGAAGAAATCAGCCAGCTTGAGCCGGATGAGGCCCTGATGTTCTTAGAGGAAATGGGTCTGTCCGAAGCCGGTCTGGACCGGTTGATTCGCGCCGGATACGAGTTGCTGCATCTGGAAACCTATTTCACCGTCGGCCCCAAAGAGGCCCGCGCATGGACCATCCGTCAGGGCACCGCCGCACCGCAAGCCGCCGGGGTGATCCACGGCGACTTTGAACGCGGGTTCATCCGCGCCGAAACCATCGCCTTTGACGATTTCGTGTCATTGGGCGGCGAACAGCCGGCCAAAGAGGCCGGGAAAATGCGCGCCGAGGGCAAGACCTATGTGGTCAAGGACGGCGACGTGCTGCACTTTCTGTTCAACACCTGAACGGCGCGCCCTACCCGTCCTTGCGAATGGTCGCGTTCTTGGGATCATAGGGGCTGTCGCCGGTGATTTCCGCGTCCCACAGCGCACCCTGCATCCGCACCTTTAGCCGCGTGCCCTCGACCGCCAGCGCGGGCGGGACATAGCCCATGCCGATGCTCTTGCCAAACGCCACCGAATAGCCGCCCGAGGTCAGCCGCCCGACACGGATTCCATCGTGATACAACGCCTCGCGGCCCCACGGGTCAGCGTCATCCGGCCCGTCAATCAGCACCGTCACGCATTTGGAGCGGATGCCGATGTCCTGCATCGCGTCGCGCCCGTGGAAATCCTTGTCCAGATCAACAAACCTCGGCAAATCCGCCTCAAGCGGCGTGGCATCGCGCCCCAGTTCGTTGCCAAACGCGCGATAGCTTTTTTCCTGTCGCAACCAGTTCTGCGCCCGCGCCCCAACCAGTTTCATCCCGTGTTTCTCACCGGCGTCCAGCAACAGATCCCACAGGTAATTCTGCATCTCCATCGGGTGGTGCAATTCCCAACCCAACTCGCCGGTGTAAGCCACCCGGATCGCCCGCACCGGGCACATGCCCAGTTCGATATCGCGGCAGGTCAGCCACGGAAACCGCTTGTTCGAGAATACTGACGATGGATCGCGATCCTTGACGATCTCGTTCAGAACCTCGCGGGATTTCGGCCCGGCAATGGCAAACACGCCCCATTGCGTGGTCACATCCTGAATTTCGATATAGCCGAATTCACCCGCCTTATCCGCCGCCGCCTTGCGCAGATAATCGGAATCATACGCCGTCCAGGCCCCGGCGGACACAAGGTAATATTCGTCCTCGCCCAGCCGCACGATGGTGTATTC
>NVQY01000186.1 GCA_002400675.1 Paracoccaceae bacterium | reverse complement strand
CGCGCGCGCCATGCCATCGGCGTTCAAAAAACCCCAGACCGACGTCCTAAGCCGGGCAAGGCCGGATATCTGGGCTAACTGGGATGACTTCGAAACCCGCGCCGACACGGCCAAACGGCTGGCGCGACGGCTGAACGCGGATCGGCTTGAAGCACTGCGGACGACCTTGCCGGATGTGTTGAAGTCCTGCCTTAGCTGTCACCGGACCTATCGCAAACCCTGAACGGGCGCGCGCAACATCCTAGCCACACCAGATGCGGGTGATAATCCCGCCTTCATCCAGATCCACGTTCAGGCGGTCCGGGCGGTAATCCTGTGTTATTGGGCTGTTGGGCGGAATGATCCGGGCCTCGGGTGCAAGACGGTCACGCGAGGCCTCAACCGGCTGGCCAACCATATCCTGCACCCGATCCGCGCCGCAGGCGATCAGGCCGTTGCCATCACCTGCCGCAAAAACCGGCGTGCCAAAAGCGCCAAACAACATCACCGCCCGAATTTTCCACATCACCCAAACTCCGCACTGATGATTGGCCATTTTTCGCCCTCATCTTACAAAACCAGAGTTGAAAACACACGCAGTTTCCCGCAGGGTCGCAAGCAACAAGCACACAACATCATAGCGGAGGAAACCCCCCATGCGCACCCGCGCCGCAGTTGCCGTTCAAGCCGGCAAACCACTTGAGATCATGGACGTAAATCTGGACGGTCCCCGCGCCGGAGAGGTTCTGATCGAAATCAAGGCCACCGGCATCTGCCACACCGACCAGTTCACCCTGTCGGGGGCCGACCCCGAAGGCATGTTCCCCGCCATCCTTGGCCACGAAGGCGCGGGCGTGGTTCTGGAAATCGGCGCGGGCGTCACCAGCCTGAAACCGGGCGACCACGTGATCCCGCTCTACACGCCGGAATGCCGGGAATGCGAATATTGCCTGAACCCGAAAACCAACCTGTGCCAGTCGATTCGTGAAACCCAGGGCGCGGGCGTGATGCCGGATGGCACGTCGCGGTTCAGCACGCTGGATGGCGAGCCGATCCTGCATTACATGGGCTGTTCGACCTTTTCCAACCACACGGTGATGCCGGAAATCGCACTGGCCAAGATCCGCAAGGACGCACCATTCGACAAGGTTTGTTACATCGGTTGCGGCGTCACCACCGGCATCGGCGCGGTGATCAACACCGCCAAGGTCGAAATCGGCAGCCGCGCCATCGTGTTTGGTCTGGGCGGCATCGGTCTGAACGTGCTTCAGGGTCTGCGCCTTGCCGGGGCCGACCAGATCGTCGGCGTCGACATCAACCCCGACCGGATCGCCATGGCCAAACGGTTTGGCATGACCGATTTCGTCAACCCCAAAGAGGTCGAAGGCGATCTGGTACCCTACCTTGTCAACCTGACCAAGGGCGGCGCGGATTACACATTCGACGCCACCGGCAACACCAGCGTGATGCGCGACGCGCTTGAATCCGCCCACAAAGGCTGGGGCGAAAGCATCATCATCGGTGTCGCCGCCGCCGGGGCCGAAATCAGCACCCGCCCCTTCCAGTTGGTCACCGGGCGCAGCTGGCGCGGCACCGCGTTTGGCGGCGCGCGCGGACGCACGGATGTACCCAAGATCGTCGACTGGTACATGGAGGGCAAGATCGAGATCGACCCGATGATCACCCACACCATGGGCCTTGAGGACATCAACAAGGGGTTCGATCTGATGCACGCCGGCAAAAGCATCCGTTCTGTGGTGGTGTACTAAATGGCGCATGATACCCCCCTTCTCGCGGTCCTGATCGACGCCGACAACACCTCGCCCAAATACACCAAGGCGATATTCGACGAAATTGCCACGCTGGGCGAGGCCTCCGTGCGGCGCTGTTACGGCGATTTCTCCAGCCAGCAGATGGCCGGATGGAACAAGGTGCAGGCCGAATTCGGGCTGGTGCCGCACCATCAGCCGGCCAACACGGTGGGCAAGAATGCCAGCGACATTGCCCTTGTGATCGACGCCATGGACCTGATGCATTCGGCCCGGTTCGACGGCTTTGTTCTGGTCTCGTCCGACAGCGATTTCACCCGGCTGGCCAGCCGTATCCGCGAACAGGGGCTGGATGTCTACGGCATGGGCATGGAGAAAACCCCCAACGCCTTCCGCAAAGCCTGCAAACGGTTCATATACCTTGAAAATCTGGACAGCGACGCCAACCCCACCGAGACCCAGACCAAAGCGGCCCCGACCAATAAATCCCTGAATCAGGCCCGCGATCTGATCCTCAAGGCGATGGACGCCATAGATCAGGAAGACGACTGGTACGCGCTTGGCCCGCTGGGCCAGTTCATCACCGCCGCCAATCCCGATTTCGACACCCGCAGCTATGGCAAGCGCAAGCTGTCTGATCTGGTGGCATCGCTGAAGGTGCTGGAAACCAGACGCGGGGACAGCAATCAGATACTGGTGCGGCGGATCGACTGAGACCGGTTACACGACCGTAAACTGCCCCATCATTCCGGCGTCCTCATGCTCCAGAATATGGCAGTGGTACATATAGGGGCGCTCGGGGTCGGTGTAATGTTCGAACCGTACCAGAATGCGCACGCGTTCCTGCGGGTTGACCAGAATGGTATCTTTCAACCCGCGCTCCCCGGCATTGGGGGTCGCACCGTTGCGGTCAAGAATACGGAACTGGGTGTTGTGAACATGAAACGGGTGCGCCATCGGGCTAAAGTTGGACACCTCCCAGATTTCCGTCACGCCCTTTTCGACCACTTCATCGATCCGGTCCATGGCCATTGATTTGCTGTTGATCAGGAACTTGGCAAACGGCCCCATGCCCGACATCTGCAACTCAAATCCGCGCGTCTTGGTGACGCCACTGTCTGAAACAACGGGCAGATCCGCCAGCCGGTCCGGCAAGGCCGGGGACGTGGTCAGCGACGCCGCCGGGCGCAGTTCAAGGAAATCAAAGGGTTGGCCAGCAGCCCCCATCATGCCGCCCATTCCACCGCCGCCGCCGCCAGTCGCCGCACTGCGCAGCGTCGCCACGCCGCCATCGGACATATCGACAACGATATCCGCGCGCTCTCCGGGGGCCAGCCGCAAGGACTGCATCTGCGCCGGGGCCGCCAACAGGCCACCATCCGATGAAATCTGGCTAAAGGTCCGACCATCGGCAAACCCCAGCACATAGATGCTGGCGTTGGCCCCGTTCAGCAGCCGCAGCCGGATCAGGCTGGTGGTGACCTCAAAATACGGCGCGACGGTGCCGTTGACCATGGGGATATCCCCGGTCATGCCCATCATCCGCGAATGCATCGACGAACTATAGGGCATCTGCCCGTTGCGCCGGAAACTGCGATCCTGAAGAACCACCGGAATGTCATCGACCCCATACGTGTCCGGCAAATCAAGCGCGCCCGATTCGTCGTCATCAATCACCACCAGCCCGGCCATGCCAGCCCAGACCTGATCCGCGGTTTTATGAAGCTGGTGCGAATGATACCACATGGTCGCCGCCTTATCGCGCACCTCGAATTCCGGCGACCATACCGCGCCGGGGGCGATTTCCTGATGCGGCCCGCCATCCGCGCGCGCCGGCAGGTTGAACCCATGCCAATGCAACGTCGTTGTCTCGCTCAGACCATTGGCGACGTTCATCCGCACCGTATCACCCGTTTTCATCCGCAGCGTCGGCCCAAGGTACGACCCGTTTATGCCCAGCGTGTCGGTCTTTACCCCCTCAAAGAACTCGGTCTTGCCGGCCTGCACCTGCATGTCAAACACCCGCACGTTGCCTTGCATTTTCCCTGTGTCCAAAGGCGGGATCTGCAACGGTCTGGGGGCGTTCGGAGGGCCGGCATAACTGGCCGTGGAAGAGGCATAAAACCCACCCACAGTGGCAATCGCAATGGCCGCTCCGCCAAGTTTCAGGGCACTGCGGCGCGACATGTTGGTCTTGATCATCAAACGGGGTATCCACATAATTTGTTTGTCAGGAATTGATCGACTCTGCGGTATCTAATAGCACAGCCTCCCCGGACCAAGACCCCGGGGCAATTTGCCTGCCTCACATGCGCGTGACTGCTTAGGGTCAGGATCCATTAGTCCTGCACCATCAGCGCGAGATCAGTTTTTACCGCAAGTCTGTTCAAAATATGCAGATGTGGCGGGGTCACATAGGAATATTTTGAGCGGGCTTGCGGTGAAAAATGGCCGCGCCCACCCCTGCGCCCTGCGGGTCAGCGTTGAAAGCCCTTCCTGCGGCTTCATTCAAACGACACATAGAACCACTATGCTTTCGTTCGAATTCATTGCATCAAGGGCTTTCAATGCTGACTGATGGAGCAGGATTAATGGGTCCTGACCCTAGCTTGCCAAGGGGGAAAGTCGCGCGCGTTTCACCTTGACATTCGGGGCAATTATTGGTCGGCTGAGGGCATCAGTAGTTTTGGTTTTCTGGCCGGAAATCAGGCGGTTTGTCGAACAGTCTCATCCCGGCATGGCGAGGTTATATCATGTTTACGAAAAGCATTTCCGTGGCGCTGGTGTCTGCCAGCCTGGCCTTGGTGCCGGTGCAGCGGGTACAGGCCGGCAATGATGCCGCCGCCATTCTGGGCGGGTTGATCGTTGGCGGCATCATTGTCAACGAAGTCACCAAGAGCAACCAGCGCAAGCGCGCCGCAGAACAACAGCGCCTGCAACAGCAACGCGCCCATTCCAATGCAAACACGTCTGCCCGCAACGCCCAGCGTGCCCAGAACCGGCAGGTGCAGACGGCGCTGAATTACTTTGGCTATAACGTCGGCACCGTGGACGGGTCGATCGGGCGCAATACGCGCAACGGCATCGCCCGTTTTCAGGGCGATATGGGGTTCACCGCCGATGGGCGGATGGATGATTACGAACGCGACTTTCTCATCAACAGTCAGCAACGCGCCGAAGTAAGCGCCAATGTGGCCCCCTATAACTCGATTCTGGCCTCGCAGGGGCGCTATGGCTTGTTGCGCACTTTCCGCAACGAACAACTGGGGATTGCAACCACGGTCGCAGCACCTGCCCCCGCGCCTGTACCGGTGCCCGCACCGGCCCCCGCACCGGCCAAGGCTGTTCCCGCACCTGCCACGTTGCCGGCCTTCAACTTTGCCGAGTCAAAACGCTCTATCAGTGCGGTTTGCAACGAAATCAACGTGCTGACGGCGGCCAATGGCGGCATCACCTCGGCGGCGCGGGTAACGGACGCAGAATTCACGTTGAACGAACAGTTCTGTCTGGCCCGCACCCATGCGCTGGCAGAATCGGCGGCGATTGTGGCGACGATCCCCGATCTCACCGAACCCCAGGTCGAAGCGCAATGCAAAGGTCTGACTCAGGCCGTGGCCCCGCAACTGACCGCGCTGGACGTGGTTAGCCCCGGTGCGGTGATCAACGCCACCTCGATCTTCATGCAGGATTCCGGGCAACCGATGGATCGGCTGATTTCCGGCGGCAAGGTCTGTCTGGGCGTCGGTTATCGCACTGATGACGCGGAAATGGCGCTGGCCTCTGCCGTGCTTTTGTCTGCCGGGGGGGAACTGGGCTACGCCGAGATTGTCAGCCACCAGATGCGCGAAGGGTTTGGCACCAAGCGCGCGACTCCGCAGCAGGCGAGCAAGTGGATGTCACTGGCGATGGACGCGATGTCGGGCGGCGGCGCGATGGTTCTTGGCCAGTCGCAAGACCGGATGGCAGTGCTGCAAGTGGCATCCACTCTGGCCGGTCAGACAACGTCGGCCCTGCCGGTGTTCCCGGTACCCTCTGGGAACTAACCCGATCACATACCTATGAAATGCAACTGCCCGCGTCGGATTATCCGGCGCGGGCAGTCGTTTTTTGAACCTTAAGTAAAGCGGCTTAACCTTTGTTCTTAAGGATTTCCTTGCGCTTTTTCTCATATTCTGCCGGCGTCATCGCCCCGGCATCCAAAGCCGCCTTGAGGTCCGTCAACTGCTGACCCGTGGTGGTGGAATTGACCGTGGTGGTTTGCTTTGCCCGGCCCGGCACGCAGGCGGAAAGCCCGCCAAGGGCGACAATCAACAGTCCGATAATTCCGAGGCGCTTCATTCGTTCATTCCTTGAATGGTGACAGGTTTAAGTCATTTTTATACCAGCAAAAATTGGCGTCAACTACTTTACCCGAATGACGGTGCCGGCTTTGCCCCATTGCCTGCGTGCGCCCATTGAGTCAAAACAGGCATCAACGATGGGTCCGGCGGGTCTGGCCGGACCGGATCAGCCAGAATAACACGAAAGGGCGAACGAACATGACGGTCATCGAAACCAGGCAGGGGTGGTTCGACCGGGTGGTTCTTGATCTGGGGCGGCAGATGCGTTGGTCGTTCCTGCCGCCGCTGATGATCTATTTCTCGGCCGGGGTGTCGGGGCTGACGGCCATTGTGGGTACGTTTTTTGTCAAGGATTACCTTGGCTTGTCCGCCGCGTTTCTCGCCGGGATCGCCTTCTGGGCCGGTCTGCCGTGGGCGCTGAAAATGCCGCTGGGGCATCTGGTTGACCTGATCTGGCGGCGCAAGGCGGTGTTGGTGTACCTCGGCGCCGCCCTGATCGCCACCAGCCTTGGCATCATGTATCTGCTGATCAGCGACCGGGCGATGATGGCCGCAATCCTGCCGGTCGAGGCATGGTACGTGATCTCGGCGTTGCTGTCGCCGGTGGGCTATGTGGTGCAGGACGCGGTGGCCGATGCCATGTCAGTCGAGGCCGTGCCGCGGGTCGACGACTCCGGTGCGCCCTATAATCAGGAAACCTCGCGGGCGATGCATACCACCATGCAGACGCTGGGGCGGTTTTCGCTGATTGGCGGCACGGTGGCGGTGGCGATCCTGAATATCGTGATGTTTTCCGGCGCGCAAGACCTTGATCCACAGGGCAAGGCCGACATCTATGCGTCGATCTATCTGATGGCGATGGTCATTCCCGTGCTGTCGGTGTCCGGGGTGTTTCTGGCCACGTGGCAGCTGCGCCGCGCGCGCGTGCGGATGCAACGGTCGGGCATGAGCAAAGCCGAGGCGCACTCCGCCACCTCGCGCCCCGAAGGCCACACCAAACTGAACCACTGGTATTTCACCGGCGGTCTGGTGTTCGTGATCCTCACCCTGACCATCGGCCTGTCGGATGTGTCATTCGCGCAGGAAATCGTCTTTGCCGGGTCGATGGCCATCGTCTTGTTCCTGATGCGCCAACTGATCGCCAACCTGCCGCCCGACAAGGCGCGCGCCTTGGTGGGCACGGCGATCATCATCTTTGTGTTCCGCGCGGTACCGCTGAATGGCGCGGCGGCGACGTGGTTTGAAATTGATGTGCTGGGGTTCGACGAACAATTTCTGTCGCTGCTGTATCTGATTATCTCGGTGCTGACGCTGGCCGGGATCATCGTGTTGCGCCCGATGATCGCCTCGCATCCGATCACCCGGATCATTGTGTTTCTGACGATTGTCGGCGGGGTGTTGGCGCTGCCCAATATCGGCCTGTACTACGGCATTCAGAACTGGACCGCCCCCCTGACCGGCGGCATTGTTGACGCGCGGTTCATCGCGATGATCGACGCCGGGCTGGAATCGCCGCTGGGGCAGGTGGCGATGATCCCGATGCTGGCGTGGATTGCCCGCAATGCGCCGAGCAACCTCAAGGCGACGTTCTTTGCGGTGATGGCGTCGTTCACCAATCTGGCGCTGTCGGCCAGCGCGCTGGCGACCAAATACATCAACCAGATTTTCACCGTCACCCGCGAGGTCAGCGACAAAACCACCGGCGATATCACCGTTGCGGCGGATTATTCGGCGCTTGGCTGGTTGTTGATCACGGTGGCGGCGCTGGGGTTTGCGCTACCGTTGCTGGCGGTGGTTATCGTCCAGCATTCCCGTTTTAAAACAACCGATTAGGCGGCGATCTTAAACCAGCACCAGATCCGCGTCCAAGCCGGCCAGACTGGCCACGCCGGTCAGGGTCAGCTGGTCGCCATTGCCAAAGTCAAAGACGATGTCGGCCCCGGTGTCCTGCCCGAACATGGTGACAACCTGTTGGGCCGTC
>NVQY01000185.1 GCA_002400675.1 Paracoccaceae bacterium | reverse complement strand
GGGCCATTCCTCGCGCCCGATCGCGGTCAGCTCGGTAACGGCAATGCCAAACGCGCCGTCGCCCGAGAACCCGACAACCGGCACATCCTGGCAGCCGATCTTGGCCCCGATCACCGATGGCAACCCGTAACCACACGGGCCAAACAACCCCGGTGCCAGATACTTGCGCGCGGATTCGAACGACGAATAGGCGTTGCCGATGGCGCAGTTATTGCCGATATCGGAACTGATGATCGCCTCGCCCGGAAGGGCCGCCATGATCGCCCGCCACGCCTTGCGCGGGCTTAGCCAGTCCGGCTTGGCCGCGCGGGCGCGCTGGTTCCATGTGGTGCCTTCGTCGTCCTCTTCGTGGTCCATGCTGGACAGTTCCTGTGCCCAGGCCGATTTGGTCTGCGCGATCAGCGCTTCACGATCGCCGCGCCCCTCGTCACCGGCGCTGCCACCCAAACGCGCAAGGATCGAGCGCGCGACCTTGCCCGCGTCGCCAACGATACCGACACTGACCGCCTTGGTCAGGCCGATACGATCCGGGTTCAGATCGACCTGAATGATCTTGGCATCGGTGGGCCAGTAATCAATGCCATAGCCCGGCAAGGTCGAAAACGGGTTCAGCCGTGACCCCAGCGCCAACACAACATCCGCGCGCGAGATCAGCTCCATCCCCGCCTTGGACCCGTTGTAGCCCAGTGGCCCGGCAAACAACGGATGCGATCCGGGGAAGGCATCATTGTGCTGATAGCCGACACAAACCGGAGCCGACAAACGTTCCGCCAGCGCCATCGAATCGCCAATCGCGCCGGACAGGATCACCCCCGCCCCGTTCAGGATCACCGGGAATTTCGCGCTCGACAACAGATCAGCCGCGTCCTGCAAGGCGATGTCCCCGCCGCCGGGACGTTCAAAACCGACGATTGCCGGAATTTCGATGTCCACAACCTGGGTGAACATGTCACGCGGCACGTTGATCTGTGCCGGGGCCGAGGCGCGTTTGGCGTTCATGATCACCCGGTTCAGCACTTCGGCGATGCGGGTTGGGTCGCGCACCTCTTCCTGATAACACACCATGTCCTCGAACATTTTCATCTGTTCGACTTCCTGGAAGCCGCCCTGACCGATGGTCTTGTTGGCCGCCTGAGGCGTCACCAGCAACAGCGGAGAATGGTTCCAATAGGCGGTTTTCACGGCGGTAACAAAATTGGCGATACCGGGACCGTTCTGGGCAATCATCATGCTCATCTTGCCGGTGGCGCGGGTATAGCCGTCGGCCATCATCCCGCCGGAGCCTTCGTGGGCGCAATCCCAAAAGGTGATTCCCGCCTTGGGAAAGATGTCCGAGATCGGCATGAAAGCCGAGCCGATAATGCCAAAAACCTGGTCAATCCCGTGATTTTGCAGGGTTTTCACAAAGGCTTCTTCGGTTGTCATTTTCATTGTCAGACGCTCCCGTTGATCTTGGTTGGCCCGGCGATCTGCCGGGTATCTGCGATCGGGTTTAGGCGCGTTGGTTGGGGGCAGTTAGGGCCAGTGTGCGGGTCGGGATGGGTCCAGATTCCCGGTATCAGAGGGGGCTACCCAGACACAGCGCGCCACCGATGCCACAAAACGCGCGGCCAAGAAAATTCGGCGAATTTTCTTCGTCACAAACCGACAGCACCAGCCCTTGGAGTCATCCCGCCGGATTACCCCTGCTCAAGGTCCGCGGCCAGACGGAAACCGATCCGGGTCGGCGGGGCGGTTTCATCGGTTTTGGGCAGGGCGCGCAGCATCACGCTTAGCTGGCTCACATGTTGAACAAGCTGGGTTTTGATGCCCATGGAATCGCTGCCGTAAAAGGTAATGATGTCCGGGTCGAAATAGCCCATCCCTTCGATTTTCAGCACGCCTGCGTCGCCGCCGGTAAACCCCATGGCGACCTCTTGGGTGGCGTCCAACTGGTCCTCAAAGTTCTGGATATAGAGGATTAGCCGTTCATATGCCCATCGCGCCGGGCTTTTGCCATCTGCCGAACCGGCCACATCTTTGGGGGCGCATTCCAACCCGGCACAGCTATCGGGATCGGCGTGCACCTCGTGCATCTTCGGCAGGGCATCGGCCTCTACAGCCTGGGCAGTGGTTGCGATCTGGTCATCCGCCATAAAGTCCTCGCCTTATTGCTTGCGTTGATACAGCCACGCTCCATCCTCGCCGCGCACCCGGCTGACAAGTCCCTCGTGGTAAAGGTGGCTCACATGCGCCACCGCTTCGACCAGCGCCAGACCGTAAATATCCTTGTCGATCCGCCGCTTGAACAGGGTAGCAAAACAGGACGCGGCGTGTTTGGGGGTGTCCAGATGGTCCAGCAAACGTTTCAGCGCGCCGTGGTGATTGTCGATCAACTGCCGCATCCTGACCGGCAATCCGGTGAACGGCAATTTGTGCCCCCCCAGAACCAGCTGATCGCCGCGCGCCAGCTTGCTTAGGCGTTCGCAGGCCTCAAGCCAGCCGGCCAGCGGGTCGGCCTCTGGTTCGGTGGCGTAGACACCGATGTTGGGGCTGATCGACGACAGGATCTGGTCGCCGGAAATCACCAGATTGTCGTCGCGGCTCCAGAAGGTAGCATGTTCCGGCGCGTGGCCGTTGCCGATGTGAATGTCCCAGGTACGCCCGCCCATTTCGATGCTGTCGCCCTGCTGGATGCGCTGAAACCCCAGCGGCATCGGCGCGACGATATCGGCGTAGTTGAATGGCCGCTCAACCCGGCGCGCGGCCAGAATCTCCGGGTCCATGCCGGCGCTTTGCCAGAAGGCGATGGTCTCGGGCGTGGCCACCGATTGATTGTCGAGCAACAGCATCCGTGAAAACAACCATGCGGTGCGGGTGGTGATCAGGGTCGCGCCGTGTTCGTTCTGGAACCACCCGGCAAGGCCGACGTGGTCCGGGTGGTGATGGGTGACGATCACCCGTTTCACCGGCTTGCCGCCCATTGGCCCGGCCATCAACTCGCCCCAGATCTCGCGCGTCAGGCGGGAATTGAACCCGGTGTCGATCACCGTCCAATGGTCGCCCTCGTCCAGCGCGTAAACATTCACATGGTCCAGCTTCATCGGCAGCGGCAGGCGCATCCACAGCACGCCCTTGGCCACCTCGATCGCCTGCCCGCGTTCCGGAGGGGTGTCCCACGGGTATCGCAGGGTCATCGGTTCCGATCCATCCATGCCCGGTTACCCCGCCGCCAGATCGTCGGCGCTGAGGTCGAACAACCCTTCCGCCCCGGCCTGCGCATGGGCCAGCAACCCAGTGTGTTCCGGCAGCATCCGGGTGATATAGAACCGCGCTAGTCGTTCGCGCGCGCCGCCCGGATCGGCCCGTGCGGCGGCCAGATGGTAATGCGCGCCCAACACCCGCGCAAAGGCCCGCAGATAGGGCACCGCCCCGGCAAACCGGTCGTTCATGTCACTCTGTCCCATCAGCCATTCGGTCGCCTCGCGCAGGGATTCGTTGGCCTGCCACACGGACTCGGCCATCTTGGGGTTATAGGCGCGGGCGGCCTCGGCGCTTTTCTCTATCTCGTCCATCAGGTGGCAGGCGGCGTCGCCCCCGTCCATCATCTTGCGCGCCACTAGGTCCATCGCCTGAATGCCATTGGTGCCCTCGTAAATCGACGTCACCCGCACGTCGCGGTAAAATTGCGCCGCCCCGGTTTCTTCGATCACGCCCATGCCGCCGTGTACCTGCACCCCGGTCTGCGCCACGCTGATGGCCGTATCCGACCCGAACGCCTTGGAGATCGGCGTCAGAAACGCGGCCCGCGCGCGGTGTTCGGCCTCGCCGGTGGCGGTGGCCAGATCGGTGGCCACGGCGCAGGCCAGCATGATCGCCCGCGCGGCAAAAAGATCTGCCTTCATCTCGGCCAGCATCCGGCGCACGTCGGCGTGGTCAATGATCGTCCCGCTAGGCGTGTGCCCCTGCTTGCGTTCCAGTGCGAACGCCAGCGCCTGCTGATACGCCCCTTCGCCGACGCCAATCGCCTGCGACCCAACGCCGAGCCGCGCGTTGTTCATCATCGTGAACATCGCCGCCATGCCGCCATGTTCTTCGCCGACCAGCCAGCCGGTCGCGCCGTCGTATTCCATCACGCAGGTCGGCGACCCGTGCAGGCCCAGCTTATGCTCCAGCGACACCACCTTCAGCGTGTTGGCGGCGCCGGGATTGCCATCGCCGTCCGGCAGGTATTTCGGCACCAGAAACAGGCTGATCCCCTTGGTGCCCGGTACCCCGTCCGGCAGCCGTGCCAGCACAAGATGGCAGATATTGGTGCAGAAATCGTTATCGCCCCATGTGATGAATATCTTTTGCCCCGACACCGCGTAGGTGCCGTCGCCATTATCCACCGCCTTGCTGGCCAGTGCGCCCACGTCCGACCCGGCCTGCGGTTCGGTCAGGTTCATGGTGCCCGCCCATTCGCCGCTGATCAGCTTGGGCATATACAGATCCCTGAGCGCGTCACTGGCGTGATGCTCTAACGCCTCAAGCTGGCCTTGCGACATCAGCGGGGCCAGTTGCAGCGACAGGCACGCGCCCGCCATCATCTCGTTCACCGTGGCACTTAACGTCATGGGCAACCCCATACCACCGCGCGCGGGGTCGGCACTGATGCCGATCCAACCACCATCGGCAATCGCCCGCCAGCCGTCGGCAAAGCCGGGCGAGGTGCGCATAACGCCATTCTCAAGCCGCGCGGGGTGCAGATCGCCGGGGCGTTGCAGCGGGGCGATAACCTCGTGACACATCTTGGCCGCTTCGTTCAGGATCGCGCCAACCGTGTCTTCGTCGGCCTCGCCAAACTTATCGGTTGCTGAAACCCGGTCAAAGCCGATCACATGGCGGTACAGGAATTCGTATTCAGAGACAGGGGCGCGATAGGTCATAGGGGCCTCTTTCGATTGATGGTTGGGTCGGGCCGGGGCTTGGCAAGATAGGTCGCGCCCGGTATGGAGCAGCGCTGCTAGTATTGCAAACCACCCCACCCCGACAAGCAACCAGAACGCCGCGTCACCTGATATGAACCACACTGACACAACGACCCTTATCCCTGACGCTGCGGGCCTTGCGCGCGCCGCTGCCCTGTTGGCGCGCGGCGATCTTGTCGCCTTCCCCACCGAAACGGTTTACGGCCTTGGCGCGGATGCCCGGTCAGGCGCGGCGGTGGCGCGGATATTCGCGGCCAAGGACCGGCCCACGTTCAACCCGCTGATCGTACACCTCGCCGACGCTGATGCGGCGCGCGAATATGTCCGGTGGAACGATATGGCCGAGGTGCTGGCCCGGGCCTTTTGGCCCGGCCCGCTGACAATGGTGCTGCCGTTGCGCGACGGGCACGGTATTGCGCCGCTGGTCACGGCAGGGCTGGACACGCTGGCGGTGCGCGTACCTGCGCATCCTGCGGCGCGGGGCTTGCTGCGCGCCTTTGGCGGACCCCTTGCGGCGCCATCGGCCAACCCCTCGGGGCGGATCAGCCCGACCAGCGCCGGGCATGTCTTGGCCGGTCTCAACGGGCGCATTGCCGCCGTTCTGGACGACGGCCCCTGCGCGGTCGGTCTGGAAAGCACCATCGTCGGCCTTACCGGAGATGCGCCCGTCCTGCTACGCCCCGGCGGTCTCGCCGCCGAACGGATCGAGGCAGCCCTTGGTCGCCCCCTTGCCCAACGCGCAGCGGCGGCGGCGCTGACTGCCCCCGGCCAGATGGAATCGCACTATGCCCCCGCTGCCCCTGTGCGTCTGAACGCTCAAACGGCCAACGCGGGCGAGGTATTGCTGGGCTTTGGCCCGGTGACATGCGACCTGAATCTGTCGCCATCGGGTGATCTGCAACAGGCGGCGGCGGCGCTGTTTGGCCACCTGCACCAACTGGATGCCCAAGGTCAGCCGATCGCCGTGTCGCCGATCCCCGATCATGGGCTTGGCGTGGCAATCAACGACCGCCTGCGCCGCGCCGCCGCGCCGCGTGGGGCACAGTAACGCCGTAACGGCTGTTAACTAACGAGAAATTCCACCCCGGACAAGATCACGCATGCCCGGCACTGGCCGAAAGCGTCAACGGATCAACCCCCAGAGATTTCAGCGCCGCCGCCCATTTCGCATCATCCTTGGTGGCAAAAACCAACTCCTGATCCGCCTCGGTGGTCAACCAGCCGTTCATGACGATTTCATTTTCCAACTGCCCCGGACCCCAGCCGGCATAACCCAGCATCATCAGCGCTTGTTCTGGCCCCTGACCGTGGGCGATGTCCTCTAGTATATCCAGCGTCGCGGTCATGCTGAAATCGGCCGAGACCTGCATCGAATGCAGCGCCGATTCATACTCGGGCGTATGCAGCACAAAGCCGCGCGCGCCCTCAACCGGGCCGCCGAAATGCACCGATGCCTTTCCAGGTTCGGGGCCGCTCTCGGATGGGTCGGCGGTGATGTTAAGCTGCTCAAGCAGATCGGACAGGGTGACGTCCTGCGCGGGCTTGTTGATGATCAGCCCCATCGCGCCCTTGTCGGTGTGGCTGCACAGAAAGACCACCGAATGTTCAAACCTCGGGTCCCCCATGCCGGGCATGGCGATCAGCAATTTTCCGGTCAGATCCAGCATGTGTTCACCCACCTTTTGATCCCCCGACCATGCCCGCCCCCGGACCGCTGTGCAACCACCAGATCGCGGCAATGTTTCTGACCGGATCGTTACTTGGCATTTGCCGCGCTTTGGCGCAGATATTGCTGCCATGACCTATACTTGTTTCATCACCCGGTTTACTGCCCATTTTGCAGGCATCCTGACTGTGGCTCTTGGCCTGTCGACGGCCCCCGCCACCGCCCAGCAACAGCTAGAGGAAATCGCCCGAATCGAAGTGCTCGACGGCGGGCTGACCGCACGCGGCACGCACCGCGCGGCGCTGAAGGTGACGCTGGCGAAGGGCTGGAAAACCTATTGGCGCTCGCCCGGTGACGCGGGCACCCCGCCACGCTTTGACTGGAGCGACTCGCGCAATGTTCAAAGTGTTTCGCTTAACTGGCCGACGCCGAAAGTGTTCGTGCTGTTTGGGATGCGCTCAATCGGGTACAAAAAGGAATTGGTGCTGCCGATAGAGATCACGCTGAAGAACCCGGGCAAACCGGTGCTGTTGGCGGGGGCGATCGAATTTGGCGTGTGTCAGGATGTCTGCATCCCGGCGCGCATGACATTCAGCCAACCGCTGGATGCGGGGGCGGGGCGCAATGCGGCCATCGACGCGGCCCTTGCGCACCAGCCGGTTACGGCAACCAAAGCTGGCGTACGGTCCGCCACCTGCCGCCTGTCACCCGCCGGCGATGGCGTGTTGCAGATCAAGGCCGAAATCACCATGCCCTCTGCCGGCGGTGACGAAGTGACGGTGATCGAGCCGGGCAATCCCAAACTATGGGCCTCGGAAACCACCACCAGCCGGCGGGGCAATGTGCTGACCACAACCGGCGAAGTGGCGCATGTGTCCGGCAGCAGCTTTGCGCTGGATCGCAGTCAGGTGCGCATCACCGTTCTGGGTAAAAACCGCGCGGTCGATATTCAGGGCTGCACGCCGGGGTAGGGTGGGTGAAACCCACGCTGTGACGGTAAGGTGGGTGAAACCCACGCCGGGGGGGCTACTTGGCCCCAATCCGTGGTTCTGTTCCGGCCTGCAAACGGGCGATGTTAGAGCGGTGCCGCCAGAACACCAGAACCGTCAGAACCGCCCCAAGAATAAATGTCGGTCCGCCCCCGAACACCATAATCCACACCGTCGAACTTGCCGCCGCTGTCAGCGCGGCCAGCGACGAAATCCGCGCTACGGCCGCCGTGACCGCCCATGTGGCGCAACACGCCAGCCCCACCGGCCACGCCAGCGCCAGCCAGATGCCTAGGAACGTCGCCACCCCTTTGCCGCCGCGAAAGCCAAGCCATACAGGATAACAATGCCCCAGAAACGCCGCCAGCGCCGCCAGTTGCGCCATATGCGGCGCGCAGATATAGAGATTCTGGGCCAGCTTTTCCAGTTCGGGAATGGCGTCCGGCGGCGCGATCAACCAGCCCAGGCGCCAGCCGGTCATGCCAAAATATTTTGAAAAGCTGTTGACCACCAGAGCATCTTCATCAACCGTCAGGACACTGGGCAAATCCCCCATTGCCCGGGCTTCTTGCTGCGGAACGGT
>NVQY01000184.1 GCA_002400675.1 Paracoccaceae bacterium | reverse complement strand
GTGGCAAGCCGCAAGTACGCCCGCACCCGCGCCGGCGGCAAAGGCGGCTGGATCAAACGCGCCGAGGCGTTCCTGTCGCCGCGTTACCATCTGACATCGCAGCAATTTCAACGGAGGGTCGCCGCATGGGGATAGTCGCAGACATATTCAGAGTGGTGTTTGGCGGCGGGCGCAACGTGATCCGCGAAACCGCCGAAGTCTTTGTGGAAAACGCCGAGGCGGGGGCGCAGCGGGCGCAAACCACGCGGGGGCAGGCAATGCAGCAGTTCGGCGCGGAATTCGCAATCCCGCGTCAGGGCGCGTTTGACCGGTTGATGGACGGGTTGAACCGCCTGCCCCGCCCGGCGCTGGCGCTGGGAACGCTGGGGTTGTTCATTTCGGCCATGGTGGACCCGCTGTGGTTTGCCGCAAGGATGCAGGGAATCGCGCTGGTGCCAGAGCCGCTTTGGTGGTTGCTTGGGGTGATTGTCTCGTTCTATTTCGGTGCGCGCCATCAACGGAAAGCGCAGGATTTTCAACGCGATATAGCCGTGACCATGGCCCGTGCGCCGCAGGTCATGGCCAATGTCTCGGCGCTGGAGGCGCTGCGCCGCGATCGCGCCGACCGCCCCGGCGTAGCGGATTCCGGCGCCGATGCCACCCTTGCCGTCGACGTTGTGCGCCCCGAACAGAACCTTGCCCTTGAGGATTGGAAAGCGCTCCGCGTGGCCTAGAAACAATAGACCCTGACCCCGGGGACAGGCCCACCTTGCGACAATGTGATCAAACGCACCTGCTGATTTTCATTGGCCCCGGGCCAAGGGCGCTTTATAAGACCCACATGATTACAGAGCTTGGCCATTACGCCCTTATCCTCGCCTTTCTGGTGGCAATCGTTCAGATGATTGTCCCCATGATCGGAGCACAGAAACGCTGGACCAACTGGATGGCGGTGGCCGAACCGGCTGCCAATGCCCAGTTTTTCCTGACCGCGTTCGCCTTTGGCGCGCTGGTCTGGGCGTTTATCACGTCGGATTTCTCGCTAAAGGTGGTGGTTGAGAACAGCCATTCGGCCAAGCCGATGATGTATAAGATTGCCGGAACCTGGGGCAATCACGAAGGGTCAATGTTGCTGTGGGTGTTCATCGTCACCCTGTATGGCGCGCTGGCCGCATGGTTTGGCCGTGGACTGCCGCCCCGTCTCAAGGCGCGGGTGTTGTCGGTTCAGGCGTCGATTGCGGTGGCGTTCTTTGCCTTCATCATCTTCACCTCTAACCCGTTCCTGCGCATGGAAGTGCCGCCGTTTGACGGCCAGGGTCTGAACCCGCTGTTGCAGGACATGGGATTGGCGATGCATCCACCGTTCCTTTACTTGGGCTATGTTGGCCTGAGCATGTCGTTTTCCTTTGCCATCGCCGCCCTGATCGAGGGCCGGGTCGATGCGGCCTGGGGGCGCTGGGTACGGCCATGGACGTTGGTGGCATGGATGTTCCTGACCGTCGGTATCGCCATGGGATCGTGGTGGGCCTACTACGAGCTTGGTTGGGGTGGCTTCTGGTTCTGGGATCCGGTCGAAAACGCTTCGTTCATGCCATGGCTGCTGGCCGTTGCATTGCTGCATTGCGCGGCGGTGGTGGAAAAGCGCGAAAGCCTGAAAAGCTGGACCATTCTGCTGGCCATTCTGGCCTTTGGGTTCTCTCTGATCGGCATGTTCATCGTGCGCTCGGGGCTGCTGACAAGTGTGCATGCGTTTGCCAGTGATCCGGCGCGCGGGATTGCCATTCTGATGATTCTGGCGGCGTTCACGGGGGGCGGGCTGATCTTATTTGCTATGCGTGCCAACGTGATGCAGGCCAAGGGCGTGTTTGGTATGGTCAGCCGCGAAAGCGCGCTGGTTCTCAACAATATTCTGCTGGCTGTGGCCTGTTTCGTGGTGTTCTTCGGGACACTTTGGCCAATCGTCGCGGAAATGCTGTTTGATCGCAAACTGACCGTGGGCGCACCGTTCTTTGACGTCAGCTTTACCCCGTTCATGATCGCGCTGGGCGCGGCGTTGCCGATTGGCGCGTTGTTGCCATGGAAACGCGGGCGGATTGGCAAGGCGATCTGGACGCTGCGCTATGCGCTGGGTCTGGCACTGGCGCTGGCGCTTTTGGTGTGGTCCATGCAAAACGGCGAAAGCATGCTGGGGCCGATTGGCGTCCTGCTGGGGTCGTGGATCGTCTTTGGCGCACTGACTGACCTGATCAGCCGGACCGGGCGCGGGGCGATTTCCGAACGTCTGGGGCGGCTGGTACGTTTGCCCCGGGCCGACTGGGGCCGGGTCGCCGCCCATTCCGGGCTGGGCATCACCATGTTGGCGATCGCCGGTCTGACCGCATGGGAACTAGAGGATATCCGCGTCGTGCAACTGGGCGAATCCTATGACATCGGGGCCTACACCCTGACGCTGGAAAAGGTCGATGACATCAAGGGGCCGAACTATTTCTCGACCATGGGCACGGTTCTGCTGCAAAAGGGCGACCGCGAAATCACCCGGCTGTTCCCGGAAAAGCGCAACTATCCCGTGGCCGCGATGCCCACCACCGAAGCGGCAATCGACTTTCGCTTTCTCGGGGATGTCTATGTCGTCATCGGCGACAAGCAGGACGCCGGTGGCTGGGCCATGCGGACATATGTCAAACCGCTGGTCAACTGGATCTGGGGCGGTGCGTTGTTGATGGCGCTGGGTGGCGGGCTTAGCCTGACGGACCGGCGGTACCGCGTCGGAGCCGGGGCCAAGCGGCGCAAGCCAGCGGCGCAAGGGGTGCCAGCGGAATGAAACATCTGATGGTAATCCTGATGATCGCCCTGGGCAGTTCTTCCGCCCTGATGGGCGTCTTCGCAGCCTCGCCCGCCTGGGCGGTGCTGCCGGATGAAATCCTCGACGATCCGGCGCTTGAGGCGCGCGCGCGTGATATCTCCAAAGGTCTGCGCTGTCTTGTGTGCCGCAACGAAAGCATCGACGAAAGCAACGCCGATCTGGCCCGCGACCTGCGCCTTTTGGTGCGCGAACGGCTGGTCGAGGGCGACTCGGACGAGCAAACGGTGGCCTTCATCGTCGAACGCTACGGCGAATATGTGCTGTTGCGCCCGACCACCAACGGGATGAACTGGCTGTTGTGGGCCTCGGCCCCGTTGATGTTGCTGGTGGGCATGGCCATGGCCTATACCTATCTGCGCGGACGATCGCGACCGGGACAGCAACTGGCCGGGCTAAGCGACGCCGAACAGGCGCGACTGCGGGAAATTCTCGACGATTGACGCGCGGTTCCTCTTTTCATTGACGGTTCCTTGCGACAGGTTATCGCCAAAGCAAACCTTTGGGGATCGCGCGCATGAACTATGAGACTATCCGCCTTGAAATCGCCAACGGGCTGGCCATTCTGACCTTGAACCGGCCCGACAAGATGAACGCGCTGAACAGTCAGATGCGCGCCGAAATCACCTTTGCCATGCGCGAAGCGGCCGGATCGGCGCGCGCCATCGTCCTGACCGGCGAAGGCAAGGCGTTCTGCACCGGGCAGGATCTGGGCGACGCGGGCGGGTCGGGCGTGCCAGATATGGAGCGCACGCTGCGCGACGAATACAACCCGATGCTGGAATCGATCTATGACTGCCCGGTGCCGACCATCGCTGCAGTGAATGGCCCGGCGGCAGGCGCAGGTGCCAATCTGGCACTGGCCACGGATGTGGTGATCGCCACCCAAAGTGCGTATTTCCTACAGGCCTTTACCCGGATCGGGTTGATGCCGGACGCCGGGGGCACATGGTTCCTGCCGCGCCAGATGGGGCTGGCCAAGGCGATGGGTGCGACATTGTTTGCCGACCGTATCAGCGCGCAACAGGCCAGCGACTGGGGTATGATCTGGGAAGCGGTCGAGGATGACGCGTTCGACGCCCACTGGCGCGCGCGGGCAGAACATCTGGCCACCGGACCAACGCAAGCCTACCGCGCGGTCAAGAAATCCCTGCGCGCCAGTTCCGGCAATACGTTGGCCGAACAACTGACCACAGAGGCACATTTGCAGGGAAAATGCGGCCAGACTCGTGATTTCCGCGAGGGCGTCGTTGCGTTCATGGAAAAGCGTCCGGCAAAATTCGAAGGGCGCTAGGGTTTGGGTATCATACCGGCGCGCTCGTCGGTGTCAGGACGACGTCACCGAGGCTGAAAAAACCGCCCATTCCCTCAATCACCGCGACCAGATCGCCGTTGGCATATAGCAAGGCGTCCTGCGGATCTCCAAACGCATCCGTGGTGGTGTCCAGCGTCATTTCCGGGGCGCTGTTGGCAGAATTGTAAACATAAATCAGTGAATCTTCTTCTTTGGAATAGTCGGTCACGGTGGCCGGCCCTGCCCCTTCGATCCACGAACCCAGGATGAGGTCATCAAGGCCTTCGCCAAGGGTGATGGTGTCGTCGGTCCCGGCAATGATGGTATCATCGCCATTGCCGCCAAACACCTGATCGCCCTGATCATCACTGTCCGGCCCGAAGTCGATGGAAATATCACCGGGGGCAAGTTCCGGCGGCTGATCCGGGTTCGGATTCTCTAGCTGATCCTGCAAGGCAGCCACGTCAATCGCGCCAGTGGCTACAATGAAATCGTCGCCTGTATCGCCCCAGAACGTATCGGCCCCTTGCGCATCCACCAGCAGGTCATCTCCGGCGCTGCCGCGCATCAGATCGTCGCCGTCTTCGCCAAAGACCGAATCGTCGCCGTCGCCGCCAAACAGTCTGTCATCGCCCGCCTTGCCAATAAGCAAGTCATTGCCACCATTGCCGAAAAAAACGTCATCGCCAGAGCCGCCAATCAGCATATCGTCCTGATCGCCGCCGGATTCGGTCATCCCCTCATCCTCTGCGACCGGGTCAACGGTATCGGTTTCCCCGTCGCCAAAAACCGAAGACAAAACGGCCAGCGCCGCGAAGCCAAGAACAATGCCCAGAATCATGATTCATCCAATATTTACCAACTTCCCTTGGCTTAAGGGTTAGCGGGAGAACCTGTCAATTTTCGGGGCGTTATTGTTTCTCCCCGGTTTACAATGGGCGGCATTACGGATTTTTCCACAAAAAATGCGCCCAAACCGATCTGGTTTGGACGCACAAGATGTCTGATTGTCTGCCGTTTCAGCGGTTTTCGATATCCACATAATCCCGCAGCGTTTCGCCAAGATAAAGTTGGCGCGGACGGCCAATCTTGTTCTGTGGATCGGCGATCATTTCCTTCCACTGGGAAATCCAGCCAACGGTGCGCGACAGCGCAAAGATCGGCGTGAACATCGACGTTGGGAACCCCATCGCCTCTAGGATGATGCCAGAATAGAAATCCACGTTCGGGAACAGCTTTTTCTCGATGAAATACGGATCGCTCAGCGCCACTTTTTCAAGTTCCTTGGCCACTTGCAGCAATTCATTGTCCTCAACGCCCAGCAGTTCCAGAACCTCATCCGCCGATTGTTTCAGCACCTTGGCGCGCGGATCGGTGTTCTTGTAGACCCGGTGGCCAAAGCCCATCAGGCGGAACGGATCGCTTTTGTCCTTGGCGCGCGCGATGAATTCCGGGATCCGGTCACGGGTGCCGATTTCGCGCAGCATTTCGAGGCAGGCCTGATTGGCCCCACCATGCGCAGGCCCCCAAAGGCAGGCAACACCGGCGGCGATACAGGCAAACGGGTTGGCCCCGCTTGAGGACGCCAGTCGCACGGTCGAGGTGGACGCGTTCTGTTCGTGATCCGCATGCAGGGTGAAAATCCGGTCCATGGCGCGGGCCAGAATCGGGTTCACCACATATTCCTCGCAAGGCACGGAAAAGCACATGCGCAGGAAGTTCGACGCATAGTCCAGATCGTTGCGCGGATAGACAAACGGCTGACCCACGGTGTATTTGAACGCCATGGCCACGATGGTCGGCATCTTGGCGACCAGCCGGATCGACGCCACTTCGCGTTGCCATTCGTCGGTGATATCAGTGGAATCGTGATAGAACGCGGACATCGCGCCCACGACCCCGGTGATGATCGCCATCGGATGAGCATCGCGTCGGAAGCCCCTGAAAAAGTTCATCATTTGCTCGTGAACCATAGTGTGGCGGGTCACGCGGTTTTCAAAATCTTCCAGTTCGATTGCCGACGGCAATTCGCCATACAGCAACAGGTAACACACTTCGAGGTAATGGGATTTTTCGGCCAGTTGGTCTATCGGATAGCCCCGGTGCAGCAATTCACCCTTGTCACCGTCGATAAAGGTGATGGTGCTGTCGCAACTCGCGGTCGAGGTAAAGCCGGGATCATAGGTAAACACCCCCGCCTGCGCATACAGCTTGCGAATGTCGATCACGTCGGGACCGGCAGTCGGGGAAAACATCGGCAGCTCGTAGGTTTTGCCATCCACGTTCAGCGTGGCGGTCTTTTTGTTATCAGTCATAGATCATCCTTCCTCTTACAGGCATCAAAGGCACTTGCGCCCTGCCCGGCCACGCGGCAACGCACAGCTTTGTTCCTAACGCCCCCGTGTTACCGACACGTAAAATCCGGGTTTATTCAGCGGCATCTTGCAGCCGGGCCAGAGATTCATCGCGTCCCAGCACCAGCATCATGTCAAAAACCGAAGGAGTCACCGCCCGTCCGGCCAGCGCCGCCCGCAAGGGCCCGGCCAGCTTGCCGAACTTGGTGTCCTGCGCCGCCGCATAGGCGTTCAGGCTCTCCTCCAGGTCGTCTCGGGTCCAGCTAACATTTTGCAGGTGCGGCGTCAATTCGTTCAGTATACCTTTGGATACACTTGCCAGTGATTTGGCCGCCTTGGCATCGGGTTCAATGGGCCGCGACACGAGGGCAAAGTGAGCCTTTTCAAACAGTTCCGGGAAGGTACGCGCGCGATCCTTGAGGCAATACATGGCCTTTTCCAGTGCCGCGCCCTGACCCTGCGTCAGCGCGGGCAGGCCCGCGGCGGCCAGATATGCTTCGGCTTCTTGCCGCAATGCAGCGTCATCCGCGATGGCCATATGCTGGCCACAAAGCGATTCCAGCTTTTTCAGATCGAACCGGGCCGGGCTTTTGCCGATGCCGCCGAGGTCAAACCAGTCGCGTGCCTGTTCGTCGGTAAAGAATTCATCGTCGCCGTGGCTCCAGCCCAAACGGGCCAGATAATTGCGCATCCCGGCCGCCGGGTAGCCCATGGCCTGATATTCCTGCGCCCCCAGTGCGCCATGGCGTTTGGACAGTTTCTTGCCGTCCGGTCCGTGGATCAGCGGAATATGCGCCCAGACCGGCACATCCCAGCCCATCGCGTCATAGATCATCATCTGGCGCGCCGCATTGTTCAGGTGGTCGTCGCCGCGGATTACATGGGTGACGCCCATGTCGTGATCATCCACCACCACCGCCAGCATATAGACCGGGCTGCCATCGCTGCGCAGGATAATCATGTCGTCCAACTGGTCATTGCCGATGCGCACATCACCCTGCACCTGATCGCAGATCACGGTTTCGCCCCCAACCGGCGCCTTGATGCGAATGGCAAAGGGCGCGTCCGGGTGAGTGTCCGCGTCTGCATCGCGCCACGGCGAGCGGTAAAGGGTGCTGGTGCCTGCCCCGCGCGCGGTCTCGCGGAAAGCGGTGATTTCGTCCTGTGTAGCAAAGCATTTATAGGCCTTGCCCTCGGTCAAAAGCTGGTGCGCCACGTCGGCGTGACGGGTGGCACCGGCGGATTGGCTGACGACGTCGCCGTCGTGATCCAGCCCCAGCCACGCCATGCCTTGCAGGATCGCTGCGGTCGCTTCGGGGGTTGAACGGGCCTTGTCGGTGTCCTCGACCCGCAGCAGGAACTTGCCGCCGCGACCACGGGCATAAAGCCAGTTGAACAACGCCGTGCGCGCGCCGCCAATGTGCAGAAAACCGGTTGGCGAAGGGGCAAAACGGGTGACAACGGGATCGGACATAAGCGGTAATTTCCTGTTACTATGGGGCAAGGTGCCAGACCCGATGGACCTACGGGGCGGCTGGCTGCATTTCCCTGCGCATATCCCATGACAGCCAAGGGCGGTCAACGTGGCTGTTAGCGCAGTCGCCCGGTCGAGTCAGTCGCGCGCCCGCGTGCGCCACCCACCCCGGCGGCGTGGGTTGGTCAATTTGGTCAGGCCCTGACGCATCACCTCGGTCATCGGGTGGTCGGGGGCGGCGTCGCCATAGCGCGCCAGCAATTCGCG
>NVQY01000183.1 GCA_002400675.1 Paracoccaceae bacterium | reverse complement strand
CCCGGCCCCCCTCAGACCGGCCTGCACGGCGCAGGATGTGGCCGAGGTCGCGAACCTGCTGAAAACCGCCACCAAACCGCTGTTCATTCTGGGCGGAGGCGCGCGCCACGCCGCACTCCGCCCCCTGCTGGAACACCTGCACGCCGCCTGTTTCACCACCTACGCCGGGCGCGGTAGCATCGGTGCCGGGTATCGCCTGGATTTCGGCCCCACACTGGCCCATCCCGGCAGCGCCGAAGTGATCGCCAGCGCCGATCTGGTGATTGCGCTGGGCACCGAACTGGCCGAAGTGGACCTGTGGCGCGCCGATCTGGGCCACGAGGCCACATTGGTGCGGGTAGACATCGACCCGCAGGTCCTGAGTGACCCCCAGCGCGCGCAGGTGCGGATACTGGCGGATGCGGCTGGCTTTGCAACCGCGCTAACCAAGGCCGTGCAAGGGCATGCCCCGGCCCCCGGATGGCAGGAACAGGAGGTGCGCGCGACCCGTGCCCTTTGGCGCGCGGAAACTGACGCAGCCCGCCCCGGCGTGGCGGCGATCTGCGACGCGTTGCATGCGGCTGTGCCCGCCGACACCATGATCTATTCCGACATGACCCAGATGGCTTACGTCGCCAAGGAACTCTGGGAAATGGACCGCCCCGGCCACTGGCACCACCCGTTTGGCTTTGGCACGCTGGGCTATGCCCTTCCGGCGGCGATTGGCGGCGCGATTGGTCGTAGGGTGGGTGAAACCCACGCGCCGCAACACCTGCCGACCATGGCCATCGCCGGCGACTATGGCTTTCAATACACGCTTCAGGAACTGGGCGTGGCGGTCGAACTTGGCCTGCCTCTGGTGATCATCCTGTGGGACAATGGCAAGCTGAAAGAGATCGAAGACAGCATGATCCGCGCCCAGATCGCCCCCAACGCAGTCATCGCGCGCAACCCGGATTTCTGCAAACTGGCCGAGGCCTATGGTGCCGCCTCGGCCCACCCGAAAACGCTGGAAGAGATGCAATCGGCGGTGCGTGCGGCCTTTGACGCGGAGGGTCCGACGCTGATCTACCTGACGCCAGAGCTGACCGCGTAAAACCCTCGGATAAGGACACCCCATGCAAGCCATCAAAATCGCCCATTATTCCGACATCCTGTGCATCTGGGCCTATGTCGGCCAAAACCGGCTCAACCGTCTAGCCACCGACTTTGGCGACCGGATTTCCATTGATATCCACTTTTGTTCGGTGTTCGCCGACACCCACTCTAAGATCGAAACCAACTGGAAAGACCGGGGCGGGTTTGAAGGGTACGCGCGCCATGTGCGCGAGGTGGCGGCCAAATATCGCGATGTGCCGGTGCACGCCGACACGTGGGCGAAAACCCGGCCCCGGTCCTCGGCCAGCCCGCATTTGTTTGTCCGCGCACTGGAATTACTGGAACAAGAGGATTTGCAGGGCGCGCCGACGCTGCCCTATTTCGACCGCATGCCGATCCGCGCGGCGCAAGCCTTGCGCGAGGCATTTTTTGCCCACGCGCAGGACGTGGCGCATTGGGACGTGCAACGCAGCATCGCCGGGGATATCGGCGTCGATTTTGACCGCGTGATCGACAAGATCAAAACCGGCGAGGCCATCGCCAAACTGGCGGCGGATTACGACGCAAGCCAGGCGCTGAAAATCGAAGGCAGCCCGACCTATGTCCTGAACGAAGGCCGCCAAAAGCTGTTTGGCAACGTCAGCGTCGGGGTGATCGCCGCCAATATCAACGAATTGCTTAACAGCGAAACCGGGGATGTTGCCAGCTTGTGTTCCTGATGCCTGCTCCGGCGAACATCCGGGGGTAATCCCACGGGGCGGCCCTTACAAAACCGGGGCAAACAGGCGGGCGATCGGGGCACCGATGCGTATATGCAGGGGTTGCTCGGGCAGGGTCCGGTCCAGCAAGGTGGCGTTGGCAAAGTCCTTTTCCAGCATGGCGGCGGTCATGGCTGCGGCGCGGGGGTCAAAAAAGGCGGCCATGGCCTCAAAGTTCAGGCGGAACGACCGGTTGTCCAGATTGGACGTCCCCACGGCGGCAAAATCATCATCCACCAGAACCACCTTTTGATGCATGAACCCCGGCTGATAGCGCCAGATCTGCCCACCTGCGGCGCGAACTTCGTCAAACAACGCAAACGCGGCCAGCCACGGGATGTGATGGTCGATCACCTCGGGCACCAGAATCCGCACGTCCAGCCCACGCAGGGCGGCGTGCTTCAGGGCGGTCAGAACGTCCTTGTCCGGCACAAAATACGGCGTGGCGATCCAGATCCGGCGGGTGGCCCCGCTGATCGCTGAGAAAAAGAACAGCGCGCCGGTTTCCATCTCGTCGCCCGGGCCGGTGGGCACGATCAACGCTGTCATATCGGCCTTGGCGTGGGGCGCGTCCCAGTTCAGAATGCCGGTCAGGTTTTCGGAGGTGGCCCAGTGCCAGTCCTCGGTAAAGATCAGCTGTAACTGCGAGACAATCGGCCCCTGCAATTGCACATGCGTGTCGCGCCAATCGCCCAGTTTCGGGTCCAACCCCATGTATTCATCGCCCACGTTCAGCCCGCCGATGAACCCGATCTTGCCGTCAACCACGACGGTTTTGCGGTGATTGCGCAGGTTGATTTGAAACCGATTTCTAGGCCCGCGGATGGTTTTTGGGTCAACCACCTGTACCCCGTTCGCGCGCAGGCGTTGATGATAGGCGCGCGGCAAGTGTGTGCTGCCCACCGCGTCAAACATCAGCCTGACAGTGACTCCGCGCGTGGCGGCAGCAATCAGGCGGGCCTGAAATGCCTGCCCCAATGCGTCGTCATTGATGGTGTAGAACTGGGCAAGGACATAGCTCTGCGCGCCATCAATAGCCGCAAATATCGCCTTGAATGTGGCCTGTCCATCAATAAGCAACCCCATGTCGTTACCGCGCACCGCAGGCATTTCGGCAATCTTTTCAAGGGCCTCTACCGGAAATACAGGGGCTGTGACCGGCGCATTAATGCGCTTGAACACCTTTAGCTCTTCGCAGACACCCGCACTGTCGCGTCGGGCCAGAAGATAGCCCTTGAACTTGTAATGCCCCAGAAACAGATATAGCGGCACGCCCAGATGGGGGGAGGTTATCAGGAATATAACCCAGCCAACCGCGCCCTGTGCGGTGCGCGCGGAGGATACCGCGCGCCAGGAAAACCAAACGGCGACGATTTCCAGTGCGATGAACGCCAACAAGAGAATTTGTGCTTGCATGAAATTCCTGTGATCTCCTGCCCTGCATTTGACAGCAAGCGGTGGCGTGTCGCAAGCCGGTGCTTTTGCCGGGTGGGCGCGGCACATCGGCGCTGGACGAAATGGGCGCGACCACATATTGCGGACCCCAATCCGCGAAAGAGCATGTGCATGACATCGACCCGCCCCAGCCTGCGACTGGCCAGCTATAACATCATGAAATGTGTCGGGCTGGATTTGCGCCGCCAGCCACGCCGCATCCTGACGGTACTGGATGGGGTGGGCGCATCATTGGTGCTGTTGCAGGAGGCCGATAAACGCCTGCCGCCGCGCCCTGCCGCGTTGCCGCATTTCGTGCTGGACGAAGCAGGCTGGGAGGTCGCCGATCTGGGCGGGGCCGGATCGCTGGGCTGGCACGGCAATGCGGTGATCTGGCGGCGGGGTGAGATGAAGCTGCTTGAAATCGACCACATCGCCTTGCCGGGGCTGGAACCGCGCGGGGCGGTGCGGGCCGAATTTGACACCGTGCTGGGCCGTATAAGGGTGATTGGCACCCATCTGGGGCTGCTGACCCGGTCCCGTCGTCAACAGGTGTTGCATCTGGCGCAGGAACTGGCGGGCCTGCCGGCGATGAAAACCATTTTGGCGGGGGACTTTAACGATTGGTCGCGGGGCCGGACGCTGGATCTTTGGGCACCGGCGTTGCGGTTCCTGCCACAGCTTGCCTCGTTCCCGGCGCCGCGCCCCGTGGCCGCACTGGACCGGATCGCGCTGGGCAAAGGGTTACAGGCGACGGCGCACGGAGTGTATAGCGCACGCCCCGCGCATATCGCCTCGGATCACCTGCCGCTCTGGGTCGATCTGACCAGCGACACGGCCCCCTGAGCTTGGGTCAAGGACGCCCGGTACCCGGAATCACTGAACCGGAAACCGTGGTTTGAGGCGTTTCTGGTCTGCAAACCCTAACAAATTGTTTTGTACAAATCGGAAAAATCACCTGAAAAGGAAGTACAAAACGTTCAAAACTCTTCTGGCGGGTGTCGATCGTCAGGTTTTTGCAGGATCAGGCAATTCCGCTTTTGGAGTGCGGCACGACTCATGCAACAGCGAAAGTGGGTACTACTCCCAGCAACTGACCAGCACGGTCATGCCACGGGCAATGCGCACCAATTCGTCAGGGGTAATCGAGGTCGGGGCCTCTTGCGTCGCGACAGTAATCCCCGCCTGCTGCATCAGCGCATTGATCGCGCCCGCATCGGCGGCAAAAACCACGTCTCCGGGCAGCTTTTGCGCTGATTTTGATGTGGGCAGCAACATGCCAACCACGCCGCCGCCGGTATCAAACACCGGCCCTCCCGCGTCGCCGGTCTGGGCCGCAAGCGCCAGCCTTGTGAGGTCAGCTTCGCCGCGCAAGCCCTTGATGTCGGACAGTTTACCAAAGGTCAGCGTCGGTGCGCCCAGAATACCCTCGTAGGAATATCCTGACACGGCCACATCCGATTGCAACCTTGGCTCGCCCGCGCGCAACTGTGCCACTGCGAGCGGCGCAAGGGGGGCGGATGGGCGCAGAACCGCCAGCCCAAGGGTGTCGTCACTGGCCACAAGATCAGCCTCATAAGCGTTGTCGAGCGTGATCTTGGAACAATTCTGCACGGCTTCTATGGTGGTCACCACAGTTCCTTTGGCATCAATGTAAAACCCCGATCGTGACAGGCGCGGTTTGCGCACATTCAGCCCCGACACCAGATCGACGCTTTGTTGCGAATCTGCGCCGGCACCGGGGTCAAGAACGCCGTCAAGCCGGGTGAAACTGTTCTGCATCGCGCTTAAGATCCGGGTGCGGCGGTCTTCGTCGCCTTGGGGCCAAATCAGGGTAAAGCCCTTGATATTCCCCTTGGCCAGCCGGGCCTCGGTGTAGGAAACGATGCCATTGCCGCGCCCCTCAAGGGTGAACCGATCCTTGGACCGTTCGCGCGGCCCGTCCAGCGGGACGATTTCCAGCGTCTGCATGATGTCGTAAAGGCCAAACAATGTGGCCTGACTGCCCGGTTGGCTGATCAGCAACACGCGCGCGCCGTCCGGGGCACCAATGTTGTCATAATGCGCAAACGGAGGCTCGTAGCGGGCGAACCCCACGACCTTGGCCGGTATCTGCATCTCTATGCCGGCCTGATCGTCGCGCACCACGGCCATGCCCGCCGACAACAGCGGCGCGTTGTACTGGTCCATCAACATCTGCCGCTGACGGGTGGTCAGGATGCCGGTGGGATCAACGCCATAGGCGGTCTGCCACGCCCGCATCGACGCCCGTGTACCGGGGCCAAAGGCGCCGTCGATGCCCGCAGCGTAAAACCCGCCGGCCTTGAGGGCGATTTGCAATTGCTTGCGCTGAGCCGCGCTGAGGGCGCGTTCGCTACGCCGGGCTTGTGCTCTGGTTTCGTCGGGAACGACGGGGGCGGCGGCAGGGGTGGCTACAGGGGCCGCTACTGGTGTGTTGGTTTGCGCAAGGGCCACGTTGACCTGCGGTTCAACCGTCACGCCGCTGCCAAGGGTGTCTGCGCCCACTGGCCAGAACTGCTGACCCAGCGACGAGGTGAAGGAAATAAAGCTATCGGCCGGAATCTGGCCGGCACGGCGATAGACCCGCAGCACCTTTTCCGCATCCGGGCGGGTATACGGCCCCAACAGGACGCCATACCAATTGCCACCCAGAGAAAACCCGCTGACGTCTTCCAGCGTGCCGGAATAGGCCTGCGCACGTTGTTGGGCCACCCGCAAAGAGGGATGCGCCTCTACCTGAATCCAGACCACATCCTGCGCCGAAACGGCCTGTGTCAGAAATACGTAAACAAACAGAATCGACGTAAGAAATCTTCTCATAATTGGCTCAAAACCCTTAAATTCAACATTGCGGCGAACATAATCAGGATTCACCGCCAAATGCTATCCTTATCGGGGGTAAAAACGACACAGGTTGGCTAAGTCGCCCAATGCGTGTCTGATTGGCAAATGCAGCACCGTTGCGGGGCAGGGTGCCGATCTGAACCGTTGACCCCGATGGGTCCCGCGCATAGGAAAGGCACGCCTTTGCCGGGCCGCAACAGACAGGATTCGCGTCTATGACCAACCCCACCGATGCCCCGCGTTCGTTTCAGGACATCATCCTGCGTCTTCAGGCCTATTGGGCCTCGAAAGGCTGCGCGGTTCTGCAACCTTACGACATGGAGGTCGGGGCCGGTACGTTCCACCCGGCCACGACCTTGCGCAGCCTTGGGCCAAACCCGTGGGCGGCGGCCTACGTGCAGCCTTCGCGCCGGCCAACGGATGGGCGTTACGGCGAAAACCCCAACCGGCTACAGCATTATTACCAATATCAGGTGCTGATCAAACCCAGCCCGCCCGATTTGCAGGCGCTTTACCTTGGTTCGCTCGCCGCTATCGGCATCGACATGGAGTTGCACGATATCCGCTTTGTCGAGGACGACTGGGAAAGCCCGACGCTGGGCGCATGGGGTCTGGGCTGGGAGGTCTGGTGCGACGGCATGGAAGTCAGCCAGTTCACCTATTTCCAACAGGTCGGCGGCCATGACTGCAATCCCGTGTCGGGTGAGTTGACCTATGGGTTGGAACGATTGGCGATGTATGTGCTGGGCGTCGAACATGTGATGGACATGCCGTTCAACGACCCGGACGCGCCGATCGCGATGAAATACGGTGACATCTTCAAGCAGACCGAACAGGAATACGCCCGCTGGAATTTCGACGTGGCCAACACCGAAGTCTTGCTGCGCCACTTTGAAGAGGCCGAGGCCGAATGCGCCGCGATCCTTGATCACCCGGCGGACGACCCCAAGACCGGCAAACGCATCGTCATGGCCCATCCCGCCTATGACCAGTGCATCAAGGCCAGCCACATCTTCAACCTGCTGGACGCGCGCGGGGTGATCTCGGTCACCGAACGCCAAGCCTACATTGGCCGGGTGCGCACCCTCGCGAAACAATGCGCCGATGCGTTTTTGCAAACCTCTGCTGGGGGCTGGGCCGGGTGATAGGCCTGTTATTGCAAAACTCACCCCGTTACGCGCCCAACACCCGGGCAATCCCCCAAGGCGCAATCCCCCAAGGCGCAATCTCAAGGCGCAATAATCACATTCAACGAGGTGCAAAATGAACGGCAAAATGTTTGTCGGCTTGTTGCTGGGGGCCCCCCTGATCGTGGGCGCGTCAGTTTACTACCTGCAAGTCTATGGCTTTTATGAGGAAATAGCACCAACCGGCCCCCGTGATGTGCAACTGGTGCTGGCCGATGGTGGCGCGACCGAACCAGTCGCCCACGCGGATTTTCAGGCCATCGACGCGGACAGTTCTCCGATCCGCTACCGGGCTTGTTTCACAACCTCCGTGACCCTGGAGGACGCCCGCACCCTGTATGTCGGCGCGCCCAAGGCGCTGCCCCGCAACGCGCCGGGATGGTTCAGCTGCTTTGACGCCACCGCCATCGGCGGCGAGATCGAAGCCGGGACCGCCAGCATCTTTCTCAGCCAGAAGAACATCGAATACGGCGTGGACCGGGTGGTTGCCATCACCGAGGACGGGCGCGGGTATATCTGGCACACGCTGAACGATTGTGGGGTCAAGGATTACACCGGCACCACCGTCGGCGAAGCCTGCCCGACCCGCCCCATGGACGACAAATGATGGCTGGCATCCAGCCTCTGCCCGGTGCCCGACACAGATGAACGAAAGTGCCGCCATCCCCGCCTTTTTGACCGTGACGCTGGGCTTTGCGGTGTATCTGATCGGCGCGCGGATCAACGCGCGGGTTTCCATCCTGCGCCAGTTCAACATTCCCGAGCCGGTCACCGGAGGCCTTCTGGCCGCGTTCATCCTGTTGGCGGTGCATCTGCTGTTTGATCTGGATGTGACGTTTGATCTGGCGGCGCGGGATGTGTTTCTGGTGCTGTTCTTTGCTGGCATCGGCCTGAACGCGCGGCTTTCTGATTTAATTGCCGGCGGTAAGCCGTTGGTATTGCTCATACTCCTGACGCTGGTTGTGATCCTTGCGCAAAATGTCATCGGCGTGGGCGGGGCGGTACTTTTTGGCTATCCGGCGCAGGCGGGCGTGTTGTTCGGCTCGGCGTCGCTGATTGGCGGGCATGGCACGGCGATTGCATGGGCACCGGACGTGGCGGCGGCCACCGGCCTGTCGTCGGCGCAGGAATTGGGGGTTGCG
>NVQY01000182.1 GCA_002400675.1 Paracoccaceae bacterium | reverse complement strand
GCCGTTGATCGGGCGCATCCCGCGTCCCCCGCCGCCCGATGAGGCCTTGAGCATCAGCGGATAGCCGATGACGCTGGCCTCCTTGGCGATCGCGTCGAAATCATCGCCCAGCACGTCCGTCGCGGGAATAACGGGAACGCCGGCCTCGATCGCGACCTTGCGTGCGCTCGCCTTGTCGCCCAGCGCGCGCATCGTTGCCGCCCTGGGGCCTATGAAGGTGATGCCCGCTGCGTCGCATGCATCCACGAAGTCGGGATTTTCGGACAAGAGGCCATAGCCCGGATGGATGGCATCGGCGCCCGACATCCTGGCGACGCGGATGATCTCCTGGATGCTCAGGTATGCCGCGACCGGACCCAGCCCTTCACCGATCCGGTAGGCCTCGTCCGCCTTGAACCGGTGCAGGCCCAGCTTGTCCTCTTCGGCGTAGACCGCGACCGTGCGTTTGCCCATTTCATTGGCGGCGCGCATGATGCGAATGGCGATTTCGCCTCGGTTGGCAATCAGGATCTTTTTGAAATCGGTCATGGGCGGCCTCTGGGTTTGGGGTAGTTTTGGGCGGATTCGGGCGAACTCTTAACCGGATCGCCGCATGAGTAAACGGAAATTTCTGCACTGCGGCAATGATTGCGCAACCGCTGAAGGTCTTCAGCTCAGACGATCAAGGATGATCGGCGCCGGCAGATTGACCGGCGCGACCACCCCCAACTGCCCCATATTCGCTGCCATGTCCTTGGCCAGAACGTCGATCACATGCGCCGGGCCGCGCGCCCCCAACGCCGCCAGACCAAAGTGGAACGCGCGGCCCAGCATGACAAAATCCGCCCCCAGCGCCAGCGCGCGCAGTATGTCCAAACCGCCTTCGATACCACTGTCAAACACCAGCGGCAGGCGGGTTGCGGCGCGGATTTCCGGCAATACTTCGATTGTGGCGGGGGCACCGTCGAACTGACGTCCCGCGTGATTGGACACCCAAAGCGCATCAACGCCGATCGCTTCCAGCGGCGCGGCGTCCTCGGCCCGCATCACCCCTTTGACGATGAATGGCCCCTGCCAGTTGTCGCGCAGCCAGCGCACATAATCGTAATTCGGCGATGCGCGCAGGACATAACCAATATGCGCCGTGCTTGGCAGGCTCTGGCTGGCGCCGGTCAGGTATTTATCCAGCGTGCGCATGCGCGGCATGCCCAAGCCCCCCGCCACCTGCCGCGCCATGCCCATCGCCCAGACCGGACAGGTGGCGATCTGCGCCAACAGGCGCGGGGTCAGTTTAGGCGGTTGTGTCAGCCCCGACCGGGTCTGGCGTTCGCGCCGCGAGGCCACAGGAATGTCCACCGTCAGCACCAAAGTAGAGAACCCGGCGGCGCGCACCCGGTCCAGCAGGTCGCGCCGGGTGTCCTCGTTCTTGGGCGGATACAGCTGAAACCACGCGTTTGGCCCCAGATGTTCGGCCATATCCTCGGGGTGGCGGGTGGCCACGGTGGACAGGCAATAGGGCAGGGCGGCGGTGGCGGCAGTGCGCGCCAGAATGGGTTCCGCATCGGGCCAGACCAACCCGGACATGCCAAGCGGGGCCATTCCAAAGGGCGCGGCGTACTCCTGTCCCAGAAACTGCGTGCTCAGGTCCACCTCTTGCGGCCCATGCAGGATAGAGGGCAGAAACCCAACCCGGTCAAGAGCGGCACGGTTGCGGGCCTTGGTGGCCTCGACCCCGGTGCCGCTGTCAAGGTATTCCCACACGAACTTTGGCAGGCGCTTTTGCGCGCGCGCCTTAAGGTCAGACAGGCCGGGATAAGTGCTGTGCAGGTCCATGGCCGCATGAATACTGCACCGCCGGGGTCAGCACCATGCTATTTCAGCAGGTCCGCCAGTTTGGCGCGATCATCGACACTCTGCAACTGCCGAACGGCCAGATCAATGCGACGCGCGGCCAGATAGGCGGCGGTGGCCTCGGCCCCCGGAGCGCGGCCCGCACGGTCGGCGAAACGATCCGCGAAGGGGGCAAAATCCACCCCCGCAGCGCTGTTGAGAAACCCGGTGGCTTGCGGCGACCCTACGTCCATCGCCCGCAGAATCACCGCGTCCCCCGACCTTGCATCCCCCGCCAGCGGCAGCGCCAGAATATCCGGGCCGGCGGCACCTATCCGCGCGCGGTCCCCCATTGCAGCCAGGGTGATATACACATCCAGGCCCCCCAGATGCCCGTCCGATTCTTCGTTTGCATGGCCATCGCGTTCCTCTGAGGCCACCAGAAACGCCGCCACCATGTCATCGCGCAGACCCTGCGCCAGATCGTCCGGCACCACCATAACCACGTTGAAACTATGTGCCCACGCCGCCGGGGCAAGGGCCATCAGCCACCCAGCAACCATGATTATCCGTCGGAACATAACGCCCTCCTTTTGCCAATACACCCTGTCTACATGTGGCCGGCGCATGTTCCGGGCAAGGGCGCGGACCCACGCAGGACTTTCATAAAAACCCGAAGAACATTTACCGAACATGGCTTTCCCTTTTGCGCACATGGCCTTATGTTTTGTCCCCATGAGCAGTTTTGACGAAATGGACGCCTTTGAAGGCGCATCACTTTCCGCGCGCGCCATGGCCGCGCGCTCCACGCCCTATTTGGACGGGCTGAACCCGGCCCAACGCGAGGCGGTTGAGACCATGAATGGTCCGGTTCTGATGCTGGCGGGGGCAGGGACCGGCAAAACCCGCGCCCTGACCGCGCGCATCGTGCATATCCTCAACACCGGCACCGCGCGCCCGAACGAAGTGCTGGCCGTGACCTTTACCAACAAGGCCGCGCGCGAGATGAAAAACCGCGTGGGCCAGATGCTGGGCCAGTCGATAGAGGGCATGCCGTGGCTTGGCACCTTCCATTCGATCTGTGCCAAGCTGCTGCGCCGTCACGCCGAACTGGCCGGGTTGAAATCGAATTTCACCATTCTGGATTCTGATGATCAGCTGCGCCTGCTGAAACAACTGGTGGGTGCCAGCAACATTGACGACAAACGCTGGCCCGCGCGTCAACTGGCCGGGATCATCGACGGCTGGAAGAACCGCGCGTTCACCCCCGACAAAGTGCCGACCGCCGACGCCGGCGCCTATAACCACAAGGGCATCGAACTATACGCCCAGTATCAAACCCGCCTGAAGGAACTGAACGCCGTCGATTTTGGCGACCTCTTGCTGCATGTGGTGACGATATTCCAGACCCACGCCGATGTGCTGGAACAATACCAACGCTGGTTCCGCTACATCCTTGTGGACGAATATCAGGATACCAATGTCGCACAATACCTGTGGCTGCGCCTGCTGGCGGCGGGGCACAAGAACATCTGTTGCGTGGGCGATGACGACCAGTCGATTTATGGCTGGCGCGGGGCCGAGGTGGGCAATATCCTGCGGTTTGAAAAGGACTTCCCCGGCGCGCATGTGGTGCGCCTTGAACAGAACTACCGCAGCACCCCGCATATTCTGGCCGCTGCCAGCGCGGTGATTGCCGGCAACGAAGGGCGCCTTGGCAAGACCCTTTGGACCGAGGCCACCGAGGGCGAAAAGCTGCGCCTGATCGGCCATATGGACGGCGAGGAAGAAGCCCGCTGGATCGGTGACGAGGTCGAAGCGATGCAATCCGGCACCCGTGGCCTGCGCCCCATCGGGCTGGACAGCATGGCGATCCTTGTGCGTGCCTCGCACCAGATGCGTGCGTTCGAGGACCGGTTTCTGACCATCGGCCTGCCCTACCGGGTGATCGGCGGGCCGCGGTTTTATGAACGGATGGAAATCCGCGATGCCATGGCCTATTTCCGTGTCATCACCAGCCCCGACGACGATCTGGCGTTTGAACGTATCGTCAACACCCCCAAACGCGGCCTTGGCGACAAGGCGCAGCAGACCATCCAGAAAACCGCCCGTGAAAACGGCGTGTCGCTGGTCGAAGGCGCGCGCCTCGCGGTCGCAGGGGGCCTGATCAAAGGCAAAGGCGGGGTGGAACTGGCCAAACTTGTGGCTGATCTGGCGCGCTGGGGGCGGCTGGTGGCTGATCCCGGCCAAAGCCACGTGGAACTGGCGGAAATCGCGCTGGACGAATCCGGCTATACCGCCATGTGGCAGAACAACAAGACGCCCGAGGCACCGGGGCGGCTGGAAAACCTCAAGGAGCTGGTCAAGGCGCTGGAAGGGTTCGAGAACCTGCAAGGCTTTCTTGAACACATCAGCCTGATCATGGACAACGAACAGGGCGGCGACGAAGAAAAAGTGTCGATCATGACCCTGCACGCCGCCAAGGGGCTGGAATTTCCCGCCGTGTTCCTGCCGGGCTGGGAGGACGGGCTGTTCCCGTCGCAACGCTCCATGGACGAATCCGGCATCAAAGGGCTGGAAGAGGAACGCCGCCTTGCCTACGTCGGCATCACCCGCGCCGAGGAAATCTGCACCGTGTCGTTTGTTTCCAACCGGATGATATTCGGCCAATGGCAATCGGCGCTGCCGTCGCGCTTCATCGACGAATTGCCGCCTGAACATGTGGACGTGCTGACCCCGCCGGGGCTTTATGGCGGCAATTATGGCGCGGCGGGCATGAACCGGGGCGGGCAGGGCGCGGGGCAGGGCATAGAGGCCCGCGTGGCCGAGGCCAACGTCTATAACTCTCCCGGCTGGCGACGCTTGCAGAAACGCGCCGGGGACCACGGCATTTCCAAACCACGCGAGGCCAGCAATACGGTGATCGACCTCAACGCCGTGTCCAGCTTTACCGAGGGCCAGCGGGTCTTCCACCAGAAGTTCGGCTATGGCGCGATTGTGTCGATCGAGGGTGACAAGCTGGAAATCGCCTTTGAAAAGGCCGGCACCAAGAAAATCGTCTCGCGGTTTATCAGCGCCAGCGATGATGTGCCGTTCTGAGGCACCACGACACACCTGCCCAAAACAAAAAAACGACGACACCAGGGAGGAGGGTGTCGCCGTTCTCTTTCAGCGCCAAAGCTTCAGGGAGGGAAAACTCCGGCGCGTTACGTTCCGGCGTTAACCGGTATTTTTAGCGGTGATATCAGGGAGGGGATACCACCGCTTGACCAGAGCCGTTTCAGGGAGGAGAAGTTGGCTCTGATGTTCGGGAAACCTTTACCGCGTGTTAGTGGATCTGGTGATATGTTGCCTGATACGCGGTCTGGCGCAGGCTGGACCGATGCAGCCCCAGATCAGCCAGTTGGCTGGAACTCAGCCCCGACAATTCGTTCAGCGTGCGGCGATAGTTCTGGTGGCGGGCAAACCGTACACGCAGCGCGTAGAACCACGATGTAAGTGGGGCGAACAGCATGCTGCGCGGGCTGGAATAATGTGTCGAAACGGCCATGGTCTTAACCTTTGGATTTGTGTGCTACCGCATTGTGCGATCTTGCTTGCCACCAAGATAGGAAGATGCTGCATCTGCACAATAGACGTATCTGCAATGCTGCTATGCAGCAAACGCATGCGTGGTTCTGAATTCATTCCTGGGTGGGAAACGGGCCGGGAATTCATGGGACAGGCCGGGCGAATCCGGTTCGCGCGGTGCAAAAGGTGCAAATTGAGTCGAATCAAGTTGGCTATTTGGACATGAATCGCAGAGGTTTTGCTGAATCGGACGCTGCCCGCGTGAGAACGAAAAAAGAACGTGCAGGGGCGGACGCGCAGGCACGAAAGTTTTCTGGGACTTCGTGGGAATTTCTGGAATCTGCCGGGAAACCACAACATCTAGTGTCAATTTTCGCCAATTGTCTAAATGCCGCCGAATTCCAGCCCAAATCTCCAACAACGCAGACGCCAAAAGCCCTTGTTTTGCCCGAATCCCATGGCCCGTTTAAAATTTTCCGTTGATTTCCATGAATTCCCATGGGTATAAATCATACATCGGATGAGGACGAGACAACGGGGCACCAAACGACCCCACTGAAAAACAAAAAGAGTTTCATACAGGCAACTCGGTTTCATCAGACCAAGAGATCCGGCGCGCGAGCGAGCAGACATCCCCCCAGGTGGCGCGCGTGATCGGACATCCCGCACAGCGGGACGAGGGCGGCGATTTAACCAGTGGCAGCAGGTTAAATCGCCGTTTCCTCATTTAAGGGGGATTTTAACACAGCGCGGGGGCGCAAAGCAACAGGGACGGACAGGACATTGGGTCTTAGCTTCAGAGGCGAGTTCAACCAAAAGGTTGACGGCAAGGGTCGAATGTCGATCCCCGCCGATTTTCGCCGTGTGCTTGAGTCCGGCGATCCTGAATACCCCGAAAAACGCGCCACGGCCCGCATGGTTGTGCTCTACGGTCCCCACCTGAAAAATTTCCTGCAAGCCTATACAATAGACGAAATGGCCCTGATCGAGGCCGGCATTCGCAAGATGCCGCGCGGCTCGCTCAAGCGTAAGCAGGCCAGCCGTCTGATTCTGGGCAAGTCCTGGGAAACCGAAGTCGACCGGGACGGGCGCATCGTGCTGCCCAAGGACCGGCGCGCACAAATTAACCTTGGCGATGACGCGGTGATGACCGCTATGGGCGACCATTTCGAGATCTGGAACGCCGCCACTTATGGCGCGGTCGAGGCCCCGGAAAGCGAAAGCTATCTGGACGATATGCCCGAGGGTTTCGATCCGATGTCGCTGATCGACGACGCAGGGGGCGAATGACGGCATGGCTCGCGCGGCCCGCCCTGATAATTCTGACCCACATGTCCCGGTTCTGCTGCGCCCGTTGCTGGACGCGGTGGCCCCGGTGTCGGGCACCTGGCTGGACGGTACGTTCGGCGCGGGTGGCTATACGCGTGGGCTGTTTGATGCCGGTGCTACGCGGGTCATTGCCGTAGATCGCGACCCTTTGGCGTTCGAACTGGCCGCCGAGTGGGCCGCGCCATATGGCGACCGTCTGGTGATGCAACCCGGTGTGTTTTCGCGCATGGATGAATACGCCAGCGACCTTGACGGCATCGTGCTGGATCTGGGTGTTTCATCGATGCAGATTGATCTGGCCGAACGCGGGTTCTCGTTCATGCGCGACGGCCCTTTGGACATGCGCATGTCCCAGAGTGGCCCCAGTGCCGCCGACCTGGTTAACACCGCCCCCGAGGCCGACCTGGCCGACATCCTGTTTCATTATGGCGAAGAACGCGCCAGCCGCCGCATCGCCCGGGCCATCGTGCGCGCCCGCACCGAGGCTCCGATCACCACGACACTGGCGCTGGCCGGAATTGTCGAACGCTGCCTGCCGCGTTCAAAACCCGGTCAGTCGCACGCTGCCACCCGCAGTTTTCAGGCCCTGCGGATCGCGGTCAACACCGAATACGAAGAGCTTTACCAAGGGCTTATGGCCGCCGAACGGGCGTTGAAACCCGGCGGCTGGCTGGCTGTGGTGTCGTTCCACTCAATCGAGGACCGCATGGTCAAGAGGTTCCTGCAATCCCGTGCCGGACTGGGCGGGCGGGCCAACCGCTATGCCCCCGAAATCGAGACTGAACCGCCGCAATTCGCGCTAAAGCCACGCAAGGCCATCGGCCCCGACGAAACCGAACTGGCGGCAAACCCGCGGTCCCGCTCGGCCCGGTTGCGGGTGGCACAGCGCACCGATGCCCCGGCAGGGCGCGTTGATGCCAAGGCGATCGGCACGCCGCAACTAAAGGAAAACCGCAAATGAAGGGGTTGGCATATATACTGGCAGCACTTGGTGTGATCGGGCTGGCATTCTGGGCCTATCAGGAAAACTATGCCACCCAAAGGACGCTCAAAGACACCCGCAAGCTCCAGCGGGATATCGGTGCCGCGCAGATCCGCCTTGGCATTCTCAAGGCCGAATGGGCCTATCTGAACCGCCCCAGCCGGTTGCAGGAACTGACCGAAATCAACTTTGACCGCCTTGGCCTGTTGCCACTGCGCCCGAACCAGTTTGGCCGCGTTGACGAGATCAGCTATCCACCCGACCCGTTCCTGCCGATCACCAACCCGGTTGATGTATCAACCATGAACGACACCCCTTCCGACAGGCAAGTGCCATGATCCGTATCCCGCTGCGCCCGCTGGCGCGCATCCTTCCGGCCCGCGCCAAGGGTGAAAACCCCGACGTTATCGAACGCGAAAACCTGCGTCGCCGTCACGCGGATATGCAGGACCGTGACCGCAGCAAGGCCGAAGGCCGCATTCTGGTTCTTGGCGTGCTTTTCACCTGTGTTTTCGTTCTGGTCGGCGCGCGCATGGGCATGTTGGCGATCACCGAACCGGCAGAACCCATGGCCAGCGTCAGAGGGGCCACCATTACCGCGCAACGGGTTGATATCGTTGACCGCAAGGGGCGCATTCTGGCCACCAACTTTGACACGTTTTCGCTCTATGCCCAGCCACCGCTGATGGTTGATCCACTGGCCGCCGTCGATGGTCTGATGAAGGTGTTTCCCGATCTTAACCGCGACCGCCTGATCAAGGATTTCACCGGCAAGCGCAAGTTCGTCTGGGTGAAAAAGCGGATTTCGCCTGAGCAGAAACAAGCGGTTTACGACATCGGCGACCCCGGGCTGCTGTTTGGCCCGCGCGAGATGCGGCTTTACCCCAACGGGCGACTGGCCGCGCATGTTCTGGGCGGGGCCTCGTTT
>NVQY01000181.1 GCA_002400675.1 Paracoccaceae bacterium | reverse complement strand
CCTCAAATGCTTCCAACTTGTCTGCCTTCAAGGTGAGCCCTGCCGCCATGGAGTGCCCGCCGCCATTCAACAGCAATCTGGTGGTTCTGGACGTGGCGGCGATTGAACGGTTCAACCGCGTGCATCCGATGATCACCATCGCCACGGTGCCGCCGTTTCAACAGATGGCGGCGGGCGGCATGGTCGCCACGATCAAGATCATTTCCTACGCGGTGCCCGGCGACGAGGTGGCGCGCGCGGTTGTCGCCGCCCCTGCGGCGTTGCGGCTGGCGGGGCCGGTGTTTGCCAGCGCCGGGCTGGTGGTCACCGAAATCCCCGGCGGGCCGTCCAGTGACAAGGGCATTCGCGCCATTGCCGGGCGGGTTGGCGCGTTGGGCATGGGGTTGGCGCAAACCGTGGTTGTGCCGCATGACCGTGACGCGCTGGCCGGGGCTTTGGCCGAAGTTGCCGGCGATATGGTGCTGATCCTGACCGGATCGGCGACGTCCGACGCTGATGACGTGGCCCCGGCGGCGCTGCGCGCGGCGGGGGGACGGGTTGAAAGGTTCGGGATGCCGGTCGATCCGGGTAATCTGTTGTTTCTGGGGAATCTGGGCACACGTCCGGTGATCGGTCTGCCGGGATGTGCGCGATCTCCGGCGCTGAACGGGGCGGATTGGGTGCTGAGCCGGGTTGCCTGCGGCATTGCGGTCACCGGCGATGATATTGCCGGGATGGGAGTTGGCGGGTTGCTTAAGGAAATTCCCACACGACCGATGCCCCGGGAAAAGAATCGCCCGGTCATCTGAAGGCGGATGCGCGGATAAATGGCGGGTCGGCGGCCTCTCATCCTAAAGTATGAGAATTTTTTGGTTCTCAATCTTTGAGCGTCATGTTTAACTCTGTGGCAACGATAACAAATATCAGGGAGGATATCATGACACAGGTCTCAATGACCGTGAACGGCAAAGCTGCGAGTGGTGAGGTCGAGGGCCGCACGCTGTTGTCGTCGTTCTTGCGCGAAACGCTTGAGCTGACCGGAACGCACGTTGGATGTGACACGAGCCAATGTGGTGCCTGCGTGGTGCATGTGAACGGCAAGGCGGTGAAATCGTGCTCTATGCTGGCCGTCGAGGCCAACGGGGCCGAGGTTGCCACGATCGAAGGTCAGGCGGCCGAGGATGGCACGCTGAACACGATCCAACAGGCGTTTCAGGACCATCACGGGCTGCAATGCGGGTTCTGTACCCCGGGCATGGTGATGTCGACGGTGGCGCTGTTGAAAGATAACCCCAAGCCCACCGAGGCCGATATCCGCGCCTATCTGGAAGGCAATATCTGCCGCTGTACCGGGTATCACAACATTGTCAGGGCGATCATGGCAGCGTCCGGTCAGGACGTTGCAGTCGCCGCGGAATAACCAAGAAAAACGCGTGGGTTTCACCCACCCTACGGGACGTTGCGTAGGGTGGGTGAAACCCACCATTCAGGGAGGATATGACACATGCCGAAAGATCATGGCATCGGCGCCAGCCCAAAGCGGCGCGAAGACGTAAGGTTTCTGACAGGGAACGGAAACTATACCGACGACATCAACATGCGCGGGCAGGCTTATGTGCATTTCCTGCGCTCTGACATCGCCCATGGCACCATCAACAGTATCGACACCAGTGCTGCGGCTGCAATGCCCGGCGTAGTCAAGATATTCACCGCCACCGATTTCGAGGGTGTGGGCGGCGTGCCTTGCGGCTGGCAGATCACCGACCGGTTCGGCGAAGTGATGCAAGAACCCAAGCATCCGATTCTGGCCGAAGGCAAAGTGCGTTATGTGGGCGAGATGGTTGCCGCCGTCATCGCCGAAAGCGCCGAACAGGCGCGCGACGCTGCCGAGGCGATTGAGTTGGATATCAGCGATCTTCCCGCCGTGGTCGACATGAAGGCCGCTTTGGCTGATGGGTCGCCCAAGGTGCATGATGATCTGACCAGCAACCTGTGTTATGACTGGGGTTTTGTCGAGGAAAACCGCGATGCGGTGGACGAGGCAATCAAGAGTGCGGCGCATGTCACCACGCTCAACCTGGTCAACAACCGGCTGATCGCCAACCCGATGGAGCCACGCGTTGCCATCGGTGATTATGATCGTCCTTCCGGTGATCACACGCTTTATACCACCAGCCAGAACCCGCATGTGATCCGTCTGTTGATGGGGGCATTTGTTCTGGGCATTCCGGAACACAAGCTTCGGGTGGTATCGCCTGACGTTGGTGGTGGTTTTGGCACCAAGATTTTCCACTATGCGGAAGAGGCATTCTGTACCTTTGCCGCCAAGGCCTGCAACCGTCCGGTCAAGTGGACGTCGTCACGTTCAGAGGCGTTCATGTCGGACGCGCACGGGCGCGATCACGTCACCAAGATCGAACTGGCTCTGGATGCGGACAACAATTTTGTTGCCGTGCGCACCGACACGATGGCCAATATGGGCGCGTACCTTAGCACCTTTGCGCCGTCGGTGCCCACATGGCTGCATGGCACGTTAATGGCCGGGAACTATAAGACTCCGCTGATCTATATCAACGTCAAGGCGGTGTTCACCAACACTGTGCCGGTTGACGCCTATCGCGGGGCCGGGCGCCCCGAGGCGACTTTCCAGCTGGAGCGGGTGATCGACAAGGCTGCGCACGAGTTGGGGGTCGATCCGATCGCCCTGCGTCGGCAGAACTTTATCACCGAGTTTCCCTATGCCACTCCGGTAGCGGTGGAATATGACACCGGCGATTACAATGCCACCATGGACAAGCTGACCGAGATGGCCGATTTTGATGGTTTCGCCGCACGTCGCGCCGAGAGCGAGAAAAACGGCAAGCTGCGCGGGCTTGGTATCAACTGTTACATTGAGGCTTGCGGCATTGCGCCGAGTAACCTTGTCGGGCAGTTGGGCGCGCGGGCGGGCTTGTACGAATCCGCCACCGTGCGGGTCAATGCCACCGGTGGTCTGGTGGTGATGACCGGGAGCCACAGTCACGGGCAGGGGCACGAGACCGCGTTCCCGCAGGTGATTGCCGAGATGATCGGCATCGACGAGAGCATGATCGAGATCGTGCACGGGGACACCGCCAAAGTGCCGATGGGTATGGGGACCTACGGGTCACGATCTCTTGCCGTTGGCGGGAGCGCGATGGTGCGGGCCACCGAAAAGATCATCAACAAGGCCAAGAAGATCGCCGCGCATCTGATGGAGGCATCGGATGCCGACATTGAGTTGAAGGATGGCACCTTTAGCGTCGCTGGCACTGATAAATCGGTGGCCTGGGGCGATGTTACGTTGGCGGCTTATGTGCCGCACAACTATCCGCTTGAGGATATTGAACCGGGCTTGGAAGAGACCGCGTTTTATGATCCGGCCAACTTTACCTATCCGGCCGGGGCCTATGCCTGCGAGGTAGAGGTCGACAAGGAAACCGGCAAGGTCAGCATCGAGCGGATGCTGGCAGCGGATGATTTCGGCAATATCGTCAATCCGATGATCGTGTCGGGTCAGGTGCATGGCGGATTGGCGCAAGGCATCGGTCAGGCGCTGCTGGAAGGGTGCGTTTATGACAGCGACGGACAGTTGCTGAGCGCGTCCTTTATGGATTACGCCATGCCACGGGCCGATGATTTGCCGAATTTTGAGGTGGACCATTCCTGTCAGACGCCTTGTACCCATAACCCGCTTGGGGTGAAGGGCTGCGGCGAGGCGGGGGCGATTGGATCGCCGCCGTCGGTGGTGAATGCGGTTGTCGACGCACTTCGGTCGGGGGGGGCGGATGTCACGCATATCGACATGCCTCTTAGTCCCGCGCGCGTCTGGGAAGCGATGAACGGGTAATCTTTTTTCGGCAGCGTGCCGTGTTGGGGCGCTGTCGGAATTTGAGTATTTATCACAAGAAGAAGCTGGGGCGCAGGCCCGGACTTCTTCGGGAAGGAAAACGAGATGTATGAATTTGAGTTTGAACAGCCCGGTAGTGTTGCCGACGCGGTGGCGGCGCTGAAATCTGAGGATGCGCAGGCGCTGGGCGGGGGGCAGACGTTGTTGCCGACCATGAAACAGCGGTTGGCGTCCCCGGCAAAGTTGGTTTCGCTGAGCGGGATTGGCGAGATGCAGGGCGTCAGTGAAGAGGGCGGGGTCGTTAGCGTTGGTGGGGCTACCACCCATGCGGCGGTCGCTGCCGGGGCGGGGGTATATCCGGCGTTGGCCGATCTTGCGGCGCATATCGGTGATCCGGCGGTGCGCAATCGTGGCACTATTGGCGGGTCGCTGGCCAATAATGATCCATCGGCGGATTATCCGGCGGCAGCTCTGGCAAGTGGGGCGACGATTGTCACCGACACGCGCGAGATTGCGGCGGATGATTTTTTTCAGGGTATGTTTGATACTGCACTGAACGAGGGCGAAATCATTACCGGGGTGCGTTTCCCGGTGCCTGAGGCTGCGAATTATCAGAAATTCCTGCAACCGGCGTCGCGTTTTGCGCTTGTGGGGGTGTTTGTTGCCAAGACCGCCGATGGCGTTCGGGTTGCGGTGACGGGCGCGTCCGAAGAGGGTGTGTACCGCTGGAGCGAGGCTGAGGCCGCGTTGTCGGCCGACTTTTCCGCCGGAGCGCTGGATGGGTTGTCGGTGTCTGCGGATGGCATGATCAGTGATCTGCATGGCTCGGGTGCGTATCGTGCGCATCTGGTGGCTGTGATGACCAAGCGGGCGGTTACCGCCGCCGGATAAGTGCTTTGGTTATGGGGTGGGTCCTGTCCGGCGCGGGTCGGGCAGGCTTTCCATTTTGGGGAACGGGTTGTGGTTTTAGACATCTGGAATAGTTTCAGGCGCATGCCTGTGTGGGTGCAGATTTGGGTGGCCTTCATTCTGGTGCCGGCCAACATGGCCCCAATCCTGTTTTACCAAGAGCCTTATGCGTTCTGGGTGGCGGTGTTGAGCGTGGGTGGCATGATGCCGAACCTGCCGATCATGCTGTTTGATCGCGGTCTGTCCAAGCGGATGGCGTTGCCGCATCTGGTGATCTGGACGCCGCTGGTTGTCTTGTTGATCTGGTTGCTAAGCGGGTTGGTTGGGGCGAATGACGGCTATATGACCATGCTGGCGGTGTTGCTGGTAGTTGATCTGGTATCGCTGGCCTTTGATTTCCCCGATGCGCTTAAGTGGTGGCGCGGGGACCGCGATATCGCCTGACAGGGCGACGGGGCGCTCTGGCTGTGGGCCAGTGGATGGGCGGTCAGGTAAAGACCAGATCGTCGAACAACAATGCGCGGGAACCAGCGGTCACTGTCACAAAGATGCTACCTTCGAGGTGGGTGACAAGGTATTGGTCAGCGGTGCCGCCAACCAAAGAAATCGTTGTGTCAGAAGCGGATTGGGACAGCAAATGAATTCTGTCAGCCCCTGTTTCAAAGTCCAGAATGGTATCGACGCCGGTGTTCGCGCCGTAAAAAACGAAACTATCCAGGCCCTTTCCGCCCGACATCAGGTCGTCGCCAGTGCCGCCGTCAATATAGTCGGCACCGTTGCCTCCGCTTAGGGTGTCGTTTCCGGAATGACCATTCAGAGTGTCATTCCCGGCCCCGCCTATCACGAAATCGTCCCCTTCGTTGCCGGACAGATTATCCGCTCCCTTGTTGCCGAACAGTTTGTCGTTGCCTTTGCCGCCGATCATCAAATCCGCACCGTCGTCGCCCAAAAAGCCGATCCCGGCCTGAACGCCCTATGACAATGTCGTTTCCGGCGTTCCCGTGCAGCCGGTCATTGCCCCGCTGGCCAAACAGGTGATCAATGCCGGCCCCGCCAAATATCCGGTCATCGCCGTCATCGCCCTTCAGAGTGTCATTGCCACCTAACCCGAGAATCCTGTCGTCCCCGGCGCGGCCGAAAATTTTGTCGCCACCACCACCGCCGACCAGCGTGTCAGCCAGATTGGAGCCGAACAGGACTTTGACCCCGGAAATGCTCCAGCCGATGCCGCCAGAGGAAATTGTGCCGGTGCCCAGATCCGCATCAATCCCAGCGGATACATTGCGGAAATCCAGCGCGTCCCGGCTGCCCCTGCCCATGTCTATCAGCCCGCCACCGGGACCGGCCAGCACCACGTCATTGCCTTTTCCGGCGTGGATGTCCGTTAGCCCCGGTCCCGCCTCAATGAAATCATCACCGGGTGAGCCGTTGATCACAGCCGGGGTAACCGCATCAAAAAACGCGGCCACGTCGGTATTGTTGAAATCCGGCTCTGTGTTGGCAAGCGTTTGGGCGTTGGTGACAAAGGTGCCAAAGTCAGGGATGTTCAGGCCGGTGATTTCCGCCACCTTCGGGCGCGGAAAGCTGCCGGTAACCAGATAGAGGTCCATGCCGACGACCGACCCCCGTAAGGGCGGATCCGGTTTCCGTCAGGCCCGTGCCCCAAAAGACAATCTCGAACTGGCCAACTGCGGCACCGAACAGAATGGTGCGGGTGATAGCGGATCCGTCAAATGAGGGCAGCCATTGCGCACTGGTATCATTCAGAGTGGAAAGAACCGCGCGTTGGTATGTGGTGGAAAAACCAGAAAGCATGGTTGCGGGCATGGATGACACCTCCCCAATAGATTTCTTTCAAAATCGAATGCGGAAAATGTAACATAAATCCATCGGTTTTCAAAATCACGCCCGACTCCCGGCTTTGACAGGCGGGCCGATGTAACGCTGGATCAGGTCAGCGGCCCTGCGCCATTTCGCGGGCAGGGCCGGTTGTTTGGTTCGCTTATTTCTGCGGCAGCGGGCCGATCATCATGATCATCTGACGGCCTTCCATTTTGGGCATATTTTCGATCTTGCCGGCCTCTTTGGTGTCTTCAGCCACCCGTTCCAGCAACTGCCGGCCAAGGTTCTGGTGCGCCATTTCGCGTCCGCGGAACCGCAGGGTCACTTTGACCTTGTCGCCATTTTCCAGGAACTTGAACACGTTGCGCATTTTGACTTCGTAGTCATGCGTATCGGTGTTGGGGCGAAACTTGACCTCTTTGACCTCGATGATCTTTTGTTTCTTGCGCGCTTCGGATTCGCGTTTCTGCGTCTCGTATTTGTACTTGCCGAAATCCATGATCTTGCAGACCGGAGGATTGGCATTGGGCGAGATTTCGACCAGATCAAGACCGGCCTCGTCTGCCATCTGCATGGCCCGCGAAGGGGTTACAACGCCTGCGTTTTCGCCATCAGCGCCGATAAGCCGGATTTCAGGAGAGCGGATTTTTTCGTTTACGCGGGGGCCGGTGTCGCGTTGCGGCGGCGCGTTGTGAGGTCTGCGGGCTATGACGGATTTCCTTGTGTCATTTACGAAAAGTCCCGGAAAGCTAACGTTCCCGGGCGGGTGATTCAATAGGTAAGGCCGGTATGACGTTCACAGCCACGGTTTTCAAGTCAACATGTTGCAGGCAATCCCTGTTTCGTTGGATTTCCTGCCATGCGCCTTGGGTGATCCGGTCAGTCCAGAAACGCCTTTTCCACCACGAATTGCGCCGGTTTCGAGTTTGCGCCTTCCTCAAGCCCGTAGCCTTCGAGCAAGGCCTTGATATCAAGGTTGAAGTCCAGATTGCCGCAGATCATCGCCCGGTCGGTTTCCGGCGTCATCGGTTCGACCCCCAGATCGCTGTATACTTCGCCAGAGCGCATGAGGTCGGTGATCCGCCCCATCTTTGGGCTTTGTTCACGGGTGGTGGTCGGATAATACCGCAGCTTGTCGCCGATCATTTCACCGATCAGCGGATCATCCTTGAGCGAGGCGATCAGATCGGCCCCATAGTGCAATTCGCCCGCCGTGCGGCAGGTGTGGGTGATGATCACCTCGTCGTAGTCTTCCCATGTCTGCGGTTCACGCAGCAGCGAGGCAAACGGCGCAAACCCGGTGCCGGTGGCAAAGAACCACAGGCGTTTGCCGGGCAACAGCGCGTCATGCACCAAGGTCCCGACCGGTTTGGGGCGCAGGATGATCTGGTCGCCGACCTTGATGTGTTGCAATCGACTGGTCAGCGGGCCATCGGGCACTTTGATCGAGTAGAACTCTAATTCGTCATCCCACGAGGGGCTGGCGATCGAATAGGCGCGCAGCAGCGGTTTGCCGTTGTCGCCCATCAGCCCGATCATCACAAATTCGCCCGAGCGGAACCGCAGGGTTCGTGGCCGCGTCACCCGGAACGAAAACAGACGGTCGGTCCAGTGTTTCACCGATGTCACGGTTTGCGCGTCCGGCAGCACCGGTTTTTTCGGGGCCGGGGTGTCTTGGGTCGTGGCGTTCTGGTCGGTTTCGTTTGGGGTGCGGGCGTCAGTCACGGGCATCATCTCTGTCATGGTTTCTGTGCCGGGTGGTATACCGGCCCCTTTAGATAAGCTTTGATCTAGGTCAGGGAAAGGGTAATCGGCAGGTATGGTCATTAGCATACTAACGGAAATACCTGTCCGCGCCCACTGTTGCGGCGAGGAGGGGGCTTAGGCGGCGCGCGGGCCACGCAGGCGGGATTGGTAATCATGCGCGCGCCAGTTGGCCCGGGCTAGCCACTGATCCTGAGGTTGTCGCGCTGCAAGGTCGGCGTCGATTTCAACCTCGTCGAACCCGGATCGGCGGGCC